>JAWLEM010000189.1:0-4808 GCA_041686115.1 Bacteroidales bacterium
TTCATTGCATATAGAATTACAGCCAACACTTGACATTGAGGGTGATTTAATAATCCAAAGTTCTTGGGGATTAAGATATAAATTCGGAAAAAAAGATTAAAGACTACTTTGGAGAATATAAAATTCAGGCCGGTAAGATAAAAGCCGGCCTTTTTTGTTTTATACATAAATCATCTTCTTGTATTTGTAACATTATATTTTATGAATTATCAGATTAAATCTTTGAATGCTAAATCAAAATAGACTATTTTTGCAAAAAACAAAATCAGGTTATGGAATATAATACAAGTAGAAAAAAACTCGTTTTGCCCGAATATGGAAGAAATATTCAGAAGATGATTGAGCTCACCATTGCCGAGCCAGATAAAGAAAAGAGAAATAAAATGGCACATTCAATTATTACCATTATGGGTAATATGAATCCACATTTAAGGGATATTGCAGATTTTAAACATAAATTATGGGATCATCTGGCTATTATTTCAGATTTCCAATTAGAAATAGATTCTCCCTATGAAGCTCCGAAAATTGAAGTACTGAATGCAAAGCCAGAGAAGGTTCCTTACAATAATAAGAATGCAAAATTTAAGCATTATGGCAAAACCATCGAAAAAATGATTCAATATGCCATAGATATGGAAGAAGGCGAGCTTAAAAACATACTTATTCAGCTTATAGCCAACCACATGAAAAAAAGCTATTTAACATGGAATAAAGAAGCTGTTACAGATGAACACATCTTTGAAGATTTAAAAACCATGTCGGGAGGGAAAATTGATTTAACTAACAAGGACACGAAGCTAACGGAAACAAAAGATATTTTAGCTAAAAACAAAAGAAGAAAAACGCAAAGAAGGAAATAATTTCATGCGGTTATAAAAATGTTATACCCGCTATTTTTAAAGTATTATTGGATTTATGAGTTCATTTGTTATTAAAGGAGGCAACAAGCTAAAAGGCGAAATTACACCCCAGGGAGCAAAAAACGAAGCGCTTCAGATTATTAGCGCAGTTTTACTAACGCCCGAAAAAGTAACCATTCATAATATACCTAATATACGTGATGTAAATAAACTCATTGATCTAATTGAGTCGATTGGTGTTCAGGTGGAAAAATTAAACCCATCGTCCTACTCATTTACTGCTAAAGACATTAATTTTGATTACCTGCTAACCGAAGAGTATCAGGAAAAATCGATAGCCCTTCGCGGATCAATCATGATGATTGGCCCATTACTTGCCCGTTTTGGTAAAGGATACATTCCCAAACCTGGTGGAGATAAAATAGGAAGAAGAAGAGTCGATATTCATTTTATCGGTTTCGAAAAGCTGGGTGCCAAATTTGAATTTAGTCATAAAGATAACTCCTACAAAGTACACGGAAAGAATTTACATGGAGCCAAAATGCTGCTCGAAGAAGCATCTGTTACCGGTACGGCCAACATTATTATGACTGCCGTTTTAGCAAAAGGCGAAACGGTAATATACAATGCAGCATGCGAACCTTATATTCAGCAGCTTTGTAAAATGTTGGTAAGTATGGGAGCTAAAATTTCAGGGATCGGGTCGAACCTGCTTACCATCGAAGGTGTTAAAGAACTTGGCGGCTGTGAGCATACGATACTGCCAGATATGATTGAAATTGGTAGTTTTATTGGTTTAGCAGCAATGACAGGTTCTGAAATTACCATTAAAAATGTCTCGTTCGAAAATTTAGGTATCATTCCAAACTCATTTCGAAGGTTAGGAATAAAACTGGAAAAAACAGGTGATGATATTTACATCCCCGAGCAGCGGCATTATCAAATTGAAACATTTATTGATGGTTCAATAATGACTATTGCAGATGCGCCCTGGCCCGGATTAACACCCGACCTGTTAAGTGTTATGCTTGTTATATCAACACAGGCAAAAGGCAGTGTTTTAATTCACCAAAAAATGTTCGAAAGTCGTTTATTTTTTGTTGATAAGCTAATTGATATGGGTGCCCAGATTATTTTGTGCGACCCACACCGGGCTACAGTTATCGGGCTCGATAATAAGATCCAGTTAAGAGCAACAGATATGACCTCTCCTGATATTCGGGCAGGCGTTGCATTATTAATAGCAGCTCTATCAGCAGATGGAACAAGCACAATTCATAATATTGAACAAATTGACCGAGGTTATCAGAATATTGACCAAAGGTTAAATGCTTTAGGCGCTGATATTAAAAGGATAGATTAATAGAATAGATCAATCACCCATTAGTAAAAAATCAATTGCCAATTTTTCATTTAAAGTTTAATGATCTGTGCCAATTTGGCGTAAATGATTCTTTTGGCAAACTGTTTGTTAAATATTGATGAATCAATAAAAAAGTATAAATTTTATAGAGATGGCAAAAAAGACGAAAGATAAAAAAGATCATAAAAATAATAAGCAACAAGCTCCAACGGAAGTGAAACAGGAACAACAAGAAGAACTAAAATCTGAAAAGGCTGAAAAAGAAAAAAATGAAGATACTAAGCCAAAAGATACAGCGGAATCAGAAGATGTAAAACCTGACCAAAAGGCAGAGGAGAAAGAAAAGTCTGATCAGGAAAAAATTGAAGAGCTAAACGATAAATATTTACGTTTAGCAGCTGAGTATGATAATTACAGGCGCAGAACGCTGAAAGAAAAAATGGAGCTTAGTAAAAATGCCGGCGAAGATATTTTAATTAATATCCTTCCGGTAATGGATGACTTTGAGCGGGGCCTTTCAACTATCGAAAGGGCAAAAGAAATTGATGCTGTTAAAGAAGGCGTTAAGCTTATTTACACCAAGTTTAAAGAGTTTTTAAAACAGCGTGGAGTTAAAGAAATCGATGCCAAAGAAAAAGAATTTGATACCGATTTACACGAAGCCATAACAAAAATCCCTGCACCAGACGAGAAATTAAAGGGCAAAGTAGTGGATGTGGTTGAAAAAGGATATTTATTAAATGATAAAGTTATTCGTCACTCAAAGGTGGTAATAGGTGAATAAAAATATTTTGAAAAACGGTTAATATGTCTACAAAACGAGATTATTACGAGATTTTAGGGATTTCGAAGAGTGCAAGTCAGGATGAAATAAAAAAAGCATACAGGAAACAAGCATTAAAATATCACCCGGATAAAAACCCGGGAGACAAAGAAGCTGAATCAAAATTTAAAGAGGCGGCAGAGGCTTATGAAGTATTAAGAGATCCGGACAAACGAAGCCGTTACGACCGTTTTGGACATTCCGGTGTTGGCGGTGCAGCAGGAAATGGTTTCGGTGGTGGAGGTATGACCATGGAAGACATTTTTGAGAACTTTGGCGATATTTTCGGAAATGCATTTGGAGGCTCCTTTGGCGGATTTAGTGGCTTCGGTGGATTTGGTGGCGGCACACGCCAACGATCCCGAAGAGTTAATAAAGGGTCAAACTTAAGACTAAAGGTATCACTTAGCTTAAAGGATATTGCGCATGGTGTTTCTAAAAAATTAAAAGTTAATAAATATGTTGCTTGTGATTCCTGTGGTGGAAATGGAGCGCAAGACGCATCGTCGTACAGTACATGCTCAACATGTAGAGGTACAGGGCAGGTAACAAAAGTAACAAATACTTTTTTAGGGCAAATGCAAACAACATCAACATGTCATGTTTGCGGTGGTGAAGGAAAAATCATTACCAGTAAATGTACAAAATGTCATGGTGAAGGTATTGTTAAAGGAACAGAAGTAATTTCAATAGATATCCCTGCCGGTGTTGGCGAAGGAATGCAGCTTAATGTTAGTGGCAAAGGAAATGCTGCCCGCCGTGGTGGTGTTAATGGTGACTTAATCATTTTAATTCACGAAGAAAAGCATCCGGAACTGATTAGAGACGGACACGACCTAATCTATGGATTATATTTAAACTTTTCACAAGCATCATTGGGCGATACTGTTGAAATTCCTACTGTTGACGGAAAAGTGAAAATCAAAATAGATCCGGGAACCCAGCCAGGGAAAATTTTACGGCTTCGCGGAAAAGGTTTGCCAGAAGTAAATGGTTACGGAAAAGGCGATCTACTGGTAAATATTAATGTATGGATTCCTAAAAATTTATCGAAAGAAGAACAAAAAATTGTTGAACAATTAGGCAACTCAGAAAATTTTAAGCCTAATCCAAATGCCAACGACAAAACTTTTTTCGAAAAGATGAAGAATATCTTTGAATAAAAACAAAGTCTCGATATAACAATCAAACCCTGTCATAGCAATTTATGGCAGGGTTTTTACTTTGTATTGAGCTATCAGCCTATCAGTATTATTTATCTTCTTACTGCAAAGGCGCGAAGACGCAAAGAGTTATTTGGAAATCAGAATATAACAGGTCTTTTCACACAACTATTTCTGGCCAATTCTATAAGTTAAATCAGTGAAAAAATTACTCAATCGGTATTTTTTAATTTATAATTTCAATAAAATGGGTTATTCGTATTTGGAAAAACTATTTTTTTAAAGCGTTGACATCGTTGATTTTTTATTGTATATTATATTGTTTTGTAATTAATACCAAATGCTATGAAAACCATATATATTTTAATGATTTTAACTGTTGGGTTTTTATCAACAGGCAATGTATTGGCACAGGAAAATAAAGAAGATTCTACCAAAATTGAAATAAATTCTGAAGACAGTGTTGAATATAAATTATTGGTTTTTGATTCCGGATTTGAAAGTTACCTGGCTACGGTCCCCCATTCTAAAGATTTCTATTCGAATGAGTATTACAGGAACTGGAATATCCAATATTGCAGCGAATGGAACAGAAG
>JAWLEM010000190.1:0-4788 GCA_041686115.1 Bacteroidales bacterium
ATTACATTAATCAAACTCACAAAAACCGCTTCGTACAATCCCATTTGAAGACTAATGGAAAATGGGGGTTGAAAACCGGCTGTGAAAATTTGTACCGCTTCCTGCTGATTGGCTAAAAAAGCATAAAGCCACTGGCCCGAGATAAACGTCATGAAAGCCATGGCCAAAAACATGAAAGCAAAAGGTATATTCCGATTGGCCTTTTTGAAAAAACCCAACGAAAAAGCTGTACCTAATGCAATAGCAATAATATATAAAGGTCCTACCATTTTAAATCGTTATAATTATTGATTTCTAAAGATTTCTTTTTCTGATACATTTTTAAAACATAGGCAAGCATTAAAGCTGTAATTCCCAGCCCGATAACAATAGCTGTAAGAACGAGTGCCTGTGGAACAGGGTCTACAATTTTTTCTGCTGCTTCGTTTGTTTTTACTGCCTGGTCGAGTATTGGAGCCGTTCGATTTTTAACGTACCCGATACTTACCATAATAATATGTATCCCGGTATCAAATAAAGCAAACCCAATCACCATTTTTATCAGATTTTTTTGGGTGAGTAAGCCCCAAATACCAATTAACAAGAGGGCTATTCCTGTAATTAAAGTTACGATTTCCAAACTTAAATTTTCCATTATGCTTCGTTCTGATTTTCCTGTAAATTAGCTATAATTGATGATAACTCGGCGCCAACTTTTAATCCCACAAAAATGTAAATCACAGGGATTAAGCCTGCACTAAAAATAGTCCCAAATTCACCGAGAGATAGAATTTTATTATCTAAAAAACCTGCAGCAAAAAGAATCCCTGCAACGCCCAACAACACAAAGCTTAAACCCGAAATGGATTCAACAATAGAAATCAGCTTATGGCTAATTTGTCTCAATGGTTTGGCAAGTAATATTAGCACAAGGCCTGATGCTATTATTGCACCACCCTGAAATCCGCCACCGGGAGTAAGGTGTCCGTTAATAAAAACATAAATTCCGAAGATGAAAATCACGGGAACTAAAACTTTTGATGCAGTATCTAAAATTTCACTTGTTGCTCTAAGTTTCCGGTCATCCGTTGTGGATGTTTCAATTTTAAGCAAGAAACTTACAATGGCAGCCGATAAGAACAAAATGGTAACTTCGCCTAATGTATCTAATCCACGATAGGTAACAATTACTGCAGTTACAAGGTTAGCGGCGCCAACTTCTTCATGCCCCGAGCCGGCATAATGGCCGGCAAGTTTATTAAGTTCTGTGTTTCCGTTAAAATCAGCAAAAAGATTGTAGAACAGAAATACAAAGCCTAATAGCAAAACAAATATGAATGAGTTTTTAACCATTTTGTCTCTTGATTTTATTGAGTACATAAAAGAAAATAATCGTAGAAAGTCCACTGCCTATGGCGGCTTCGGTCATTGCAACATCGGGTGCGGCTAGTAGTAAATACAGAATGGAAGCAAATAAACTAACTGCTCCTGCTGCTATAATGCCTACTACAAGACTTTTATTATGTATGGCGATAATGGCCATAATCAAAATTAATATCCCGATGACAATTGCTATTAAAAGATTAATCATGCGTGTCGTTTTTTATTTCGTCGTTAATCGAAAGCGTCTTTTCTTCCTGTTTATATTTATCGGTTACCGTTTTATCAGCCAACGGAACACCAATAAAATGAGCTGCTCTTGCTAAAACATGTGATGAAACAGGATTGGTAATTAAAATAAATATCATTAATAAAATCAATTTGCCCCACCATTCAGGTGTAATCAACAATAATCCGATTAATGAAAGAAAAGTTCCCAACGTTGATGCTTTGGTTCCTGCCTGAATGCGATTAAATAAATCAGGCATTCGTACCAATCCTAATGCACCTAAAAAAAGGAAAACTGAGCCTAGCAGCACTAAAATTGCACCTATTATTTCTAACATATTATCCATAATTACAATCCCCTTTCCAGATAACGTGAAACAATAATAACACCCAGAAAACTAAGGAGCCCGTAAACAATGGCCACATCGAGATAAATTACCCGGGATGCAAAATTTGCAATTAGTGCAATAAGCGCCAGCGAACTAACAGTCATCACATCAAAAGCAACCAACCGGTCGGCAGCAGCAGGCCCTTTAATAAACCGGAAAAGTGTTAGCAAAAGAGCTAACAACATGATGATTGCTGCTATAAAAAGAATTTTATTAACCATAGATTTTAACTAAATGTTTTTCAAATTTTTTAACAATGGCATTGGTTGCCTTATCAATATCTTCGCAACATACGTCAATCCAGTGTATATATAATGTATCGTCTTTAATATCAACAGTAAGTGTTCCGGGTGTAAGCGTAATTGAATTAGCTAAAATCATACGCCCCATTTTTGATTTTAAAATGGTTTTTGTTTTAACAATTCCGGGGTTAATGGGCAAAGAGGGAGTAAGTACCCGGCGGGCAACATCCAGATTTGATTTGATTAATTCCATTAAAAACACAAAAAGATAAATTAAAGTGTATCCTAAGGATGCCGGAGTAAATTTAAGCTCATCGAAAATTCGTAAATTCGCTCCGAAAAGAAGGGTAATAATTGCCGAAAGGATTAATCCGATAATGATTATTTGTCCTGAAAACGAGTTGTTTACTAAGATCCAGACAACCATTAAAATAAGGAATAGGGCAATGCTGTTTTTGATTTTCATATTTAATATATATTATTTTATATATTTAGATATTTAGACTTTGTAAAACTACAATACAAATTCATAATAATTATTCATAAACAGCCTTTTATAAAATATAAAATTAATATAAATTTGATAGAAGTTTGTAATACTTAAATCTGTTTATGTATAGATTTATATTTATAAAAAAATAGATATATATTTGCAGCCTAAAAAAGGGTGCTTTTTTTTACTATTTTTAAATAATTTATGAAATCATTATTGATAACAGAATGCCAGGAATGCGAAAATAAATCTCTTTGTTTTAAACAGTTAGATAAAAAGGAGTTATTGCTGACCAATGAAAACAAAGTTCAGATTCGTTTTAAAAAAGGTGAAATTATCTCCAAGCAAGGCTCTTTTGTTACCCATATAATGTATATAAAAGAAGGTTTTGCCAAAGTTTATAAAGAAACAGATGTTGACAGTAACTTAATTTTAGATATTATCCCTGAAGGGAAATTAATTGGATTAACATCGTTATTTAATTCGGATAATATTGCCCGTTTTTCTGTTGCAGCTTTATCTGATACAGTAGTATGTTCAATTGACCGGAGTATAATTGAGAAGTTAATTTATAAAAATAATAACTTTGCAAAAACAGTGATTTCATCATTAAATACGGAGGCTTTGCAATTTTACGATAAAATGGCCAGTTTAACGCAGAAACAGATGAATGGGCGGGTAGCTGATGCATTAATTTATTTATCGGAAAATATATTTAAATCCAATGAATTTGAGATGATTCTTTCACGAAAGGACTTGGCTGAATTTACCGGGATGTCGACTATGAGTGTTGTTCGTACATTGAAGGATTTACGAAAAGAAGGAATTATTAAAGACGAAAAAGGAAAAATTGATATTAAAAATGTTGATTTATTAAAAAAAATCAGTCAAAGTGGCTGATTAAAACATCAATAGTTAACGTTGAATTATCGTTGGATAAAAATGGAATATATAAATTTATATATCTTGATAGATAAAATTATATTTGTAAAAAAAATATAAATTAAATTTTTGATTTCTATTTAACGAATGTTACAGGTAGAAATAAACTGTTAAAAAAATAACACATTTGGTAAACAAATAAGTATTAGAATAGTTATTATTGATAAAAAAAGAAGCATATTAATATTTTATTTAAATTTGTTTAACCTGTTGATTAATATAACCTAACAATATAATATGTCGAAAGTTATAAAAATTAAAAAAGGTTTAGATATTAAACTTGTTGGAAAGGCAGAGAAAATTTTAAAAAAAGCTGAGCAAGCAGAAACATATGCCGTTAAGCCTCCGGATTTTCAGGGTATACGACCTAAGCTACTGGTAAAGTCCGGCGATAAAGTGAAAGCAGGATCTCCGTTGTTTTTTGATAAGTTTCAACCAGAAGTTCAGTTTACCTCACCTGTTAGTGGAGAAGTAATTGAAATTAACCGGGGCGAACGCCGAATGATTCTTGAGGTAGTCGTTAAAGCCGACCCAAATATCGAATATGAAAAATTTGAAGTGGCCGACCCTAAAATTTTGGATAGAGAAGAAATAATTGCTGTTTTACAACAATCGGGTTTATGGCCTGCCATAAGGCAAAGGCCTTACTCCATTATTGCCCGGGCTACAGATATTCCCAAGGCTGTTTTTATTTCTGCTTTTGATACCGCTCCTTTAGCTCCTGATATGGATTATATCGTTAAAGAATATGGTGATGAGTTTCAAAAAGGAATTGATATACTTTCGAAACTGACTGATGGAAAGATTCATATGAGCTTGAATGCCGAATACCCGCCGGCAGATACGTTTACCAAGGTGAAAGGGGTTGAATTTCATTATTTTAAAGGTCCACATCCTGCCGGGAATGTTGGTGTTCAGATGAATAAAATTGATCCGGTTAATAAAGGAGATATTGTTTGGTATACCTACCCCCAGGAAATTATTATGATTGGGCGTTTATTTAGTAAAGGAATTTACGATGCATCTAAAATTGTTGCTCTTACCGGCTCAGAAGTTATTCATCCTAAATATTATAAAATTATTAGTGGCGCCTGTATTTCAAACCTGGTAAAAGATAATGTTACCCAGGATAAAC
>JAWLEM010000191.1:0-4739 GCA_041686115.1 Bacteroidales bacterium
CATTAAAACTGCTTCTTTAGCCATAGCCGTATATTTTTTCCTATATAACGGAATAGTAATTCCGATTTTAGGAAAAAGAATTGCATCCTGCCCGCTTAATGCGGGATCAACCATGTCATTATCGCTGGCGCCAATCATAATATAATCAACTCCAACAGAAATATTGGGCATACCGGTTTTTTTAGCTAATGCTTCCTTACTTTCGTATGATCTTATTAAATAATCAAGGTTTTTTATTTGATGATTATTTTGTTGCAAACTATCTAAAACTGCCTGTTTTGTATAGGCTAAATCATCATCCCATAATTCTTCAGGGATAATTACTTCTGAATATTTTTCGATATTGAGCAGTTTATTAAATTTAACAAGATTCACATCCCACTTATCTTTTAATAACGCAAGGTTATTCTCTAAATCAAGCAGCTCCATGTCTACTCTTAATTGATCAACCGCAGATACTGAACCTGATTCCACCTTAATTATGGCAATATCTCTGATTGTATTCAGCAATTTAATATTCGATGTTGTAATGCGTATAGCCTGTTTTATGAAATACAAATCATAATAGCTCGCTTTCACTTCGAAAAACAGGTTCGATTTTGCATCTTCAAAGGCTTCATACCTGGCTTTTGCATTTTTTACAGCCACATCTTCGCGGGCAGATAATGTTCCAAACCAGGGAAACATCTGCGTAAGCGAAAAACTCGCTTGCTGCGGCCCTAACCTGGTTTCTACAGGTTGAATAAAATAGGCAAAAGCCAGTTGCGGATCCGGTAGTGATTTAACTTGTGGCACGACTTCCAGAGCAGCTAAATACTCATTAAACTTTGCTTTTAGCTCAGGATTATTGTCTGCTGATATCTCCAGATATCTATTCAGCTCATCCTGAGCAAAAACAGTATTTGTAATTACTAAAAGTAATGCCAGTATAATATATTTTACTTTCATATTATTGGTCTCTTTTATTTGATGATAATTTTTTCAGTTTATTTTCCTGCCACATACTGTAAAGTACAGGAACAACAAAAATTGTAAGAATAGCAATCAGCATTCCTCCCACTGCCGGGATAGCCATTGGAACCATAATATCAGATCCTTTACCGGTGGATGTTAATACAGGTAACAATGCAATAATTGTTGTTGCTGTGGTCATCATTGCCGGACGAACTCTTTTTTCTCCGGCTTCGATAACATTTTTACGCACTTCAGGTATTGAGGCGGGAGCTTTTTTATCAAATATCTGTTTTAAATAAGTACTTATAAGCACTCCGTCATCGGTGGCAATTCCAAACAAGGCAATAAATCCGACCCATACAGCCACACTTAAATTGATGGTTTTGATCTGGAACATATCCTGCATGTTAACCCCCATAAGTGAAAAGTCCATAAACCATGACTGCCCATATAACCACAGCATAATAAATCCGCCAGAAAACGCTACAAATATTCCGGAAAAAATTAAGCTTGCTGCTATAGCTGATCGGAATTGGAAGTATAAAACCAAAAATATAATGATTAACGATACAGGAATAACGATTAATAACCTTTTGGTAGCCCGTATCTGATTTTCGTAATTTCCTGTAAAGACATAATTAATACCAGCCGGTATTTCAAAAGTACCGTCATCTACTTTATCGTTGAGATATTTTTGAGCATTTTCAACCACATCTACTTCTGCATAACCATCTTTTTTATCAAAAATAACATAACCTACCAGGAATGTATTTTCACTTTTGATCATTTGCGGGCCACGGGTATATTCAATGGTTGCCAACTCACCTAAAGGTATCTGCACTCCGGTCGGTGTTGGTATCAATATTTTCTTTAAATCGTCAGGATTATCGCGGTACTCCCTGGCATATCTGACACGAACAGGGAATCGCTCTCTGCCTTCCACGGTGTTGGTCAACACCATTCCACCAATTGCGCTGCTAATATGAGACTGAAAATCCTTAACTGATAAGCCATACCGGGAAAGGGCATTGCGGTCAATGTTAATTTCTATATACGGTTTGCCAACAACCCTGTCGGCAAATACCGACATGGGTTTCACCCCTTCTACATTTTTCAGGTGATTTTCAAGCTCAAAACCAACATCTTCAATGGTTTGAAGATCAGGTCCAAAAACTTTAATCCCCATGGGAGCGCGCATTCCTGTTTGCAACATTACCAAACGCGTTTGAATTGGCTGCAACTTAGGAGCTGAGGTTAATCCCGGAATATTTGATTTCTGTACTATTTCATCCCAGATATCATCCGGTGTTTTTATATGGTCTCTCCATTGCCTGAAATATTTCCCATTTTTGTCGGGTATTAGACGATCCCTGCTTATTAATTTAAATTCTTCATTTTCAGGGTGGTATGTCGTTCCGTCTTTAAGAACAAATGCACCGTCTTTATTCACTTCAAACCTTAACCTGTAACCACTCTCGTCCAGTATAAACTCCGGCTTATAATTAATAACATTTTCGTACATTGATACAGGTGCCGGGTCTAAAGCTGAATTTACACGCCCCCATTTACCAACAACATTTTCAACTTCCGGAATTGAATTAACTTTTTTATCCAGCAATCGTATCACATCCAAATTCTCTTCAATTCCTGAATGTGGCATGGTGGTAGGCATTAACAAGAATGAACCTTCGTCCAACGCAGGCATAAACTCTTTACCTATTCCGGGGAAAGTATTGTTTATTGATTGCCAGGAATCCGATTCTTTAATTTTTTCGGGTGCAAACCCAAATACTTTGTCGAAACCCTGCCAGATAACAATACCAAATAAAACAACAAAAATGGGTAATCCTAAAAATGTCCATTTATGATGTAAGGCCCAGTTTAAAATTTTAGTGTAATATCTAATCACTGTTAAGAGTAAACCCAATACCAGTGCAATAATTAAAATGATGAACATAAAATTGACCAGTGTATTGTTTTGCACCCCCAATGGCATCCATTCTACAGTAAGAAAATAGACAACCAGTAGTAAAGTTATTCCTACATTAATATAGTTTACAAGGTATTTTTTTGATTCAGGGAATTTATACTTAAAAAAATTATTTACACCATAGGCCATCAAGGCTATTGCAATTAATGGCCGTCCAAAAAATATAAATGCAATACCCGATGCAAATAAAACAGCATTTAAAGCCTGACTTATTTTTTTCCTGTTTATTTTAATGGAAAAGATTAGATTTACCAACGTAGGGATAATGATTAACCCGATAACCAAAGCCGATAACATGGCAAATGTTTTGGTAAATGCCAGTGGCCTGAATAATTTACCTTCGGCATTTTCCATAGCAAAAACCGGTAAAAAACTGACAATTGTAGTTATCAATGCTGTAATAACAGCCGGAGCAACTTCAATGGTTGCTTCATAAACAATTTTAAGCATCTTCTTTTTATCGGCATGCTTATTTTCCGGCAATTCGGTGTGCCGGATAATATTTTCGGTAAAAACTACCCCCACATCTATCATTACTCCAATTGCGATTGCAATTCCGGATAATGCAACAATGTTGGCATCAACTCCGAACTGCCGCATTGCAATAAATGTCATTAGCACACCAATGGGCAAAATACTTGATATAATGAGAGATGCACGCAGGTTTAACACCAGGATAATAACAACAATAATACTAATCAATATCTCAAGTGTTAATGCTTCTTCAAGCGTTCCCAGCGTTTCTTTAATTAACCCTGTACGGTCATAAAAAGGAACAATGGTAACTCTAGAAACAGACCCGTCATCTAATGTTTTGGAAGGTAAGCCAGGTGCTATTTCAGCAATCTTATCTTTAACATTGTTTATGGCTTCTAATGGATTGGCGCCGTAACGAGCCACTACAACCCCTCCAACAGCTTCAGATCCGCCTTTATCGAGCCCCCCACGCCGTGCTGCAGGGCCAAATTGAATTTTAGCCACATCTTTTAGTCGCACAGGTACGTTATTATTTACAGCTACTACAGACGTTTCCAGATCTTCCAGGCTTTTTATATAACCCAAAGCTCTAATCATATATTCGGCACGGTTAATCTCAATTGTTCTGGCACCAATATCCAAATTGCTTTTCTTTACGGCCTGCATTATATCAGCTATTGAAGTGTTATAAGCTTTCATAGCAACAGGGTCAATATCAATTTGATATTCCTTAACAAACCCTCCTATTGAAGCAACCTCAGCCACACCTTTGGCTGATGTTAATCCGTATTTAACGTAAAAGTCCTGTATGGTTCTTAATTCATGAGGATCCCATCCTCCATTGGGATTTCCATTTTTATCCCTTCCTTCCAATGTATACCAGTAAATTTGTCCTAAGGCAGTAGCATCCGGGCCTAATGAAGGAGTAACTTCATTGGGTAAAGTACCTGCCGGAAGTGAATTGAGTTTTTCCAGTATCCGTGTTCTGCTCCAGTAAAATTCAACATCCTCATCAAAAATGACATAAATACTGGATAACCCAAATATTGAGTTGCTGCGAATTGTTTTTACTCCGGGTATACCCAATAATGCTGTTGTTAAGGGATAAGAAACCTGGTCTTCCATATCCTGGGGCGACCGGCCCGGCCACTCCGTATAAACAATTTGCTGATTTTCTCCTATATCGGGGATTGCATCTACAGGAACAGGATCGTTAGGCAAAAATCCTGTTTCCCATGAAAAAGGTGACGAAATTATTCCCCAGGAAATAAAAATGAGTAACACTAAAAAGGTTACTAATCTGTTATCTAAAAAGAAT
>JAWLEM010000192.1:0-4693 GCA_041686115.1 Bacteroidales bacterium
ATATTTATTAACCAAAAAAATTAGTGGTTTTCATAAATTTTGTGTTATTTTATTTTTTAAAAGGTAATATTAACCTTTATTGATTATGGATATCAATACTACCTACTGGTTTTTTGACAGAATAAAAGAGGACAACCTTTGTTTGTTGTATAGTGGTAACTTTAGCGATGATATCACCAATAAACTTATTGAGTTAAGCGAATACAACATCAATAACATCAATGCACTTTCCAAGATGAAAAAGAAAGCATCTTTCCTTATGGCAGAGTGTTTTCAGAACATTGTGCGCCATGGCGAAAAGCTGGATGCAGAAACAGCGAATGATGGTTTTTTTCTTACAAAAAACTGGGGAGGTGTTTATTACATAACTTCGGGCAATTTAATTGAGAATCAAAAAATTGAAAATCTAAAAAGTCAACTTGAAAAAGTAAATAGTTTAAACAAAGAGGAGCTCAAATTACTTTACAGGGAGGTTCTTGAAAATAGTGAAATTTCGGAAAAAGGAGGAGCAGGCCTTGGTTTAATTGAAATGGCCCGAAAATCAGGGCAGAAACTAGATTACCTTTTTGAAAACAGGAATGATAAATTTTCTTTTTTTTATAATCAAATTATACTAAAATCAGAAAACGACGAGCTGAATAATATGGTAAGCGATTTTCCCTTAACCGATTCTATCAGTTATCATAGAAAAATGATTGATGAAAATATTCTTTTGATTCATAAAGGCGATTTTTCGCAAGATTCCATATTTCCTGTTGTAAAAATTATTGAAGAAAACCTGCGAAAAGTATTTCATGACTCTGTTCAAAAAAAGAAAATATTTCACATTTTAGTTGAGTTATTGCAAAATATTAGCAAACACTGCCTTAAAGTTGATGACAAGAAAGAAGGAATCTTTTTAATTGGAAGAGCTGATTCAAACTTTATTATCAATACCGGAAATCTTGTTGATAATAAAGATGTAAAAAAGTTTAAAAAACAACTTGAAGAAATAAATAATTTAAACCGTAAAGAACTAAAAAATCTATATCTTAGCAAGCTTAGAGATCGCAATTTGCCGACAAATGGAGGATCAGGAATAGGATTAATAGATATTGCAAGGAGAATCATTTCTCCATTAAATTTTAGTTTCAGGCAAATCGACGACAATAAATCATTTTTTTCAATTAATGTAATTGCCTAATTATGCTTCAAACTTATGAATCTTCAGAAACACGGGACAAACCATATATACTGTTAAACCAGAAAAACAATCGATTTGAAATTAAAGGGAATTCATTACCTGAAGATACAACCCTTTTCTACACGCCGGTTATTGAATGGATTATTGAATATGCTAAAAATCCTAACCAAAATACCCATTTCATATGTGATCTTGAGTATTTCAACTCATCATCGGCAAAAATGCTTTATGAACTTTTTATAGAGCTCGAAAAAATTAAAGATACCGGTAAAGAAATAAAAGTCACCTGGTATTTTGATCCAGATGATCATCTAATCGAAGAAAAAGGATTAGAATTTCAATCAATTCTTGAATTTCCTTTTGAAGTTAAAGAAAAGAAATAATTAACCCTTTTGATCTATTTACTGGTACGAAACAAAAAATCTTTTCCGGATAAAACAAACCAATCCGGCAGGGATAGCACACATAACAGTACTTATTGGTGTAAACGTGCAGTGGGCTTTATATCCAAGCATACATGCTTTGCTTGCCTGCTCAGCAGGAATTAAAGTAGAGATTGTACAAAGGGTAAAAAACAATGTTAAACCCATTAAAAACCAATAACCCTTTTTGCGATTTTTTGTCGATTTCATAACTAAAATTTTTGCTAAAATAAAATTTTTTGATGAAACGATAATTAATTGCAACTCTCTTTTGCTTTCATCAACAGGATCATTTACTTTTAAAATATGAACTTGCCACCAAAAAACGAAATTCGAACCGAAATTATATACCAGGATAATGAACTGATTATTTGTAACAAACCCATAAATTTACCGGTACATAAAAATGATTTTATGCCGCATGATGCTCCCTATTTAACAAAACAGATCGGGCAATTATTAAATAAAAGTGTTTATAATGTTCATCGTTTAGATTCAAAAACATCGGGGTTAATTGTGCTTGCCTTTACGCCTGAAATAGCCAAAATTTTAACTTTACAGTTTGAACACAGACAAGTTGAAAAAGTATATTATGCTTTGGTAAGAGAGAACCCTGAATCGGGAACTTTCGATGAAAATGTTCTGATCAAAAAACGTGGTAAAAAGAAACCTGCAATTACACATTTTAAAACGCTAGAATCGATTAAAACCAATATTTGTTATAAAGAATTTGAGAATATCAACCTAAGTTTGGTAGAAATAAAACCGGAAACAGGCCGATGGCACCAGATACGCCAGCATTTTGCCATGCATAGGTTTGATATTTTGGGCGATACCCATCATGGGGACTGGACACTTAACAGAATTATAACGGATAAAACCGAGATTAAAAGGTTGTTTTTGCATGCAGGGCAATTATCTTTTACTCATCCTGAACAGCAACAAAAAGTACACTTCGAAACTCCTATCCCTGTTGACTTTCGAAATGTTTTACAAACATTTAAAATTTAGTTCTTAAAACTTCTTTAAATTCCATGCGAATGCGTTGTCGATTTAATAAGAATATCTTTAATAACTCCTTGAGTTAATCTTTAACCGGTAATTACTTTGGATATGAAATCGGGAAAAAGCAATATTTTTTTTGCATTATTCCTGTCAATAATTAGATGTTCAAAATCCTTAGACTTATGTTTTAAATCGGTTTTTTTTGCAGTTTGCAAGAGTGCTTTTTTTAGTTCTTGTGGCGATGAGATTCCTGTCCGCTCTTTTAAAAAGGCATAATCGGGTTGTGTTTTCGATAATAAAAACATCGTGTCATAAAAATCTCTTCCTTTCTGCCGGCTTAGTAACGCGGCTATTTTCATTGAGCAAAGCACATTATTCGGCGCAGCAGGGAAGTTGAAAATATAACCACCTCCATTCATTAAAAAAATTTCGGGTTTATATTCAACTCCCTGATCCTGGCTTTCTATTTTGATTAAAAATTTGGCATCTTTAAAAGGCGATAATCCATTGTTATAAAGGAACTGCGGGAATATGAGATTTCTTCGAAATGCTACAAGCCGGGCATCTTTAGATTTATCATCTGCAATTACATTCACTCCGTTGTTTTGCAGATGTTTTATCAGGGAATCGGTCATATTGATAAATTTCGTTCTACTCATATTTTTATTATCGAAATCCAGGTCTTCCGAAAAACGGTCAATTCCATGGATTAACCTGAGATTTGTTCCTCCAATAAAACAAATATCTTTTGCATATTTTGAGTTCGATAAATGGTTCAACAGCATAAATTGCAGGTATTCCCTTATTAAATGGACTTTTTTAGTTTTTTGTAATTGTTCAGGGTAGTACGATAATATTTGTTCAATATTTATCATAGGTCGTATACTTTTATCATTAATTTTATCCTTTTTTCTAAAGCTTTATTTTTAAATTTTTCGACATATTGATGTTGCTTATTGATATCTATTTTAAGCATATCCCTGTCTAATCGTAATTCTTCTATTTCAGATTCGTTATCATAAAACGGATACAAGTAAAATAAGTCGACAATGGCTTTTTCGAGTTCAGCAAATTTAATCCCCCATTTTCCAAACTTTTTTACTTCATAACCAAACATCAAATTCGGCTGCATTTTCTGATAGGTAAATGTTCCAAATTTGTTTTCAAAACGTGAGGTTTTCAAACTGCTTATTGATGTTATTTGAGAAACCCCTTCGGGTATAATCCCATAAAAATTCAGCACATAATGTAAACTAATGTACGAAGGAGAATAAATGCGATTTGCAACGTATAAATCAAAACCTGGAACATTCAAGTATTCAGGAAACGAATAAAAACCATTTCTGAGTTTGATGATATAACCTTTTTTTGTCCACCTTACAAAATTTGCTCTTTCAAAGCCTGGCCTCCATAAAAATACCTGGTTATTACTAAAACAACCAAGGTCAAACATTTTTTCCTTGAATTCTATAAATTGCATATATTTCTATTTGTTGACAAATATAACAACAAACAGAAACATTATCAAATTATTAATGTTATTATTTTAACATTAAACTCAATATTACACAACAAAGTAAAAGCGATAAAAATAAGGGCCTAGTTGAAATAGTTGAATCAACTATTCCTGATGATTTTAAAAAAATTTTGCGGGCATTTAACGTTTAGTTTTCTAAAATTTCTTTTAGGCGTCCAATCTCGCCTGTAGTTAATCTTACTTTTATTCCATGCGGATGGGTTGCCGATTTTGTAAGAATATCCTGAACAATGCCTTGAGTTAATTTTCCTTTTCTTTGATCTTTTTTTAGCACAATTGACACTTCCATGCCTGGTTTTATGTTATTTCTTATTGTTCCACTCATTACTTTTCCTCTTTAAAAAACACCTGATAATATTGCATTCCTGTTTTCTCATCGTACCCCTTTGTAATATATTCGCGATTACCATGAACATAAATATGAAAATTCTTGTCGAGCTTTATTACACTTTTATAAACTCTGGATTGCTTTTTTACTGCACTGCCTGAAATTTGAAATTCATCGGAAATTTGAATTTCATTATCAGATTCGTACACCTTTTTGTA
>JAWLEM010000193.1:0-4689 GCA_041686115.1 Bacteroidales bacterium
TTCGTTAATAATAAAAGATGAATACTCATCGGAGCTTATCGATTTGGAAAAACTTCTGCCCTGAATAATTTCATTATCAAGTGTCTCGAAAAAATCATAATCTACAGTAACAAGTTTAATGGATTTATCTTCACTGTCTACATTCTCGGCTTTATACGACATGTTACTGCTTAATTTATGGGTTGGCCGTTTGTTGGAACCGGTTACTGTGAAAATATCAGGATTTTTCAATAATTCTTGCTTAAAAGCTTCATATTGTTCTATTCCAGGATTTCGGATAAATACAATATTCGAAGGATCAATGCCCAGGGGTTTATTGTGCATGTATCGCCATTGAATAAAAACTACTAGTGTACAAATAATTAAAGTAACTGATATGGTAAACTGTGAGACCACTAATATCTTTCTAAGTATTGAGTTAGATGAAGAAAATTTTATCTTTTCTTTTAGAACTTTTAAAGGTTTAAATGAACTTAATACAAATGCAGGATAACTACCCGCAATAATTCCGATAACCAATGCAACTATAAGTGTAAGCAGTATAATCCATAAGTTATTCATCCAGTCAATATTTATTTCTTTTCCTGCTAATTGATTAAATTTTGGTAATAATAAATCAGCGAAAGCTACCGAAAGCCAAATGGCAATAAATGAAATGATTATGGCTTCGCCAATAAATTGGAAAATAAGGTTTTTTCTCCCGGCACCTAAAATTTTTCTAATACCCACTTCCATTGCACGTTTTGTAGAGCGGGCAGTAGCTAAATTCATATAGTTTATGGTTGCAATTAAAAGAATGAACAATGCAATAATTGAAAAAATGATTACATTTCTAATGTTTCCGTTTGTTTCGATTTCATATCGGGTATTCGATTTTAAATGAATATCATACAGAGGTTGGAATAATAAATCTCCACTGCTCCACGCTCCATTCTCTCCAAATGTTTGATCAATAAAAACTTTCGACGATTTTTTTAATGACTCAACCGAAACTTTTTCCGGAAGCAGGATATAACTGAATTGCGAAATTTCGCCCCAATTATTTAATACCAAATCATTATAAATATATTTTCCGCTTTTCATTGAGGCTAAAATGTCTAAATGAAAATGGGCATTTTGTGGCATATCTTTAATTATGCCAGTGATTGTAATTTCAGCTTCACCTGTTTCAGTGTAAACACGCATGCTTTTGCCCAATGGATTTGAATCTCCAAAGAATTTTTTTGCAACCGATTCGGTTATTACTGCTGCAAAAGGTTTGTCTAAAGCTGTTTCTTTATCACCGGCAATCCATTCATAGGTAAAAACATCAAAAAAGTTTTCATCTACCAGTGAAACTCCGGTTTCGTAAAATTTTTTATCGTCAAATTCTATGTAAAACGAACCGGGTTGACTAATCCTTACAAACTCTTCAATTTGATTATAATAGGTTTCAAATGTTTCTTTTAACCGAAATTCAGTCATTGGGTATTTATGAATATCGCCTGATGGAGCTTTGTATTGATAACCCACACGGTAAATTCGGTCACCGTTTTCGTGGAATTTATCGTAGCTTAACTCGTCTATTACATAAAAGCTGATTAATAAACATGCGGTTAATCCAATGGTTAACCCTAAAAGATTGATAAAGAAGTAGCCCTTTTGCCTTACCAAGTTGCGGATAGCTATGATGAAATAATTTTTAAACATATCAGGTTAAATTTATTAATTAATATTTTAATTTAATTGGTTTTTAATAAACAATGCTTATGCCATAAATATAAAGTTTTGAAAACCAGAATATTGAAAATATTTCTTGAAGTGGGAGTGTGTAAAATTTTCAAAAGGCTGTGTAAATATTACTCATTTTTTGTAGTTTTGGATGGCAATAAATTGTAATACATGAAAAAAGAAGGTAAAATACTTATTGTTGATGATAACAAGGAAATTTTAGTGGCACTGGAAATGCTGCTTTCCAATAATTTTAACGTACGGACCGAAAAGAATCCAAACCTGATTACTGATATTTATAAAAAGGAGATTTATGATGTTGTAATATTGGACATGAATTTTAACGCAGGAATAAGTTCAGGAAACGAAGGTATTTTTTGGATGAATGAAATATTAAAGATTGATCCGGAAGCTGTTATTGTTTTTATTACTGCTTATGGAGACCTTGAACTGGCAGTAAAAGCTATACGCGAAGGAGCTACAGATTTTATTCAAAAGCCCTGGGATGATGAAAAGCTTTTTACAACTATCGAGAATGCCTATAAATTGCGTCAATCGAGAAATGAAATAGATACTTTACGTCACAAGCAACAACACTTGCTTCAGAATATTTCGCAACAATATCCTGATATGATTGGAGAATCATTTGCTATGCGAAATGTACTTAAAACGATTCAGAAAGTAGCTAAAACGGATGCTAATGTATTAATTCTGGGCGAAAACGGAACTGGCAAGGAGCTGGTGGCGCGTGAATTACATAAATTGTCGAACAGGAGAAACGAAGTTTTTGTAAATCTTGATGTAGCCTCACTACCTGATACTCTCTTTGAAAGTGAACTTTTTGGATATGTTAAAGGGGCATTTACCGATGCTAAATCCGATAAGCCAGGGCGTATTGAACTGGCTGCAGGAGGAACACTGTTTTTAGATGAGATCGGAAATTTATCGTTAACATCACAATCAAAACTGCTGTCTGTTTTACAAAACAGAGAAATTAGCCGGCTTGGAGCTAATTATAAAATTCCGATCGATATCAGATTGATTTGTGCCACCAATAAACCTTTACCAGAAATGGTTGATGAAGAGCTGTTTCGTGAAGATTTATTATACCGCATTAATACTATTCAGGTTGAGCTTCCCCCACTTAGAGAGCGCAAAGATGATATCCCATTATTAGTAGATTTTTTTAAAAAGAAATACGAAACAAAATATGACAAACCAACTTTTAAGCTCGAACCTTCAGGCATTGATAAATTAATGGATTATCACTGGCCTGGTAATATCAGGGAATTGCAACATGTAGTTGAAAAGGGAATAATTATGAGTGAAAATGATGTCCTTGACGAAAGTGATTTCTGGTTTTCATCACATCAGCCCCATAAATTAAAAATATACGAAACACTCGATTTGTCTGAAAATGAAAAGCGGATTATTATACGTGCCATAGAAAAAAACAGGGGTAATTACTCTAAAGCAGCCAAAGAACTTGGTGTGTCGAGAAAAACACTTTACAATAAACTGAAAAGATATGGTATTGAATAAATATAGTATCAAATTGCTTGGTTTTTTAGTGCTTATTTCCTTTTTGGGATTTTGCTTTTTTTGGTCATTGTATTCTAGTCAACTTATTCTTACTAAGCTGGCTTTTGCAATAATATTTATTATGGGCTTTTTGGGGTTGATTCGTTACATCAATAAAACCAACCGCGATCTGAATAAATTTTTAGAAACCCTTCAATATCCCGATTATATTTTAAAAGATGATGTGTCTGATTTATCATATAACCAGTTAAATACAACTTACGAAAAAATAACTGAACAGTTAAAAAAAGCATGGCTTGAAAAAGAACAACAGCAACTATATTTTAAATATGCAATTGAAAATATCCCTGTAGGAATAATAGCATTTAAATACAATGGCGATATTGAGTTTTATAATAAAGCTGCCAAAGCAATTCTTAATTTTAGCAAAATTGAAAATCTACAAGAACTTGGTGAAAATGGCGAGGAGCTAATAAGTATAGAACCCACAGAAAATCGAATCATTAATATTGAAACTCATTTAGAGTCTTTAAAATTATTGGCGCAATCTGCACATATTAAAATATCGAATAAACAGATAAAATTAGTAACACTGCAGAATATAAAAACTCAACTCGAAGAAAGCGAACTGCAAGCCTGGCAAAAGTTAATACGCGTGCTTACGCATGAAATAATGAACTCCGTTTCTCCCATAAAGTCATTAACCTATAGCATGCAGAAAAACTTGAAAGATACTGATCATGAAATTAATAAAGAAAGCATTCTTAAAGGGTTAAATGCAATAGAAACCAGAAGCCGTGGTTTATTAAACTTTGTTGAATCGTATAAAAATCTGACTCAGATCCCTAAACCCAATTATGCTCGTATAATGATTAAAGATTTGATTGACCATGTTTTAGAATTATTATCAGAAGAGATTAAAAATCAGGAGATAACGATTATGAAAGATATGAAACCTGAGCATATTTCTATTATAGCCGATGAGAAATTAATTTCCCAGGTGTTGATTAATTTATTTCAGAATGCATTTAAAGCTTTAATCGGGCAAAAAAATAAGAAAATAGAAATTGCATCGAATTTTATCGATGATGAAAAAGTTATTATACGTGTAAGAGATAACGGAGCAGGAATACCGGCTGATATTCTGGATAAAATATTTGTGCCATTTTTTTCAACAACAGAGGGCGGTTCTGGTATTGGTTTATCGTTTGCAAGGCAGGTAATGATTGTGCATAACGGGCGAATAGATGTGAAATCCAAACCTGGCAGCGGAACTGTTTTTAGTTTGTATTTTTAGAATGGATTATTAACTTTTTATTAATATGATTTACGTAAAATTCGAATAACAATTTGTAATTTTACATCATAAAATAAAGAAAAAAAGCCGCCACAAAGGGTACATAAACGTATGTGGATGGAAGTTCCACCGGCTCAAAG
>JAWLEM010000194.1:0-4652 GCA_041686115.1 Bacteroidales bacterium
TGAGCTTGTCCGCTTTTATAATCAATTTTCTTGCTAATCTCCAGGGCTTTTTGATAATAATCACGCGCCATGGATATGCGTCCTTTTTTCTGAAAAACATAGCCCATCCCGTCGTATAAGGAAACCAGTATCCTTTCCGACTTTGCATTATCTTTTAAATTATCTGCTTTGTTGTAAAATTTCAGGGCTATATCATATTTCTCCCAGTTTTGATACACATTCCCTATTTCAAGAAAAGTATTTACTGCCGTAGAAGAATCTCCGATTTCTTCAAACATATTCGCCGCCTCTGTCAAATATTTAGTGGCATTTGGATATTCACCCATAACTTTATACATAATCCCCGTATTTAGGGTATTAATAGCTATCTGGGAACTGTCACCCAGCTTCATACTATAATCAGTGGCTTTTTTGAAACTGGCAATAGCCCTTTCCGGTTTATCTATATAATTAAAAGCAATGCCCTTGTTGGTAAAAACCTGAATTACAGGCAACAAGTTTTCGAAATCTTGGTATATATTTAAGGCAGAATCCAAATAGACGATGCCCTCTCGATAATCTTCACCATCCACATAAGCATAGCCTAACAATTTGTAAAGATATGCCATGTCAGTTGTGCTTTCTTCCTGCCTGCAAAGGCTCAGGGATTTTTTGGCATAATATAAGGTAGAGTCGTATTTTCGATAATCGAAATAATAAGTTGAAGCCAGGTTTTTAAATAATTCCGCTTTCTCTTGCTCATTCATACTCTCTATTGACTGTAATTCATTGAGAAGGCTGTCTTTCTTCTCAACTCCGGCTAACAGTTCGGGTGAAGAGATAAAGGAGAAGATAAAACACACCAGGAAGAAACATAGCTGCAGTTTATTTTTATACATTCTTCCGGGTAAATTAAAGATTAAATGTCTGCATTTCCGTTAGGTGAAAATAATTAATTTTGTGTCAATTAGCAACTTTTGGACGAAAACTGATATTCTTTCAGCATAGGTTAATATCCTTTGAATTGTATTCCTGTATTATCTTTGGAGAGCATCAGAGCTTGATATTATTTTTTTTATTGTTTAGCGGATTGCCGCGGATTGTTTATCGCTTTCAAAATCATCGCAAAATTTTATTATGCGGCACAGCATGAAACTGAAGCTATTGACAAGTCTCTTTAGCTAAACTGCATGCAGGCCAGGGAAAGTCGTCGGGGTGGGTGGGTTTTGAGGGAAGGTAGACTGACCTTTTCCTGGCGTTTTTTGGTTTTTTTGGGGCTAGGCCAAAAAGAACACCCAGGATAATGGCAGCAGTAATGCTAACAGGAAAGAAAAGAGAAAGAAGCCACAGAAATGCTATAACGCCTGTCAGAGTGAATTAAATGTATTTAAACTATAGAAAAAAGTGCGCTTTTAGGAGTGCATTATTCATAATGCAAACTAAGTCGGGGTTAAACTGCAATGAATTTTAATTTTGATTGTCAAGATTAATGGAATTATCTTCCTGTTTGGTCACTATACCTTCTATCCTTAAAGTTTTAGCTCCCCGTGGGTCATTTGATATTGCTTTAACAGTACGGCTGATTTTATGCGGTCGGGGAGGGACTCTGAATTCAATATTTATTTTTCCTTTGTTTCCCGGGGAAATTGGGCTTTTTGTCCAGTCTTTAACTTGTGTGCCACAACATCCACTGACTTTATTTACAACCAGTGGTTCATCCCCTTTGTTTTCAAATTCGATTTCTAAGTTTACCTCATCATCCATGTCATTTAAATACATGGTGTCCAGTTGGATTCGATTGTTTTCAGTTTTAAATTTTAGTATTGGATCTCCTTTTTTATTAGCCAGGCTGTTGTTATTTGTTAGCCCAACCAGCATTATTCCGAGAAATAGAATGCCAGAAAAACGAAAAAGTGTTTTCATAGTTATATTTTTTTATATTTTAACGTGGAACTGATGTTTAAAGTTATATGGCATTGGAAAAAAATCAAAATTCAACATTTTTTCTTTTCCGGCCTTTCTTTTATTTTTTTCAGGAACACTTGTACAGCTTTAAATGCTTCAGTTATCCTGTCTTCGTTCAGTTTGTAATGATGACAAATTCCATAGGGACTGCAAGATATAAGACCTGCCTCTTTTAGTTTTGCCATGTGTTGAGAAACTGTAGATTTGCTAAGCGGTAGTTTTTTACTTATTTTCCCTGCCGGGCATTCGTCATATTGAGCCAGGTGTTCAACGATTTGCAGTCTTGCCGGATGCGATAATGCATCCAGCAGGACGGCAAGATCTGTTTGATTGTTTGTGTATTTTTTTATTGTCTCCATCTGGAAGAAACTTTAAACAATGACATATTTGAAGTTATTTGACATATGTGTTTTGTTTAGTGATTAAGTTGATTAAGTTGACTAAGTTAATTAAGTTGACTAAGTTGGGAGTGTTAACTCAAAACTCCCTTACTCAATTAACTAAATTTACTCAATTTACTCAATTAACCAGTTAACTTAATTCTTTGCCTCGTCACTAAGCCATTTGGCTAAAGTATTTTTTACCGGGATTTTCCCCTGAGATAAGAGTTTTCCGTTTACAACCAAACCCGGAGTTATCATTACACCGTAGTCAGCAAATTCGTTTACGTCAGTCACTTTATCGATTTTTGCTTCCAGGTTTTCTTCCTGAACAACTTCTTTACACAGGTTTTCCAGTTTTTCGCAGTTTGGACAACCTTTTCCGATGATCTTAATATCTAACATAGGCTTTGATTTTTTGAGTTTTTATTTTAACTACATAAGGCATATGAGCTTATATAAGAAAGAAAGACTTATGTGTCCTTATGTGCCTTATATGGTTCATACTATTCATTTCAGATTTAAATAGCTCCGTAAATAAGTCCGCTTGCTGTTGCCATAATTACCACCAGCAATACATATACCAATGTTTTCCTTGTTCCTATTACTCCTCTTATTACCAACATATTTGGCAATGATAATGATGGGCCGGCCAGTAATAATGCCAGTGCCGGTCCTTTTCCCATTCCGGCCCCTAATAGGCCTTGCAGGATAGGAACTTCTGTCAGTGTTGCAAAATACATAAAAGCGCCTACTATTGATGCAAAGAAATTAGAAAACAATGAATTGCCTCCTACCAGGCTTTCAATCCATCTGTTGGGGATAATCCCCGGCATATTGGTGTCGCCGTGGGTTGACCCCAGTAAGAACCCTGCTATTATCACGCCTAAGGCCAGCAGTGGTACTATTTGTTTAGTAAAATCCCATGCAGAAAGCGTCCATTGTTTATTTTCTTCATTCTTTTTATCAAACAGCGTTATTATTGAAAGTCCTGCAATACCAACTACCATTGGGATTTGTGGATTGTTGGTCAGCATTGCAGCAGCAGCGGTAGCCGCAGTAGTTAATGCAACATTTTGCCATTTTATTTTAAGAATATATACCAGTGAAAATGCCAAAAGAATTGCAAAGAAAGCAGTTATGTCCCATTTATGTGTCCAAATCCAGTGCCAGCCTCCGCTTTCAACTCCTTCTGCGGGTGCACCCCAATTGGCAAAAACCAGTATAAGCACTAAAGTGAAAAAGTGGAAAGCCGTTTGCCACATAGGGCGGCTTTCTTCTTCCATTGGGATGTTCATTTGTCTTTCGGCCTTGTCTTTTTCTTCTTTTCTGTAGATTAGCGACATAATACTGCCGATTACAATGGCGAAAACCACGGCCCCGATTATCCTTGCTACTCCCATTTCAAACCCGAGAATCCGGGCAGTTAAAATAATAGCCAGAATGTTAATCGCCGGCCCGGAATACAGAAATGCAATAGCTGGGCCAAGTCCTGCTCCACGTTTATGAATACTGGAAAACAGGGGCAATATGGTACAACTACATACGGCCAGGATAGTCCCTGAAACCGAGGCGATAGAGTAGGAGACCCACTTTTTTGCCTGGGCCCCGAAATATTTTAATACTGCTCCCTGGCTTATAAAAACTGCTATGACTCCTGCAATGAAAAATGCCGGAAGCAGACAGAGAATAACATGTTCTTGTGCATACCATTTTGTAAGATCCAACGTCGCCATTATGGCCTCACGAAACCTGTCACTGTATAGAGGCATAAAGTAAGCGAACAGGAAAAATGCAATCATCCAGAATAATATCTTAATTTCTTTTTTCCACTCCATTTTTCGTTGATTTAGTGATTCAGCGATTTAGTTGATTTAGTTGTGAGTTTATTCAGTTACTCACTTAACTCATCTTTTGTTTTTTTAGATAAAAAATGTACCCATTCAATAATTTAAGACATTGATCATAGCAATTTCTAAATTCATTTAATAGTGTTTCTTTAATATAACCTTCATCTAATGCACATATTAGGTGCTCGAGTGTCTCTGATAAAGAACCGCGGGCTTGACGGCAAAATTGAATGTTCTCCTGGTAATGGTACCTACCATGTCCTTCAGCTATATTAGCTGTTATGGACCTGCTGGAACGCAATAGTTGATCTTTTAATCGATATTTTTCCTCATTTGGAAATGATTTAGTGAGTATTGAAACATCTTGCCTAAACTTTCTACATTCTTTATAAAGTTCAAGATCTTCAAATTTTTTCATTGATTGTTTTTTTGATGTGATACATATTTTTATTTTAATAACTCAATCACTTAATTAACT
>JAWLEM010000195.1:0-4638 GCA_041686115.1 Bacteroidales bacterium
ATTAGATATTGAAGAACTGCATCATACCAAAATGACTGATCAGCAATCGCAATCATTTACCTATTTGCCAACCCGGTTAGATGATGCGTTTGTTCAACGGTTAAAAGGCCGGCAAATTGATACATCTGCCATATCCGAAGAAAATTATTCAGATACTGATAAAACGCTTTGGAGTGCATTACATAAATCGCTTGGTGGTGGTTGGGTGCATTTTGTAAATTGTTTGTTGTACTCAATCGAAACCGGATATTTAGATGTTAAAGCCCCACTTATGAAAAGGCCGGAAAGTGACTGGAAACCCAAACCTATGACAGAGTCCTACAGAAGAACCAAACGATGGGAGTATTATGTGCCTGTGGACCAGAAATATGCCATTAAAGAATATAAGAAGAAAAAAAGGGAGGATAATTTGGGAGATTTAAAGGATGTGCCCGATGAATTTATTCATCTTTTCTTAAAAACCAATGATTCGCGTTACGTTGAGATGCGAAAAAACCCATTAAAAAAGAATCAGTCCAAAATTGATTTGATAAAAATACTTTTGGGAGCAAATTATTTGGGGGAGACACAGATAAAATATATAAAAAGCATGGTTCTTAAATCTATGGCACAGTATGCCGAGAACCAACTTCCTTCAGTCATTATCTTCGAAAACTTTAATGCTGCAGTAGCCATGTCGCTAAATGAAAAAGGATACCAGGTAGATAAAGTCGTTTTTGCCGACGAGAAATTTATCTCTATGGAAACCCGGCTAGATCGCATTGACCGGATAAAAACAATTGTAAGCCAGATTAACGAAGTAAATAAGGAGGTTTTTCAGCAAAAATTAAAGAGTTATTATAACTAGAAAGACTATATAAAAGTTATCATTTTCTTTTATTCCGATTATAAGGAATCTGGTAATAAATATAATAATTAGCCCCTAAATTAATTGAATTAATTCCATTTCCATAACCAGGAATATCGTATGGTTGGAAGCTTGGGCTTCCTCCTGAAAGTCGAATTTTTATTAAAGCGCTCCAACCGAAGTAAATATTTTTTAGCAGTTCGGCTTTTAGCCCAAACGAGCCCTCAAGCCAGTAGGTGTCAACACTTTCTGAATCAATATTAATTGGAATATTTCCCCAAAGATCATTTTCAACAATTACATTTTCGGCAGAGTGGTTAAATGAAGCGGCTCCAAGTCTAAATCCTACTCCCAAAAAGTCTGTAGGATATTTTTCAAGCATATTGTAATCTAAACCAAGTTTAATAAAATAGCCATCAGAGTAATAATCGTAGTTATCTTTTTTCAGGTTTGTATTTGAGTACCCGGCTTCGGCAACAGCAAAATATTTGTGGCCAAAATTAATATCGAGCGAACCTTCGTACGAAAATCTTTCAGGTTTAAAAAGAAAATCGGAAAACCGGCCCACATTAATTCCGGCTTTTATGCCATAGAAAGTCAAGTCTTCTTCTTCTTCTTCTTTTTCTTCTTCAGCTTGATCTTTGTTTTGTGCCGGACAATAAAGAAAAATAAAGAAAATGATAGTAAAACTAAAAATATATTTGAATATGCCCCTGTACATCAGTTGTAATTTGATTTTTTACCAGTTTTAAAGAATCGATATAGTTCCATGTATTTGCAATACTATCTATTTTAAAATGAACAACAAATCCACACTCTGTAGATAGTAAAACAAAATCACGTTGATAAAAAAAGGTGATGGTATCGTTATTATCCACCAAGTTCGACGTAAAAATAAGAGATGTGGTATCTGTATTTGGCGAAAGCATAAATAGCAGGCTATTACCTTCCCCTTCTGTTTTATAATGCATGCTGTCTGCCCACTCAGGAGAATAAACCGAAAGGCTGTCAATAAAATCTTCCGGCATATCCGGGTCTTCAACACTCATTTCTGCTTTTAATAGTGTGTCAGTTTCAAGGTGGCACCTGTCATCTGAACAAGAAGATACGACTAAAGCAAAAGTTAATATGACTATTAAATTCTTGATCATTGGTTATCCATAAATTTTTTCAATTCCATATTTTTGCCATCAAAAACAGCATAAGTAAAATGGGTAATCCAGTCGCCCAGGTTAATATACCTGCAATGGCTGTTTAATCTTAAATCCATAGGTAAATGGCGGTGCCCGTAAATCATAAAATCATAATTTTCTGATTTTAGTAATTTTTTTGAGTATAAAATAAGCCACTCTTTTTCTTCGCCTTCGAATGGAGTTGTTTCTCTTGAGTACCTGCTATGTGTAGACCATGTATTTGCAATCCAGATTCCAATATTGGGATGAAAACGGGCAAATAACCACTGTGAAAATTTACTGGCAAAAATCTTTTTCAGCAATTTGTACGAGTTGTCTCCAGGACCTAATCCATCGCCATGAGCAAGATAAAATTTCTTTCCTGAATATTCTTTTACTATAGGCTCTTTGTGTAAAATAATTCCTGTTTCTTCTGGCAAATAGTCAAAAATCCACATATCATGGTTTCCTGTAAAAAAATGTACAGGGACACCCGAGTCAGTTATTTCACATAATTTGCCTAAAAATCGGGTAAATCCTTTAGGGATAGCCCGTTTGTATTCAAACCAAAAATCAAAAATATCGCCCAGCAAAATAATTTCTTTGGCATCATGTTTAATGGTATCCAGCCATTGAACAAAGCGTTTTTCTCTTTTGAGGCTTTCTTTGTAATTAGGCAGGCCCAGATGGATATCGGATGCAAAATATATTTTTTCTCTTTGGCTCAAGCTCAATTATTTTAGTGCATATTCAAAAGTACTTTCAAGCTCCCTTTTTGAAGGATTTGTCGAAATAATTTCTCCTTCAGGGTTTATTAAATAGCTTGTGGGTATTTTCTTTACATTATAAAGTTTTGCGTAATATGACATTCGTCCGTCAAGATCAATCACATTGATCCATGGTAGCTCGTCAAAACTAATGGCCTTAACCCAGTTTTCTTTTTTTGTGTCAAGCGATACCTGGTAAATTTCGAAACCTTTAGCGTGATATTTTTTATAGAGATCAATTAATTCAAGGTTTTTGTTGATACTCTCCTGGCTCCATGACGCCCAAAAACTTAATAATATATATTTGGCATTAATACTATTAAGACTAATAGAATCGCCATTTTGATCGGGTAACAATATTTCAGGCATTCGGAATATTGGTTTGTCTTTGGTTAACTCTTTCATTCTGGACATAGTCCTGGCTTGCTCATATTGGTTGAGCAAATTCGATTTATCAGCTATTAATGCTTTTACCTGTGGCGATTCCGGGTACTTTTTTTCAAGCGATTCGGCCACAATTTTTATGTACTGTAAATCTCTGTTTTTGTAAAGCACATAATTTTCATCATCGAATTTTTGATATAATGCAACAATACTTGCCAGGCTATTCAAGTTGTTAATAATGAAAGCAATGGATGAATCTCTCTGCCGGTCTAAAATTTTAACATACTCTTCATTTAGCTTTTCTATCATCTGTTCGTAATCCGGATCGCCTGATTTTTCTTCAGCAATCTTGTTCAGCGAGTCTAGTTTTCGCCTGGTTTTTTTTAATTGTAACTCCAGTTTTTGTATTAAAACCGATCCTTCAGAACCTTTAATTTCTGCCCTGGTCAGGTTCGATGCGTCTGCTTTGATTTGCACTTTTTCTCCCGGCTCGAGCAATAAGGTTAAAAAATTATTTTTCGACAATGCCAAATGATAAAAGCGCGGATATTCAGATGATGTAGTAAATTTAAACGACTCTTTTTTTCCTACATTCTTTTTATCCAAATCAGTCGTTCCTGATACGGTTAATTCTTTTAATTGAATTTCTTTTCCTTCTCCGTTTTCTATCGTTCCTTTAATTTCGATCTTTTCCGACGAGTCACACGACAACAAAAATAAAAACCCGACTAAATAAAAAAATATGCGTTTCATTCAATTACAAATTTGATTTTAAATTTTAATTTACCAATATCCGGTTATTTTAAAGGTATAAAAAATAGCCGGATAAATTTTTAAAAGGCACTAAGTTAGTTAAATATTTTAGAAAGTTCAGCTTCAAGTTGCTCTCCCCTTAAGTTTTTTGCAATGATTTTTCCTTGTTTGTCAATTAAAAAGTTTGCAGGAATACTTTGCACCCTGTAAAGCTTTGCCGGTGCTGAATCCCAGTATTTCAAATCACTTACGTGTATCCATTTAAGGTTGTCCTTCTCTATCGCTTCTGTCCATGATGATTTTTTCTTGTCGAGCGATACCTGGAAAATCTCAAAACCACGGTCATGGTATTTATCATAAACCTTTACCAGTATTGGATTTTCTACTCTGCATGGACGACACCACGAAGCCCAAAAATCTATTAATACATACTGTCCTTTCAGTGATGATAATTTGGATGTATCTCCTTCCGGGCCTGGTAATGCAATTTCGGGAGCAAATGCTCCTATACCAACAATGCTGTTCATTGTTGCTTCGGATTTAATCTGCCGTTTTATTTCAGCAACTAGTGAGCTCAATGTCCTTACGGGTTCAGATGACGGGTAAAGAGCGCTAAGTGTTGAATCTACAAGTTCAAAATATTGTAAATCTTTTTTGGGTTCCAGAACATATTTCCGGGGTGCCACTTGTTGATATAAAGCCATTAACCCCGCAA
>JAWLEM010000196.1:0-4635 GCA_041686115.1 Bacteroidales bacterium
ACGGTGTTTTGCACGAGCCCGGCTTAATTGAAAATATCGCACAAACAGCTGCCGTTGGCGTAGGTTTTTCTTATAGCAATGAAAATAGAGATATCCCAACAGGATATATTGGCGCTGTGCAGAAACTAACCATATATAAACTCCCCGAAACCGGAAAAACAATATTTACAGAAGTAAATGTTGAGCATGAAGTATTTAATACTACTTTAATTTCGGGAGGAATAACTTGTGATAATGAGATTGTTGTAGAATGTACCATGAAAATTTTTTTAAACGAAAACTAGAGTAATTTGGCATGAAAAAGAAAAATGTTCCACAAGACGAAGGGATTACCGCCGGGATATCAAGAGAAGTTCAGTACGCTGTTGACGAAAACGGCAATTATGTAAAGGCTTTTAGTAAAGGCTGGGAACCCAAAAATATAGTTAATGATATTGCCTGGCAAGATATACAGGAACGCGTAAAAGAAGCGATCGAAAAAATTAAAGCCGGTAAAGCCAGCCCTATTTTATACTATATGGAAAAAAATCAAATGAGTGTTCCCCTATTGGCCGATTATGTTGAATTATCGAAATGGAAGGTACGAAGACACCTGAAACCTAAAGGTTTTAAAAAATTAAAACCAAAGCATTTAGAAATTTATGCCAAAGTCTTTGAAATATCTGTTGATGAATTAATTAATTACAAACCAGAAGAATAAACCTTAAAAAAATGAAATTGGATTATAAACACATACCTTCGGGGCACTGCGAAAACGGAGTAATTGCGGGATTACTAAATTATCATGGATTAAAACTTAATGAAGCATTAATTTTTGGTATTGGAAGTGGGCTATTCTTTGCCCATATGCCCTTTATTAAGGTTGACAGCATAGCAGCAACATCATTCAGAACAATTCCAGGGATGATTTTTGCAAAAGCCGCCAAACGAATGGGTATAAAAATGAAAAAACAAACTTTTAGGAAACAGCCCAAACGCGCTATGGATGAGCTGGATAATGCACTTAACAAAGGTCTTCCCGTAGGAGTTCAGGCTGGCGCTTTTCATCTTACTTACTTTCCTCCTGCCTATCGTTTCCATTTTAATGCACACAACCTTACTGTTTACGGAAAAGAAGGAGATACATACTTTATCAGCGATCCGGTTATAGAATATCCTACAACGCTAACCTATGATGAATTAAAAAGAGTAAGATATGCTAAAGGAGCATTTCCTCCTAACGGAAAAATGTATTATCCAATAAGCATTCCTGAAGAAATAGATTTAAAATCAGCCATAATCAAAGGAATAAAGCAAACTACAAAATATATGCTCGGTATTCCGGTTCCATTATTTGGTGTAAAGGGAATAAGATACATGGCAAAAAGAATGAAAAAATGGCCCGAGAAATTTGGGCCAAAAGGGGCATCATCTCATTTAGCACAAGTTGTAAGGATGTTGGAAGAAATTGGTACCGGAGGAGCCGGATTCCGTTTTATTTATGCAGCCTTTTTGCAGGAAGTAGCAAAAATAATGGAGAATGATGCTTACAACGAACTATCCAAGGAGATGACCGATATTGGAGATATGTGGAGAGACTTTTCTTCCATGGCAGCAAAAACATGTAAGGGAAGATCAGCAGATAAAGACGGATACAATACTGCTGCCAATCTATTACTCGACATTGCTGACAGGGAAGAACAACTGTTTACCAAACTGAAGAAACTAATAAAAAATGCATAATAATAAGCATATTATTGAAATAAAACATCTTACAAAAATTTATAAAGGTTCATCAAAACCTGCTATTGACAATATTAACCTGGATATTACCAATGGTGAAATTTTTGGACTGCTGGGGCCAAATGGTGCAGGTAAAACAACGACTATTTCGATACTGTGCGGTTTGTTCGCTCCCACTGCCGGTAATGTTTTTATCGATGGAATGGATTATCAGCATGCGCCTGAAACCATAAAAAATATAATTGGTGTGGTTCCCCAGGATATTGCTTTATACCCTACATTAACAGCCAGAGAAAATCTGACTTTTTTTGGGCATATGTATGGATTAAAAGGGAAAAAGTTAAAATCAAGAATAGATGAATGCCTTGAACTTTTCGGCCTTGAAAAAAATGCAGGAAAGCGTATTAAAACTTTCTCAGGTGGGATGAAAAGACGAATTAACCTTATTGCAGGAATTTTACACAAACCAAAAATTATTTTCCTTGATGAACCTACTGTTGGTGTTGATGTACAATCGAGAAATGTTATTCTCGAACATTTAAGAAATATTAATAAAGAAGGTGCAACACTTATTTATACATCACACTATATGGAAGAAGCAGAAAACTTCTGTACAAAAGTGGCCATTATTGATCAGGGAGAAATTCTTATTGAAGGGAAACCCAAAGATTTAATAAAAAGCAATGATGAATTTACAGACCTTGAAAGTATATTTTTACAATTAACAGGACGTGCTTTGCGCGACGAATAAATAAACAACATGCTAAGATTATTATCATCCATATATAAAGAGTTTTTAGTATTAATAAGGGACAGAGCCGGATTGGCAATCTTATTCATTATGCCGCTATTTCTCATTATTATTATGACACTTATCCAGGACTCAACATTCAGATCAATTAAAGAGGCTAATATTTCAATGATCCTGGTAAACAACGATAATGACAGTCTGGGAGAAGCTATCCGCGAAGGTTTATATAAATCTGATTTTTTCGATATTGTAGAAGAAATGAATGGCGAAAGAATCACAGAAGAAATGGCAAAAAAGGCTGTTGCCCAGGGTAAATATAAAATTGGTATTGTTATTCCTGAAAGAGCCACTGAAGCAATACGAGGCAACGTTAAAGCATTAATCAATAAATCATTTAAAACCATCAATATACCCGGTGTAAAAAAAAGAACCAAAAAAAGCACTATTGATATCAAAATTTACATTGATCCGGTAACAAGCCAGTCTTTTAAAAACTCATTAATGAGCTCATTAAAAGAATTTACATCAGAGCTTGAAATCAAACTATTTTTCCAAAATTTTTCAGAGACCCTTGCCGGGATGTTTCCCGATCAGGATCCGATAGAATTTGAAAATTTTCAGACGATAAATTACAAGGAAATATACGCATCAACAACTAAGGATGAAATATTGCCAAATTCGGTTCAACATAATGTTCCTGCATGGACCATGTTTGCTATCTTTTTTATTGTCCTTCCTCTGGCAGGAAACATCATAAAAGAACGCGACGAAGGAAGTGCTGTACGATTAAAAACCATGCCGGGATCTTATATTACAGTTATGTTTAGTAAAATATTTGTTTATCTGGCTGTCGGTATGGTGCAATTTGTTCTAATGCTTATGGTTGGATTATATTTATTACCAGCCATGGGAATGCCGCAACTTGAGATAGGCCCACATAAAATTGCTTTAATATTACTGGCCATATCATCAGGATTGGCTGCAACAGGTTTTGGTGTGGCTATTGGTACAATTGCTACCACACACGAACAGGCTTCAACATTTGGAGCTGTTTCAATCATAATTTTTGCAGCCCTGGGTGGTATTTGGGTTCCGGTTTATATTATGCCGCATACCATTAGATTTATAAGTCAGTTTTCGCCGCTGTATTGGGGCTTAGATGGTTTCTACGACATCTTTTTAAGAAACGGAAATATTATTGCCGTTTTACCTGAAATATTTAAGCTTATACTTTTCTTTGTAATTATGCTTTTAATTGCAATAGGATATAATAAATTGAATAAAGCAAAATAAGAATCATTATAAAATAGACATTCCATTGAAAAAAAGATTAAATAATAAAAAAGAGATTACAATACGATTTAGTGAGGTTGATTCTATGGGTATAGTTTGGCACGGAAACTATGCCAAATATTTCGAAGACGGAAGAGAAGCTTTTGGAAATCAATACGGCATAAGCTATTTAGATATTTACAAAAACAAACTGCTTACTCCATTAGTAAAACTGGATTTTGAATACAAATGGCCACTGGAATATGGCGATATTGCCATTATTGAGACTGAATATATAGATCATGATGCGGCAAAAATCCACTTTAAATACAAAATTTATAACAAAAAGAATAATAAAATAGCGGCCACAGGCGAAAGTATTCAGGTTTTTTTAAATACCGAACGAGAGCTTTTGTTAACCTGCCCCCCATTTTTCACTCAATGGAAAAAGAAAATGGGAATTATTGAATAACAAGATTACAGGTAACAGATGATGAATAAAGTTTATACAGTTTCAGATAATATGATCAACGCTTTGGGTTTTTCATCTAAAGAAATTTTTGATGCCCTAAAAAAAGGAAAATCAGGGATAAAAGAAATTAATGATCCGGAAATTACACAAATTCCACTCAATGTATCTAGGGTTGATTCTGAAAGATTGCCTTCTGAATTTAGTAAAATTGGAAATCCCAATAATTACACCCGCCTGGAGCAGTTAATGATTTTATCAATCCATAATGCGCTAAAACAAACTGAATTAGATCCATCATTAAATGATACCTTGTTTATCTTCTCATCCACCAAAGGAAATATTGACCTTTTAGAAAAAAATAATCTTTCTTTTGGAAAGGACCGAATTCATTTATGGAAACTGGGTGAAGTAATCAGTA
>JAWLEM010000197.1:0-4600 GCA_041686115.1 Bacteroidales bacterium
TTTGAAGTACCTGATTCTGTTATTTATGATGGAAATCTTGAAATTTCAGAGGATGCCATGGAAGAGATCGTACAAAATATCTCTTCGCCGGTTGAAATTGCTGCATTAATAAAAAGTTTAGGCGTACCCTATTCAAAAGACTACCTTGCTACAACCGATCATGTAGATACTTATAATACAAGCTATAAAATGGCCCTGGGTCTTGGTATTTATGGCGCTGACCTTGGATACCAAAATATGTACAATAAAACAGGATCGGTACTTGATTATATTTCTGCCATTAAAACACTGGCCGATGGAATTCGTGTAGGGCAGTTTTTTGATTTCACCACACTTAAAAGATTAGTTACTAATAATCAGAATCTTGATTCATTAATGTATATTTCTGTTCAGAATTTTAATCAAATGGACCGGTATTTGCGTGAAAATAACAGAGGTAATCTTAGTGCCCTTATAGTTGCCGGAGTTTGGATTGAAAGTATGTATCTTTTAGGAGGTGTGGTAAAAGAATCTCCAAGTGCAGAAATCTCTGAAAAGATTGGAGAGCAAAAAATAATTCTTAGTAATTTAATGCTATTATTGACAAATTATGAACGGGATCCAAAATTTAAAGAGTTGATTAATGACTTGCAAGAAATACAAACGATATATAGAGATGTTACCATTACTTACGAAAAAGGTGAGCCGGAGGCAGTTGAAGAGGATGGAATGCTTGTTATAAAACAGAATGACCAACAGTTTATTGAGATATCTAATACAACGATGTTTAAAATTATTGATAAAACTGTTGAAGTACGTAATAAAATAATACAACTGTAAATATGAGAAACATATCTGTTATTTTTGCCCTGTTTGCATTTATTTTTATTGGAAATATACAATTAGCAACTGCTCAATCCGGACAGGAATTAATTGATATTTGTAGCATGGTAGCCGGCGAAGATGCAACCTATTTAAAAGATTTTCAGGTAAAGTTAGATGCAGCAAAACCCGGAGAGGAAGCACCTACTGCAAGATTCTCTGTTGTATTAAGTAAAAATACTCAATACCGTTTTTCTATATGTAACTCTAAAGATTATGCCGGACAGGCTATGCTTTCTCTTTACGATAATAACCGATTACTTGGTACTAACTTTGTTGTGGCTACCGGAAAAAGCTATCCGTCTTTTGATTTTAAGTGCACTACTACAGGCGTTTATCATATCTTTGTTACATTTAAAGAAGGCGAACAGGGTTTGGCTGTGGCCATGCTGTCGTTTGTGAAAAAATTATAAATCCTTTCTTTTATCAGGAATTGATCAATAGCCCGTTTAGTAATGGGCTATTATTTGTATATGTACTAATGACCCTAACAATAAGAGAAGTAAAATATTTAAAAACCAGTTTACTCTAACAGTATAAAAATATTCAGTTATCAAAAATGATATGGGTATGGAAATGAAAAAGAGGATTTCATAACCAACATTATTAAAAAAGACAAAAAGGATTATTCCTATAAAAAACATCCACCAGTTAATTTCAAAATACTTCCTGGTTTTAATTTTCTTCTTTTGGTAATTGGATAAAACAGTAAAGCTGGCGAATAAAACAATTAAAAAAAGAAGCGCATAAAATATGTAATATGCATAATGAATGGGATTAAATACCCTCAAAATTTTAAAATGATTTAAATAATCATCAACAAGCATATTTAACTGTGCCACGTCGACAAAAACATAATAATAGGTAAAAACAAATAAAAAAGGCGTAATGAATCCGAATAAACTAACGATCCATTCTCTGCCAATAAAAGGCCTTAATATGGTTAGAGCAATCCAGATAACAAGAAAAAATGCTGCAAAAGGCGCCCAAAACAGACTGGCGAGCGACACAAAAAAACCTGCCATATATAATCTGTTTAATGCATAATCTCTCCGGTAAATATCATAAATAAAATTAGTGGCAATAAATACAAACAGGGTTCCGAAAATTACCGGGTTAATTCTTTGTATGGGTACAAAACTACTGGCTATAAGAATATAAAAAAAGGCAGGCAGGTAGGTTCTGTAATTAATTAAAATATATTTTCGATTAAATTGCACAAGTAAAAAGCCCTGAAAAACCAATAATATAAATGTGGTTAATATCGAACCAAATGACTTGTAACTAAAGAATTGGCTTGCGATATTATAAAATATCATTTTATTTTGATCAAAGGCAAATTCATAAACTACCGGATCGATTAAATTAAAAATCCATAGTCCGACAGCTGATAAAAGAATAAAAACGATTACAAAAGGCTGGTTGCTTTTTAAGATATTTACCATAGCATTTATTTTAAGTCGAAGCCAATATCCGTACGATAATACTTACCTTCAAATTGAATTTTTTCTGCATTCTGATAGCTTTGCTTCAGCGCATCGAAAATGGTGTTGCCGAAAGATGTTACTGCAATTACTCTTCCTCCATTTGTAATCAGTCCAGAATCATGGTTTTTTGTTCCTGCATGAAACAGAATTGAATCTTTAACCTGGTTCGGATGATTAATTTTTTTCCCTTTCTCATATTTGCCGGGGTAACCTCCCGATACTAACATAACTGTTGCCGTGGCATTTTTTTCGGTTTCAAAGTTAGCTTTAACCAGTGTTTCATTAGCCGTGTGTTTAAACAATTCCAGCAGATCTGTTTTTATCCGCGGAATAACAACTTCGGCTTCCGGATCTCCCATTCTTACATTGTATTCAATTACATAGGGCTCCTGGTTTACACTCATTAAACCAAAAAATATAAATCCTTTGTAATTAATATTTTCTTCTTGAAGTCCCTTTATCGTTGGTTTTATGATTTTATTTTCAACCTTTTTCATAAAATCCTGACTGGCAAAAGGTACCGGCGAAACAGCTCCCATGCCCCCGGTGTTTAATCCGGTATCGCCTTCGCCAATGCGTTTGTAATCTTTTGCTTCGGGAAGTATTTTGTATGATTTCCCATCGGTAAGAACAAAAACAGAAACTTCTATACCAGATAGAAATTCTTCTATTACAACAGTTTGGCTTGCTTCTCCAAATTGTCCTTTTAGCATATTTTCAAGAGCAGCTTTTGCTTCGTCCAGGTTATCGATAATGAGTACGCCTTTACCGGCAGCTAACCCATCGGCTTTTAATACATATGGAGGCTTTAATGTTTCCAGGAATTTTTTACCACCGGCAAGGGTATTTTTGGTAAACGACTGATATTGCGCAGTAGGAATCCCGTATTTTTTCATAAACGCTTTGGCAAAATCTTTACTCCCTTCCAAAATAGCACCGGCTTTAACCGGGCCAATAACCGGTATATCTTTAACCTCAGGGTTTGAAAGAAAATAATCGTGGATACCATCAACCAAAGGTTGCTCAGGCCCGACAATCAACATATCAATTTTCTTATCCAGAACGAATGTTTTAATGCTATCGAAATCACTTATGTTAAGATTTACATTTGTGCCCATTTCATTTGTTCCTGCATTTCCGGGGGCAATGTATAGTTGACTCAATTGTGCACTTTGATTTAATTTCCATGCCAGTGCATGTTCTCTTCCTCCTGATCCTAAAAGTAATATATTCATAAAACGATGATTAATGTTTTTGATAATTTAAGTGTAAACTTATAAAATCTTATTTATTATCTGTAAATCTTTTTTAAAAAAAGAAAGCCCCTTGTAAAGGAGCTTTCTTAATGATTTGATTCTTAATTTTTTATTGAAGAATTATCCTTTCCTGGTAATGATTATGATCTGTACTTACCTTGATAAAATAGATCCCTTTTGCGTAACCCGATAAATCCAGCTCTTTTGTAAATGACCTGTCTGATTGGGTATTTTCCTTGTATAACTGTTGTCCGGAAAGACTGATAATTTCTATGGTATAACTATCCGACCGGTCGATATTAATTTCGAGTGTTAATTTTGATGAGGTAGGATTGGGGTATAGTTTTATATTTTTACTTAAGCTAATGGATTCAATAGCATCTGGAAAACTAACCGTTAAATCTGTTGTAACAGGACCACAACTATTCTCATCTGTAACTGATACAGTATAATCGTTATGTGCCAGGTTATTAAAAATACCCGTTTCATTTGAAATATCTCCGGGTGTAAGTGTATAAGTTAATACTCCTGTTCCTCCTGTTGCCTCTACTTCAATAGACCCATCTGTTGCCGATTCTGATGTTGCGTTAATGGCTGTATCTGAAACAATGGTTATTGCATCGGGTTCTGTTATTACTGTGGAGTTTGTCGCTTCGCAACCATTATCGTCGGTTACGGTTAAGTCGTATGTTCCGGCACCTAAGCCTGTCTGGTCTTGTGTATCTGCTGCTAACCCTGATCCATCGGCAGTTGTCCAACTGTAAGTATAATCTGTAGCAGCTGTTCCTCCGGTAACGGAAATGTCAATACTTCCATCCGTTAATCCGTTACAACTAATATCTGATACAGCTGTTTCTTCAATTGAAATGGCTGTAGGTTCATTAATGGTAATTGATGTTGTCGCTTCGCAACCATTATCATCGGTTACGGTTAAGTCGTATGTTCCTGCACTAAGTCCTGTTTGATCTGCTACATTGGCATCAAAACCGGTTCCAT
>JAWLEM010000198.1:0-4592 GCA_041686115.1 Bacteroidales bacterium
CGTACCCACACCTCGTCAGTTCAGGTAAGGGTTATGGAAAACTCCCAGCCTCCTATTCGCACCATTTCTCCGGGTCGTGTTTTCAGAAATGAGGCCATCAGTGCCCGGGCACATTGCATCTTTCATCAGGTGGAGGGTTTATATATTGATGAAAACGTATCGTTTGCCGACTTGAAACAAACGCTTTTATATTTTGCTAAAGAAATGTTTGGCGAACAAACCAACATAAGATTACGACCCTCCTATTTCCCATTTACCGAACCTTCGGCTGAAATGGATGTAGCATGTAACATCTGTCATGGTAAAGGTTGTAATGTATGTAAATACACCGGTTGGCTTGAAATTTTAGGGTGTGGAATGGTAGATCCTAATGTACTTGAAAGTTGTTCTATTGATAGCAAAAAATTTACAGGTTTTGCTTTTGGTATGGGTATTGAGCGAATTGCTATGTTGAAATACGGAATAAACGACCTTCGCCTTTATTTTGAAAATGATGTTCGCTTTTTAAATCAATTTAAATCAGCACGTTAAAAATTAATTGATGCGTTTATATAAAAACCCTGCTTTTTTTATAAGCAGGGTTTCTTTTTTATGATTAACCAAACTATTTATCCGGATTCAATTGTACTTCAGTACTCATTTTAACATATTGCCTGTAAACAAAACTTACTCCACAATATCGTTCTTCCGATAAATTAACGGCTTTATTAATTTTATCTTCAGGTAAATCATTACCCCAAAATTTATAAATTACTTTCATTTCATCATAGTGCTTAGGGTGCTCATCGGTGTTATTTGCCACCACTTCAATGCTGAAATCATCCAGGTCAACGCGCATTTTTTTTAGGATAGAAATGACATCCATGGCAGTACATCCTGCCAGGGCTAATAACATTAATGGTTTCGGCCTTGGTCCCCGGTCATTGCCTCCAACAGCACTATCCGCATCAATAACTATTTTATGGCCATTTAATTCGGTTTCAAAGGCCATTCCGTCTTTCCAGTTTAAATTTAATGAAGTTTTCATATCTTTACATATTTTAATATTATACTATTTTTACAAATATACTGTTAAATAATATATTGCAAATTCTTAATTATACAACAAAAAAGTTAATTTTGTGTTGTATATCATTGAAAAAATATTATAAAATTAGTATTTATTTAATGATTATCAGACATATAGTACCGATGTAATCTGTTGTAATAATGAAAAATCGCGACCAAATACCATCATGCGAAAATTGCATTAACGATATTGATTCTATTTTTAAACATCTTTCTCCGGAAGAACATTTGAAAGTAGAGAAAGAAAAGGTTTGTAATTCATACAAACGCGGAAGTATTATTTATCATGAGGGCAGTAGAACGAATGGTTTTTATTGTATAAACTCAGGTATTTTAAAAATCTATAAAACAGGTATTGACGGACGCGAACAGATTATTGCTTTTGCCAAAAAAGGGGATATTATCGGTTACCGTTCTATTTTAAGTAATGAATTAGCCTGCTCGTCGGCAAAAGTGATTGAAGATGCCATATTATGTTTTATTCCCGGCGAAACATTAATAAGCCTGGTAAAAACCAACGGCAATTTTTCTATGGCTATGATGCAACAAACCTGCAAAGAATTAGGCGAAGCGAATTCTTTCATTACCGATATTGCTCAAAAAACTGTGCGTGAAAGACTTGCTGAAGTATTATTAAACCTAAAAGAAATTTTCGATTTAGATGAAGAACAGGTATTGCAAATTTCTTTAACCCGTGAAGAATTAGCCAATATTGTGGGTACGGCAACCGAATCGGTTATTCGCCTTTTATCCGAATTTAAACAAGACCAATTGATTGATTTAAATGGAAGAAAAATAAAAATTTTAGATATCAAACGATTGGAAAAAATTTCGAATGCTTTTAATTAAAAAGGTTTTGCTGATCGCCTCGTTCCTGTACCCTGTTTAAATGTTTATACGCAAATGCTGTTGCCTCTCTCCCACGTGGTGTTCGCTTCAAAAATCCCTCTTTTATTAAAAACGGTTCATATACTTCTTCAATGGTACCACTATCTTCGCCAATAGCAGTTGAAATAGTATTAAGCCCAACGGGTCCGCCTCTAAATTTATCAATTATGGTTAATAAAATTTTATTATCCATTTCGTCCAAACCATGTTTATCAATATTAAGAGCCTTTAAAGCATATCGTGAAATTTCAATATCTATTTTTCCGTTGCCTTTTACCTGAGCAAAATCTCGAACCCTTCGCAATAAAGCATTTGCAATTCGTGGTGTTCCACGTGAACGCGACGAAATTTCGTCAGCAGCATTGGCTGCAACATCCACATTTAATATTTTTGATGACCGTTTAATAATTCTGCTTAAGGTATCATGATCGTAATATTCTAAATGTAAACTAATACCAAAACGTGCACGCAACGGACTGGTTAATAATCCTGAACGAGTGGTTGCTCCGATTAAAGTAAAAGGATTAAGATCAATTTGAACACTTCGTGCACTGGGTCCCTTATCGATCATGATATCAATTTTATAATCTTCCATAGCCGAATAAAGGTACTCTTCTACAACCGGGCTTAAACGGTGGATTTCATCAATAAACAAAACATCACCCTCTTCCAAATTGGTTAATAATCCGGCTAAATCGCCGGGTTTATCTAAAACAGGTCCTGAGGTTAGTTTTAAATTTACATTTAATTCATTCGCGATAATATTGGCAAGAGTTGTTTTTCCCAATCCCGGAGGGCCATGCAATAAAACATGGTCTAATGCTTCGGATCGCATTTTAGCCGCTTTTACAAATACCTGCAAATTTTCAACCACTTTAAACTGCCCCTTAAAATCATTAAAATTTAAAGGCCTGAGTTTTATTTCAAACTCCCGGTCGCGGTCTAAATAATTTTCTTCCCTTATATTAAATTCGTCCATGTAAATAAATTTCTCTGCAAATTTAACAAATCTATTGGTCGTTGTTATTTGTAAAATCTATTTTTACTCCGTTAATTTTATAAATTTTATTTTGTTTGTACTGCACGACTAAAAATAATTCTCCTTTTTCATCATATTTGGCCCAGGATCTTATTTTTTTCCCTGTTTCAAAATATTGTATTTCTTTAATATTACCATTGGGATGATAATAAACCTGTTTTCCATCAAGGCTTCCCTGTAAAAATATTCCTTCATTGGCTAATTCATGATTCGACTTGTAATATCTAAACCATTTCCCGTCTTTTAATCCCATAACATATTTTCCGGTTTCGGTTTGATCACCGATATCATAATTCCAGGTACCTTCCTTTTCACCCTGAATATAATTTCCTTTAGCTATTACAGTTCCTGAATCTGAATATTCTACGGATTCACCATCAGGTAATCCGTAAATATAAAATTCTTCTTTACGAAGCTGCCCGTTTTTAAAATACCATTTCCAACGACCGGATAACTTACCGTTCGTATATGTACCGGTTTGTTCTATGTTTCCATTGGGAAAATAAAAAATCCATTTCCCGCTTTTTATTCCATTTTGATAATAACCTTTCGCTTTTATGTTGCCATCAGGATAATAATCAATCCATGTTCCCTGCTTTTTTCCATCCAACTGTACAATTCCTTCACTTATTAATTGATGATAAGCATCATAGGTTTTAGATTGTATAACATTTCCCTTTTTATCAAAATATCGATGAACTCCAATAGGCTTTTGATTGAAATAAGTTCCCTGAAAAATAAGATTCTCATTTTTATCAAATTTTTCTCTAACATCAATATCGGTGGTAAAATCATCGGTTTTTTCAATTAACTCCCCATTTTCATACTGTAAAGCATTGATTAAAAAACCATCTTTATTATAAATTTTAAAAACTCCATTCAGCTGCCCATTGATATATTCTTTTTCTTCTTTTATCGTTCCGTTTGGATAAAACACTTTCCAAATTCCTGTTTTTTTGCCCTGCTTATCATACCTGTTAATTTCTTCGTGTAAAATTATCTCATTATTGCGGTAGCGGGTAACAACAATAATATTGCTGTCCATATCAAATTCAAAAGCTAAACCATTTTTAACATCATCGATAAAAGGAATAATTTTTTTTACTTTACCATTACGATAATAATGGTATGATTTTCCGGTTCTTTTATCATTTACATATAATTCTTTCGTTTTTAATGTTAATTCTCCTTTATCAGATGCAGAATAATATTCAAAAGCATAACCATTTTTTTTTCCTTGTAAATAATTAATTTTTTTGGAAGTATCACCGGTATGACTAAAAAAAATCCAGGTACTGTCGAGTTTTCCATTTTTCCATTTTCCTATGGAGCGCCGTACACCGCTCATATGATAGGATTTCCATAGCCATTCCGGTTTTCCATTGATTAAATATCCTTTACTGGCTATTTGTCCGTTACCATGAAGATATTCTTTATAAACAGTATCTGATTTTGATTGTGCAAAAACAAACTGAATAGAAAAAAATAAACAAAAAATAAAAATTAACTTTTTCACCCTTAAACATTTAAACAGTTTTTAAAGATATAAAAAAAACAGTTCAATAAATAAAATCTACAAATTCAGTTGTTTTGAAAT
>JAWLEM010000199.1:0-2800 GCA_041686115.1 Bacteroidales bacterium
TTTTGATAAAGGTATTGATTTTTTTAAATTTTATTAATAAACTTTAACAATTCATTTGCGTATAGTTAGGTATAGTTTTTGTTACTTTGTATTTAAATACCCTTTGCATATGAAAAAATATTTACTACTTATTATATCTGTTTTTATATTTGGTTTTTCTTTTGCTCAAGATAAAAGTGAATCTGATAATTTTTATAGCAATGAGCTTAAGAACGATACAACCAAAATTGACCTGTTTGATTTACAGGAGTTAAAGCTTTATCCCAATCCTGTTTCCGACTACTTGTTTGTTGATTATGATATTCTTTTTGTGAAAGAAGCGAAATTGATCATATATAATTCAATTGGTGCCATTGTTTACACAAAAAATCTTCACGAAAAACAGGACAATCTAAAATTATCCGTATCTGATTATAAAAACGGATTGTATTTTTGTTCTTTACAAATTGATGGTAAACTGTTAAATACCAAGAAAATATTAATTAATCATTAATATACTTTTCCAATAAAATATGAATAAGTTTTTGGACTCCTGTAGTTGCCTTTTCTTGTATATAGGTAACTTGTGAGTAGTATGATGCATTAACATCGTTTGGGTCGATTAAAAAAATGGGTGTTCCATTGGGTACATAATCGATTAATCCGGCAGCCGGATATACGTTCAGCGATGTTCCAACCACAACAAAAAGATCTGCTTTTTCGCAAATATATGCAGCATCAAGAATTGCATTTACAGGCTCGCCAAACCAAACAACATGAGGTCGAAGTTGTGATCCTTTTTCGCACTGGTCGCCTAATTTTAACTCCCATCCATCAATATCATAAATGAGATTTTCGTCTGCAGTGCTTTGTGCTTTGCGTATTTCGCCGTGCAAATGAAGTACATTTTTACTGCCGGCTCTTTCATGCAAATCGTCAACATTTTGGGTAATAATCGATACATCAAAGTATTTTTCTAACTCGACTAAACCCAGGTGCCCTTTATTTGGAGATGATTCCAGCAGTTTTTTGCGCCGCTCGTTATAAAAACGCAAAACCAATTCAGGGTCTCTTTCCCATGCTTGTGGACTTGCCACTTCCATTACATCGTATTCTTCCCATAATCCGCCCATATCGCGGAAGGTTTTTATTCCACTTTCGGCGCTAATCCCGGATCCTGATAAAACAACTAATTTTTTCATAAAAAAAGAATTTACTTTTTAATAGCTAAAAATAAATAATCTAATGATAATTAAAAAGTTTGATCATGATCATTATTTAAGCCCGGCAATATGAAATATTTGCCTTAATTTTTAGTATTTTAGCAAATGCTTCCAGAATATATAAACATCTGGTTATCTTGATAATAGTTTATGATTGACTACAATACAATACAACGTATAATTGATACTGCAGAAATCGTTGATGTGGTTCAGGATTTTGTAAATCTGAAGAAACGGGGCGTTAATTATTTAGGGTTGTGTCCGTTTCATAACGAAAAAACACCTTCGTTTACTGTATCACCTTCAAAGGGTATTTACAAATGCTTTGGTTGTGGTAAAGGTGGCAATGCCGTAAATTTTGTTATGGAGCATGAGCATCTGGGTTATCCGGAAGCATTAAAATATCTTGCCAAAAAATATAATATTGAAGTTGTTGAAAAGGAACTCTCCGCCGAAGAAATTCAGCAACAAAATGAGCGCGACAGCCTGCTTATTGTTACAAAATATGCTAACAGCTATTTTCAGGAAAAATTGCATAAACATACAGATGGCAGGGCCATTGGATTAAGTTATTTTAAGGAGCGTGGTTTTAGAGAAGAAATTATAAAAAAGTTTGAACTGGGATATAGCCTGGATATTAAGGACGCTTTTACCAAAGCAGCTATTGAAAATGGATATAAGCTTGATTTTTTAGAAAAAGCAGGCCTTACCATTGTTAAAGACCAGGATCGGTATGACCGGTTTCGCGGGCGGGTAATGTTTCCCATTCACAGCTTGTCGGGTAATGTGATAGGTTTTGGAGGCCGGATATTAAAAAAGGATGTTAAAGCAGCAAAATATTTAAACTCTCCCGAATCGGATATTTACCATAAAAGCCGGGTATTGTATGGTATGTATCAGGCTAAAAAAGCAATTACACAAAAAGACCACTGCTTTTTGGTTGAGGGATATACCGATGTTATTTCCATGCACCAGTCTGGTATTGAAAATGTGGTTGCATCATCGGGCACATCGTTAACGGTTGAGCAGATAAGACTGATTAAACGGTTTACACCAAATGTAACGATTATTTATGATGGCGATGAAGCAGGGATTAAGGCTTCTATCCGGGGTATTGATTTAATTCTGGAGCAGGGACTCAATGTTAAAGTTTTGCTTTTGCCCCAGGGGGAAGACCCGGATTCTTTTGCAAAGGCGCGCAGTTCATCAGAATTTTTGGCGTTTATTAATGAAAACGAAGAGGATTTTATAACATTTAAAACCAAGCTTTTATCTAAAGATGCAAAAAACGATCCGGTAAAAAAAGCAAACCTGATTACCGATGTGGTTCGGTCGATTGCAGTTATTCCTGAAAATATTATCAGAACGGTTTATATCAAAGAATGTAGCAGGATTTTGGATATAGATGAAAAAATCCTTTATAGCGAGATAGGAAAAATCCGCAAAAAAAATATTGAAAAGGAATATAAGCGAAAGGTGGTTTCTCCTGATGATAATTATAAAACAGCCTCGCCATCGGTTCCATCGTTTGTTGATGATATTTATTCCGAAGCACAGGAAAAAGAGATCATCAGGTTACTGTTGCATTATGGCAATAA
>JAWLEM010000199.1:2900-4567 GCA_041686115.1 Bacteroidales bacterium
ATGGATGTTCCTTTCTGTGGTTTGCTGTCAATAGTAATCGTTCCACCATTTTTTTCGACAAACTCTTTACAAAGAATTAAACCTAATCCTGAACCTTTTTCGTTCGATAACCCCGGTGTGGTATGATGCTGATCGATTTTGAAAAGTTTAGGTAAATCTTTTGGCTCAATTCCAACTCCACTGTCTTTGATTTTAAAAAGAACTTCATCCTTTTCTGATTGGGCCGAAATTTTAATTTGCCCATTTTCAGGAGTAAACTTAACGGCATTCGAAAGAAGATTCCTGATAACTGTTTTAATCATATCTTCATCTGCGTAAGCAACAATGTTTTCGGGAATTTCTATGTTTAGTTCAATATTTTTTTGGTCTACTTTTCGTTTAATTAATTCAATATTTTCGTTTACAATCATTTTTATTTCAATGGGTTTAGGGGCAAACTGAACATCTCCCATTTGTGTTGATGACCAGTCGAGTAGATTTTCCAGTAAGTTAAATGTCGTTTGCGATAATTTATTCAGTTCGGCAATAATATTTTTGGTTTGTGCTTTATTATAATCTTCAAAATCATTAAAAACTAAATTAGTAGAGCTAACCAAAGTACTTATTGGATTTCGTAAATCGTGGGCAATTATTCTGAAAAATTTATTTTTTGTAGCATTACTTAGCGCCAGTTTATCTCGTTGCTCTTCTATTTCTTTCTTCTGGTGTAATATTTCTTTTTCGGCATGTTTTAACTGGGTAATATCCGAATCTATTGCAACCAGGTTAATTGTTTTTCCATCCTTATCCACAACTGGAGTTAAAGTCGTTTGTGCCCATAATTCTTTTCCTTCTCTCGATTTTGTTTTAAACTCGTACACCACAGATTTTTTGTCTTTTAAACAAGTTTTTATCACCTCTTTAATATTCGGGTTGTCGCTACTTTGGGCAATGTTTGCATAGCGTTCTTTTTTATATTGCTCCAGGGTATAACCATACATTTTTATAAATGCATTGTTTACCCATTCAATATTCCCGTCTTTATCAAAAATAGCAATAGCATTATCTGTTTCACTGGCCACTTTCGATAGCTTTAATAACTCAATATTTGCTTTGCGCAGTTGAACTGCCTGATTGGTGATTTCCCATTTTTGTTTTTCAAGTTCCGTGTTTTTTGCACTAATTCTTTCATTCGCATCTTTAAGGTGCTCTGCTTGAACAAGAATCTCTTCTTTTTGCATTAAAATTTCCTGAGTACGCTGAATAACTATTTTCTCAAGCTTATCTTTTTCACGAATTAATCTGTAGGTATATAATCGTACAATTCCAATTATGATTAATATTCCTAAAATAATATAGGCTAGTATTGCGGCAAACGACCTGTACCAGGGAGGTAAAATTTTAAAATGAAATGATGCCGTCTCTGATTCTATATCATAAAGGTTTTTGGATTTTACTTTAAAAATATAATCTCCCTCGCGTAAATTGGTATATTCTTTTTTTGTCTCTGTAGTCCAGTCAGACCATGATTTATCGTATCCCTCCAGGATGTATTGATATTTATTTTTAGATTCTTCATCATAAAAGGGTGATGCAAACTCAAAGGTTAGAGAATTATTACCATAGCTTAAGACCGTTCCGATATCTGTTTTTGTTGATGTATTGATTAAATGTTTTTGTAAAACGGT
>JAWLEM010000200.1:0-4554 GCA_041686115.1 Bacteroidales bacterium
GTTGATAAAAAAGATTATCAATATTGCCCAGAATGCAAACTGATTTTTTCGTTACAGGAAAATTTTCTGACAGCCGAAGAAGAAAAAGAACGTTACAGCCATCATAATAACGGAATACAATATCCCGGGTATGTAAAATTTCTAAATCAGGCGATTGATCCTGCTATGGATTATCTAAAACCCGGAATGGAATGCCTTGATTTTGGTTGTGGCCCTGTACCTACATTAAGCATTTTACTCAAAAAACAAGGTTTGCATTGTGATGATTACGACCCTTTGTTTTTCCCGGAACTGCCGGATAAAAAGTATGATGCCATTTTTGCCACTGAATGTTTTGAACATTTCTACCATCCCGAAAAGGAAATAAAAACCATTACATCTCACCTGAAAGAAAACGGTTATTTAATCATGATGACTCAACTGTGGAAAGGGCTGGAACGCTTTCATTTATGGCATTACCCAAACGATGATACGCATGTAACTTTTTACCATAAAGATACGATCCGGTTTATTGCGGAAAATTTTGGATTGGAGATAAAACAAATGATTAATAACCGGGTAATTATTTGGAAAAGGTTAATATAAAATCTGCGATAATCGGTACGATCTGTTTATTCAATGTATTGAATCTGAGTTCTATTAATAAACAACCTGGTTACTTATTCAAACAACCTGCGCAAAGCCTGATATCAGGCCTTATTCTTAATCGTTCTATCGGGATACTCTGCCTGCATTTGGTGCAAATACCAAAATCGGCATCATCGGTAAGTTTTAGAACCTGCTTAAGTTGCTCTAATCGTTGACGGGTATTGTTCATGCTTGCGTCATAAATGCTTTTGTTGTTGATGGCATCCATTCGCGAAACCCTTCCAATAGCACAATCGGGAGCTATAGGCTGGGTAAATTCTTTTAATTCTTCAATTTTAATTTCTGCCTTTTCTATCTGGCTAAGAATAACTTCTTTGATTTCTTTTCTTTCCTTCTCCGTCATAATTAAAACACTTTATCCTGTAAAAGTAATTAATTTTCGGGTCTTTTTTATTATCAAGTTAGTACTCCTTAAATTTTTACTCAATTCGCCGAAACCCGTTCAGTGTAAATAAGATTGTCCCAATTAAAACATAAGTAAAAATTTGCGTGTAGGATATATTTAAATCAAGTAAAACACCAAAAATTACAGGGCCTAGTGCTGTACTTAACACCATTATGGTAATAAACAGGGAGCGAATTTTTCCAATAATTTCGGAACCATAAATCTCGGCCAGCATGGCGTCTTTTATCGTGTTTCCGGTTCCGTGGCCTAATCCGAAAAATGTTAAAGCCACTGGATACACCATGCGATGTTCAAAAAGAATCAATGCGAGTAAACCAATTACATAAAAGAACATATTATAAGGGAACATTTTTTTAGCCGTAAACCGGTCAACTAACGGGCCCATTAGCAGGGTACCGGCGGCTCCGGCAATAGCAAAGGCTGCTATTGAGCCGGCAACCCATTCGGGACTCCAGCCTTTGGCCTGCCCCAGTTTGAGCTGGAAGAAAAACAGGGCTGTATTAATAAAACCAACAGCAAAAACTACAGGAGTGATAATCCAGAACTTTTTTTGCTTAAAAACATCTATTGCCTTCACATTTGCATAATATGTATGGGTTCTATGAGTACGCATACGGTAAGCCCTTATTCTAACGGCGGAACGATTAAGCAAGAAGAGTACCAGCGGGACAAGAATAATGATACAGGTTAGGGCAGATAGCTGCAAAGCCCCTCTCCAGCCCATATAGCTAATGGTTAGAGTTATTACAATAGGCAATACCGCTTCACCTGCCGGATGTCCAATATTAGCAACACCAATGGCTCTGCCACGATATTTGTCAAAATACCTTGCCATACTTGCAATGGATGTATGCGACATTAATCCCTGTCCAAAAAGGCGTAAACCATAAAAGGCTATCATAACCAGAAGGATGTGATAAGAAAAAGAAAGCAAAAACAATGCTGCTGCCAGTCCTGCAATAACAATTAAACTGTAAGTTTTGGTATTGATTTTATCAAAATAGCCGCCTATCCATGGCAGTGTTAAAGCGCTGCCAATAGTAGCCACGGCATATATACTTCCAAACTCTGTATTACTAATGTTTAATAATTGTTCTATGGAAGGTACATACAGCGAGAGCAAAAACGTTTGCCCAAAGCTTGAAAAAAAGGACATGATGAGTCCAAAAATCAATAAACTTAAATTGTACTTTATAAAAGCGTTTATTTGTTGTTTCACGGGTTGTATTTAAAATAAAGATGGTTAATCTAATGACATTTTATTTGTGATCTCTTTAGTAGAAATATACCCGGTATGCCTGAAAAATTCTTTTCCTTCGGTATCGAGCAAAATTTGCGTTGGAATAACGGAAACTCCATAATACTTCATCAGTTTTCGGTTTTTGGGAAAGGTAATATTATAAAAAACTACCTTTACCTTTTCGGGATATTTTTCTCGAATATCCTGCATTACCTTTTCCATGCGCTTGCAGGCTGAACAGCCGGATGAACCAAATTCCAGAAACGTTAACTGATATGTTTGAGCATTCTTTTTATAATTATAAGTCGAATCGATATAAGCAGTAACCGACTGAACGGTTTCTGTCCCTGCCTGCATCTTAACCATATCAGATGCGGTGTTGGTTAATTTATCTTTGAAAATAAATAACGCCACAAAAAATAAAAGACTCAAAACTACCGCAACCAGGTTTAAAACCTTTTTAATTTTATTAGATGATTTTTCCTTTTCCATAGATGAATTCTTTTGCACTGAATTTTTTCGTCAATTTATTGATTCATAAATTCACGCGCATTATCGCCTCTTAAATAGCTGGCAAGGCCCAGTAATCCATCGGTTAAATATTTCACTTCGTAACCCTGTGTTTTTAAGTAGGTCATGGCAATAATGGCCCTGTCCTTGTGCGGACAGGCGGTTACAACGATTTTACTTTTGTCAATTTTGTCGAGATTATCAGGCAATTCGGGTAAAGGAATGCTAATGGCAAATGGCATATTCCATGCTTGGTACTCTTCTTCAAAGCGAATATCTATCAATTGTGCTTTACCTGTTTTTAAAAGCTCAACCAATTGTTCGCTATTGATTTTCATTTCTTTGCGCGACTCATAATCATAGTTTAACAGGTAGTCATCCAGACTTACTTTCTGAGCCATCGCGTTGGTAACCATGAAAAAAAGAATAAAGTATAATATGTATCTTTTAATTTTCATATTCTCATATTTTTAATAGTATAACTAATTTGATCCTTAAAGGTTTAATTGGGGAAAAAAACAACCTGTTTAAATAAATGGTTTAAACAGGTTGTTTTGATTTTATTATCAGGTAATTGTTAATGTACCAGGCGGGTTTAAAAATTCTGTTTAAAATCATCCACCTTTCTATTGGCCACGTAAATAATGGCAATAAAAATAATGGCTGCCACTGATACAATAATCCATTGGTTAATACCCAAAGCTGCAGAAATATCGCCATTCATTGATTTGGATGTAAGATGTGTTTTAAAGAATTTAACGTTGACAGCAAAAAACAGAATTCCCAACACGGTTCCAAGCAATCCAACCCAGGCATCTTTTTTACCTTCGCCAATTCTGGATAACATTGTTCCGGGACAGTAGCCAAGCAGTCCCATCCCTGCTCCAAAAATAAGTCCGCCAACCAGTTTTCCCCAATCCAAAGGTTTTGGGTTAAGTTCAATAATGCCCAAACTATCGAGTGTATAAAAACCAATCATTGAAAAGGTTACCGCTGTAAGCATAAATTTCAGGATTTTAAAATCTTTTAACAGTAACAGGCCCATTACGCGCGGATATTTTGTTATTCCTGTTCGTTGTAAAGTGTAACCAAATACAAGGCCAATAATTAAACCGATAAATATTTTTAGTATCATGATTGATGCCCTCCAGTTTTTGGATAAAGAATTTTAGCCATAATTATTCCCGTAACAAAGAATGAAGCTCCTGCTACTATACTTCCCAGTGAAAGATGTGCCCATCCCTGTAAAATATTTCCGGTCGTGCAGCCGCTGGCAAGCACCGCTCCTAAACCAAGTAAAAAACCACCAATCAATACAATAATAAATCGTTTCATTATACTTGGCCCGTGGTATTTTTGCCATACCGACGGAATGATTTCAGGAGCGTAGTTTTTGTTAAGCTTAGCTGCCAAAAAACCTCCTAAAGCTATACTAAAAATCATGGTTGTTGAAATAAGTGCAGACGAACTATTTACATATTTCTGAATAACCGGATTCTCGGCCAAAGCAGAAAAAGGATACCTAAATAAAGTGGCTATACTTCCGAAACTTTCTGTTACTCCAAACGGATAACTTTTATAGCTTAAAGCCTGGAAAACAACATACGTGGCTATGGATAGGACAGAGACAATGATCCCTCCGGTAAACCAATGCCATTCTCCGTTTTTTGATTGTTTTGATTGCATAAGAAATTGTTTTTACGAGTTTGTTCTGTAAATTTATATTTTAAAATTTAAAACCATAGCTTAT
>JAWLEM010000201.1:0-4532 GCA_041686115.1 Bacteroidales bacterium
CTTTTCACCTGATGGTAAATATATTCTTGTAACAACCATCGAAAGGCCATTTTCATATATTGTCCCTTATTACCGGTTTCCATCAAAAACAATCATTTATGATCAATCAGGAAAAGAGATAAAACAAATCCTTGATGTTCCTTTAATTGAAGAGTTACCCAAAGGTTTTATGGCCGAAAGAACAGGCATGCGAGATCTTTCGTGGAGATTAGACAAACCTGCAACTTTATACTGGGCTGAAGCACTCGATGAAGGAGATCCTGAAGTTGATGCAGAATATCGTGATGAAATTTTTGAACTAGACGCTCCTTTTAATGGAGAAAAAAGAACATTGCTAAAAACCATTAACCGCTTTTCCGGCATAATATGGGGAAATGATCAGTTGGCTATTGCAAGCGATTACTGGTGGAATACACGAAATACAAAAACGTATATTTTTAACCCTTCTGACAATAGTATTCAGCCTGAAGTAATTTTTGACCGTAACTACCAGGACAGGTATAACGATCCTGGAAATTTCGTTCGATCAAGAAATAAGTATGGAAAAGATGTTTTGGAAATGGATGGCGAAAACCTTTACTTAATAGGCGATGGATATTCTGACGAAGGCATCCGTCCTTTTGTTGACCAGTATAATTACAAAACAAAGAACACAGATCGCCTGTGGCGTGCCGATGGCAAAGAAACGCTTGAAAGTATTCTTGATTTAAAAGATGCTAAAAAAGGAATTTTACTTACCAGAATAGAATCGAAGAGTCAGTATCCAAACTATTATTTCAGGAACATAAAAACAGGGGATTTAACTCAGATCACAGATTTTGAAAATCCTTTTTTGAGTCTTCAAAATGTTAAAAAAGAAGTTATTAAATATAAACGCGATGATGGTTTAGAGCTGTCAGGTACACTTTACCTTCCAACAGACTACGAAGAAGGCAAAAAATACCCAATGATTATGTGGGCATATCCTCGTGAATACAAGGATAAAAGCACTGCAGGACAGGTTACTTCTTCGCCACATGAATTTATTTACCCTTATTATGGTTCACCTGTTTTCTGGGTAACACGTGGCTATGTTGTTTTAGACAGAGCAGCTTTTCCAATTGTTGGAGTAGGTGATAAAGAACCAAACGATACATTTATAGAACAACTGGTAGCGAATGGAAAAGCAGCCATTGATGCTGTTGATGAACTGGGATATATCGACCGTAACAAAGTAGCCGTAGGCGGACACTCATACGGAGCTTTTATGACAGCAAACCTGCTATCACATTCTGATTTATTTGCAGCAGGAATTGCCCGAAGTGGAGCCTATAACAGAACACTTACTCCATTTGGGTTCCAGAGCGAAGAGCGCAGTTATTGGGAAGCTCCTGAAATTTATTATGAAATGTCGCCTTTTATGCATGCCGATAAGATGAAAACTCCATTACTGTTAACTCATGGAGCTGCCGATAACAATTCCGGTACATACACCATGCAAAGCGAACGCTATTTTAATGCGTTAAAAGGGCTGGGAGCTACTGTAAGACTGGTATTACTGCCAAAAGAAAGCCATGGCTATTCAGCACGCGAATCGGTTTTACATGTTTTATGGGAACAAGACCGCTGGCTGGAAAAATATGTAAAAAACAGAGATACCTCGAAGTAAGGTTTATTGACAAATATCATTACACAAAAAATGGCTGCCTGATTTATTTCCAGGCAGCCATTTTTTTATTCTCTGTAATTTCTAATTGTTCATCGCTTGTTCCATTAAAATTGCTTTAATAGTGCTTTCTCCCAAAATATTATCTGCGATTGGGCAGCGTCTTTCAATCTCTTCAATGTAAGCTTGTTTTTCTACCATTGTCATATCAGCATCAACATCGATATACGTTCTTATTTCTGTAAAGCCGGCTCTTCCTTCGTCGGTTTTTCCCATTAAAAAATCTTTATCGATATCACCTTCAACTTTTACATCAATTCCTCTAACATTTAATCTTTTCTGATTTGAAATAATTCTTCCAATTGCACAAATACAAGCAGGTAGAGATGAAAGAAAAATTTCTAAAGGATTTGGACCCAAATCCTGTCCACCGCCCTGTTTGGGTTGGTCGATAATGAAATTATGCGAACATTCTATTTCAGTTTTAAATCCTTCTCTTACTTTTGCTCCTAATTTTACTGTTGATATAGCCATAATAATTTATTTTTTAAATTTATAATTGTAATAACTTTTATTCAATACAAAATTAGCCCATATATGATACTCTTCTAATGATTTATAACAGGCCGATTTCTGTTTAATAGCAGCCAAATAGTATACATATGATTCACTTTATTATGCTGAAAAATTAACGGGAGTGATTAAGACTTTACGGTATATTTTTTATTTTTAGTCATCGCTTATTAAACCATCAAAAAAAACATTCATCTAATACATGTTTATACTCAAAAAAAAATATCATATGAAATCAAAAATTCTATATCTGCTGCTTTCCGGTTTAGTTATTTTAACGTCATCCTGTAAACAGGAAACCCTTGAAGAACAAGCAGAAAAAATTCACAATGAAATCGTTTCCATTGATACCCATGCTGATACACCTTTAAATTTTTTAGATTCGGATTTTGATATCGGAAAATGGAATGATTACGAAGAAACACGATCAAGAATTGATTTTCCAAGAATGGAAGCCGGCAGGCTTGATGCAGTTTTTATGGCTGTATTTATTGGCCAGGGAGAAAGAGATAACGAAGGTAATCGAAATGCTAAAGAACGAGCTATAAAAATTTTTGATGCTTTGCATAACAAGGTAAATGAGTATCCGGAAATGGCTGAAATTGCTTATAAAGCCGATGATGTTTATAAAATTAAGAAATCCGGAAAAAGAGCTGTTTATATTGGACTAGAGAATGGATACCCCATAGGTAATGATCTAAAGATGGTTGAAGAATTTTATGATTTAGGTGCCAGGTATATCACACTTAGCCACACAAAAAACAATGATATCTGCGATTCATCGACTGACAGGGAAGGGGCGGAGCACAATGGATTAAGCCCGTTTGGAGAAAAAGTTGTTGAAGAAATGAACCGGCTGGGGATGATTATTGATGTATCACATATTTCCGATTCAGCTTATTTTGATGTTCTTACGTTGTCTAATGCACCGGTTATTGCATCTCATTCGAGTGTAAGAGCTTTATGTAACAGTCCGCGAAATTTTTCCGATGAAATGTTGTATGCCTTAAAAGAAAATGATGGGGTAATTCAAATATGTATTTTAAGTGATTACATTAAAGAAGCAAAACCATATCCTGAAAGGGATTCTGCTTTTCAAGTCATTCGAGAAAAATATAACCATTTCGAAGATTTAACCGAAGAGCAATATCAACAAGCTGTTAAAGAATGGCGTAAAACGGACAAAATATTTCCAAAAGAACTGGCTACGGTTGCCGATGTTGTTGATCATATCGATTATGTAGTAAATACCATTGGAATTGATTATGTTGGTATTGGAACTGATTTTGATGGAGGAGGCGGAGTTGAAGGTTGCATGGATGCCAGTGAGATGAAAAACATCACCATTGAATTGTTAAAACGCGGATATAATAAAAATGAAATAAAGAAGATCTGGGGAGAAAACTTCTTACGTGTTTTCAGAAAAGTTGAAAAGTTGGCAAATATTTAATATTTTTCGGAATGAAAGATATTAAAGTAGCAGTTATACAAGCCAGTCCGGTTTTATTCGATAAAGAAAAGACCATCCAAAAAACAGAAGCCTACATTATTGAGGCAATTAAAAACAAAGCCGGGCTGTTGCTTTTTCCTGAAGCCTATATTGGAGATTATCCGCGTGGGTTAAATTTTGGAACAAAAGTAGGCTATAGAACGGATGAAGGAAAAGAATTATGGTACAGGTATTACAACAATGCCATCGATGTTCCGGGAAAAGAAACCAGGCAATTTGCCGAATGGGCAAAACAATATCAAATTTATTTAAATATAGGTGTAGTTGAGCGCGATCACGGAACATTATACTGTACGCTGCTGTATTTTACTCCCGATGGGAAACTAGCCGGAAAACACCGTAAAATAAAACCAACTGCATTTGAACGAATTATTTGGGGCGAAGGAGATCAATCAACCTTAACAGTCATAAATACAAAAGATGCAAAAATTGGAGGATTAATTTGCTGGGAAAATTATATGCCACAAGCAAGAATGGAAATGTACAAACAAAACATCGAAATTTATCTTGCACCAACTGCCGATCATAGAGATACCTGGCAATCCAGCATGATTCATATCGCCAGCGAAGGTAGATGTTATGTTTTAGGATGTAATCAGTTCGTTACTAAAAAAATGTATCCCAATGAATATCAGCAATATATTAAAGATGAACCGGATATTATGAGCCGCGGTGGCAGTGTTATTATTTCACCCGCAGGGAAAATTTTAGCTGGCCCGCTATTTGATAAAGAAGGAATAATATATGCCGATCTATCTGAGAAGGAATTGATAAAAAGTAAATTTGATTTTGATGTAGTTGGGC
>JAWLEM010000202.1:0-4513 GCA_041686115.1 Bacteroidales bacterium
AGAATTTTACGAAAGTTAGGAGATTCAATATCAAAAAAATAATCGTAAGCCTTAATAAGCATAGCATCTCCGGAAAGAATAGCGGTATTCTCATCCCATTTTTTATGAACAGCAGGTATTCCGCGTCGGATATCAGCTTGGTCCATAATATCATCATGCAAAAGCGTAAAATTATGGAAAATTTCTAACCCTATGGCTGGTTTAATCGCTTTTTGAATATCATCTGAAAACAAATTACAGGCTAAAAGTACCAGTGCCGGCCGAATTCTTTTTCCTCCTGACTCCAGGGTGTAATTTATGGGCTCATATAATGCCTGAGGTTCTTTTATTATTTTTTCTTTAGCAATTAAATGATTGATTATTTGTTGAAAATCTTTAAGCGTATACATGATTTAAATTTTTAGCCCAAATTTAGGATTATAATCCGGAAAAATCTTTTAATTCACTCCTAAAAAGCACATGATTAATTCCGGTATTTGTTTTAGCCATTAGTAGAATCTCATTCTTTTCATGCTTTCAAGTAATATTAATCCTAATTGAACAATGTTACTTAAATGTTAATACAAAGTTAAATTAATATTAATCTGGAAAATATTTTTTTATAGATTTGCACATTTAACTCAATTAATCGGGACATGAATTACTCGTTATTAGACTTTTTAACCTTAATTGGTTCTTTGGGTTTCTTTCTGTTTGGAATGAAACTAATGAGTGAAGCCTTACAGAAAGTGGCAGGCGATAAAATGCGCAATATACTTGCCAAAATGACATCCAATCCGATAAAGGGTGTTTTTACCGGTTTTTTAATTACTGCAATTATCCAGTCATCGTCGGCAACAACGGTAATGATGGTAAGTTTTGTAAATGCCGGGCTGCTTTCGCTGTTAGAATCAATCGGGGTAATTATGGGAGCCAATATTGGAACAACAGTCACTGCCTGGTTAATATCGCTTCTTGGTTTTAAAATTGATATCAGCATAATTTCTTTACCATTAATTGGCATCAGTTTTCCCCTTTTATTTTCTAAAACCAAAAAGAATAAATTCTGGGGCGAGTTTATTATCGGGTTTGCCATGGTATTCTTAGGATTAGATTTTCTAAAAGGTTCTGTTCCCGATATTAAAAGTAATCCTGAAATTTTAGCTTTTTTAAGCAACTATACCTCAGATGGAATATTATCACATCTATTATTTTTAGCCATCGGCACTATATTAACGATTGTAATTCAATCGTCGAGTGCCACCATGGCATTAACCCTGGTAATGTGTAACAATGGATGGATTCCTTTCGATATTGCCGCAGCCATGGTTCTGGGGGAAAATATAGGGACAGCAGTAACAGCCAACATCGCGGCAGCAGTAGCCAACGTTTCGGCTAAAAGAACAGCACGGGCCCACTTAATATTTAATATCCTAGGCGTAATTTGGGTATCTATTATTTTTAGTTATTTTCTTTCTGCCATCGATTGGTTTATTGCAAAAACAGGCGGAGTTTCACCATACGACTCACCACATGCCATTCCTGTCGCATTAGCCATTTTTCATACCGCCTTTAATGTTGCTAATACACTCTTGTTTATTTGGTTTACCAAATTAATTGAGATTGTCGTTACCCGGATTGTACCTATGCGCGATGATACTGAAGAGTTCCGCTTAAAATATATCAATACCGGAATGCTATCTACTTCGGAGCTTTCTATTCATCAGGCTAAAAAAGAAATCATTGTTTTTGCACAACGGGTTGAAAAAATGTACCATTATGTAGAAAGTATGTTTAATGAAACATCGGATAAAAAATTTTACAAGCGCTATAATAAAATTGAAAAATACGAAGGGATAAGCGATAGAATGGAGGTGGAGATTGCTACCTACCTGACAAAGGTGTCGGAAGGAGAGTTGAGTATTGAAGGCTCAAAAAGAATAAAAGCCATGCTTAATGTGATTTCGGACATTGAAAGCATTGCCGACAGCTGTTTTAACCTTGCCAAAACACTTATGAGAATGAGCGACTGGAAGGTTAAATTTAATGATGAGCAAAATGAAAATATCAATAAAATGTTTGCTCTGGTTTCCGAATCTCTTCAAGAAATGATGATAAATCTTGAAAAAGGATATAAAGATATTGATATTAATAAGGCATTGGATATTGAAGAAAAGGTAAACCATTTTAGAAATAAACTTAAAAAAGGGCACCTGAAAAGCGTTGAGAAAAAAGCTTATAGTTACCAGTCAGGAATAATTTATAATGACCTGTTTTCTGAAAGTGAAAAACTGGCCGATTATGTGATTAATGTTTCGGAAGCGATTGAAGAAATAAATGAAGCTAAACCCGTATTCCCATAACAATCATATCGTCGAGTTGAGAAAAGTCGCCCTGCCACTTTTTCATATAACTTTCGAGCTTCTTTTGCTGGCTTTCTGTGGAATTGCCGGAAATTTTTGTTAAAAGCTCTTTAAAAGGCTTCATTTTCAATTTCATTCCGTCTTTTCCACCAAACTGGTCAACATATCCATCGGAAAACAGATAAATCATATCATCTTTTTGTAGCTGAAACTGATTGTTGGTAAATTCCTTATCCACTTTTACGGCATGTATACCAATAGGCATCTTATCGGCTTTCATTTCGTTAAGTGATCCATTACGGATAATAAAAACAGGATTATACGCTCCGGCATACTCAAGTTTTAACGTTTCTTTCTCGATAGTAATTAAAGCCATATCCATTCCATCTTTCGATCCGGAATAGCCATATTCCTGATGCAACGATTCAATGATATAATTACGAAGCTGATTCAATATTTTATTTGGGTTAACCGTTATGCTGTTGTTTACAATTTCGTTTAAAAAAGCCACACCAAGCATACTCATAAATGCTCCTGGAACACCGTGCCCGGTACAATCGGACACAGCAATAATAATTTTCCCCTGCTTTTCGGAAACCCAGAAAAAATCGCCGCTGACAATGTTTTTGGGTTTCATAAATACAAAATGTTCAGGCAATATTTTATCCAAATAGCTTTCCTGTGGCAATAATGCACTTTGTATTCTTTTGGCATACTCAATACTGTCGGTTATGATCTGGTTTTGATGAGCAATCTGGTCGCGTTGTTTGGTTACGAAATCCCGTTGCGCCTCTATTTCATCCTTTTGGGATTCAATTTCCTTTTTTTGCTGTGTAAGAATAATGTTTGTTTTTTTCTTTCGCTGGTAACTTTTATAAATGAAAACCGAAAAAACAAATAAGAAAATAAATCCACCAACAAATACCCATGTATATATTTTTTGTTTCTGTAATCTTGCCTGTTGTTCCGCTTCTTTTTGTTTTTGTTCAAATTCTATTTGCCGCTGCATTTTATCAAACTCGTATTGCAGTTCCAATTCATTGATCTTCTGATTATTAAGGCTGTCTTTTAATCCGGTGTACAACTTAAAATATTCAAGCGCTTTAGAATGATTCCCCGTTTTTTCATAAAGCTCCGATAACGCCAGGTAAGCTTCTTTAACATCTTCTTTTAAGTTCTGTTTAAGGGCAAATTTAAGGCTGTTTTTTAAATCTTTGCCCGCCCGGGATAGGTTTCCATTAATCAAGTCGATTTTACCCAAATACCTCAAAATAGAAGCTATTTCGGTGTGGTCGTTTAATGAGTCTTTTAATGTTTGTGCCTTCAATAAAAAGGATCTTGCTTTTTGGTATTCTTCGGCATCGTAATATATTTTACCTAGAGTACTTAATGAATTGGCTACACCCAAATTATTGCCCGATTTTTTATTCATGTCATGTACCTTGTTGCTATATTCAATCGCTTTATCAAAATCGCCCATTTCATAATATACATCACCAAACTCTTTTAAACATAAGGTAACCCCAATACGAACCATATTGCCTTCTTCTATTTTCTGATAAATATCCAGAGACTGATTAATATATTCGATACTCTTGTCATAATTTTTCATCATTTTAAACAAACGGGCAATATTCAAAGCCGACCACGCTATTCCCTCGTTATTTTGAAGCCCTTCGTATATCCCCAAAGCTTCAAGATGTTGATTTATAGCCAGTTCATAATTGCCAAACAGCCGGTAAATACTTCCCAGATTAGTAAGGTTTCTTGCAATCTCCTGATTATTCCCAATTTCTTTGTTAATAGATAAAGCCTGCTGGTAAAACTTTAATGCCTGCTCATACCGGCCCATTAGCTGATAGGTATTCCCCATCCGGTTAAGCGCAGCAGCTTCCCCTTCTGCAAAACCGTGGGTTTCACTTAACTCCAGCGATTTTTCAAAATGCCCGAGAGCTTCAGAAAAATCATTTTGAACATAGTGTGCGAAGCCTGCCAAATATTCCGATTTATTCCACAATTCGTAATCGTTAATTTCTTTACTTATTTTTATGGCTGATAATGCATAGGACAAAGCTTTACCAGGATTTTTACTTCTACTTGTTTCAGAAAGATCTAATAATTCTAAAATATTTTGCCTGGCTTCTGTTTCGTTGGCATAATGAGTTAAGGTG
>JAWLEM010000203.1:0-4506 GCA_041686115.1 Bacteroidales bacterium
TTGGGATATCTCTATTTTCATTGCTATAAGAAAAACCTACGCCAACGGCAGCTGTTTGTGCGATATTTTCAATTAAGCCGGGCTCGTGCAAAACACCGTCTTTACAAAAAATGTTATCATTATTAATTTTAAAACTGCTAATTGTTTTTCCACCTTTGGCATGATGTAAATTTTCTACCATAACCATAGGTGGGCGTTGTGGAATATACTTTAAAATTGTATCACCCTTAGCAATTATATGATCATATATTCCCATAATGGTCCTTTTTTATTTCGAGCTCGTAATCTATTTGATATTATTGTTGTGTCTTCATCGGGAAAAACCCAACGACGGCCTGTTCTGTTTGCCTTTTGCTTTAAACTTTCGTAATCTACATTTTTCGAAAGGTAATATTTTGGCTCCAGTAAATCATCATTTTTATCTATTACACCTTCTTTTATAGCATATTCCTGCAGTTTTGTTCCGGGATAAATACGCATTCCAACAAAAGTAAAGAAAACGGAATTCTCTATTTTCTTAGAGTTTTCAAATGTTTCATTAATCGTTTGATCTGTTTCTCCATATCCGCCAAAAATAAGAAAATGGGCGTAATCAATTTCTAATTGATTGCATAATGCCGATTTTTCAATTACATCATTTACTGTAAAATTTTTGCCGTAGGCCTTTAGTGTAATATCTGATAAGGCTTCCGTTCCAAACTCAATATGTTTAAGGCCCGATTTTTTCAATATTTTTAGCAAATCTGTATCCAGGTTTTTAAAGGTAAAGTAACCGCCCCAATGAATTTTGATCCCGCTGGCAATAATTTTTTCGGCCAGTTCAATATTATACTGATTGTTGATATTAAAAACAGAATCAGTAAAAAAGACATAATCAATACCTTTTTGGTAATATAAATTTTTTAAGGTATCAACTATTTTATCGGTATTTAATGTTCTTACTTTTTTCCCTTCGATTAGCGGATAGGTGCAATAAATACAATTATACGGACAACCTCGTTTTGTTTGGACATTGAGCATGCCGCTTTTTTCCCAGTAGTAATCGATCAGATTCTCATCAAAATCCAGCGCTAAATCTGAAAAATAACTTTCGTGTTTATTAAAAACGCATTGTCCGTTTTTGGGGTATATCAATCTGCTTAATCCGGTATAATCTTCATTATTGTCTATATTTTTAATCAATTTCAGAATTGTTTCTTCGCCTTCACCGTAAATACCAAAATCTGGTTTTAAGGTATTAAACATTAATTCGGGAAAGATTGAAAAACCTGAACCGCCAATAATTATTTTTGCATTTGTTACTGACCTTATTTGATGAATAATATTTTTGTAATGATTTACAAAGTAAAATCTGTTAACAGAATTTACATCATCGATATTTCTGAAAGAAACCCCTATGTACCTGGGATTAAAGTCATTAATTTTTAGTTTCAGTTCATCAATGGAAATAAAATTTAGGTCTAAGATTAAAATTTCATAATCGGGTAGTTCCTCTTTTAAAAATGTAGTAAGGTACGATAAGCCTATTGGGTAAACAGGGTAAGGATCGATGTGCTTATTGGCTGATATAAATAGAATTTTTTTGTCTTTCATTCTTTATTCTTTTTCCCAAAATTGGTAATAATTAAACCATTGTAAAGGATATATTTTTAAAATTCTTTCAAATTCCAGGGCATATTTTTCAACAAAACTTTTTATTTCTTTTTCTTGCTCTTCGGGGTTTTTATATCTTTTTACAAATTGAGGTTCTGTTGCATAAAAGTGGTAATGATTTTTAGTTTCTTTCATGGCAAAAGCGAAAGTAACTGGCACTCCAAATCTGGCAGCTAAATAAAACGGCCCTCCGGGAAACAAAGCTTTTTGCCCCATAAAATTAACTTTAAAAACTTTACTTTGCTCTATGTAGCGGTCACCTGCCATAGCAATAAGCTCTTTATTGATTAATGCTTCGCTAATGGGTAAAATATGCGAATAATTGTTTTGTAGAGGAATGATTTTTACATCTTTATTTACCAATACATTTGAGAGATATTTTTTTATTTGCTGATGTTCTGCATCAAGCATTAGAACATTAATCCTGGTTTGTAATCTTTCCAGCAACTGGCCGGCAATTTCAAAATTTCCGACATGTGCATTTACAATAATTCCTCCGGTATTATTTTTTGCCATCTCCCGCAAGTGATGTTCTCCATCGAAATTGTATGTAAATTTTTCTTTTAATCCCCCAAGGATGGCGATCTTATCTAGTAATACCTGGCCAAAAACGTAATAATTCCTATAGATTGAAATAACTGATTTTAACCTTGAATACCGGATAATTTTCCTAAAGTAGAAATAGAGCGGCTTTGAACTTGATGTGGAAAATAGAAAATAGTAAAAGGCAACAAATCTTAGAATGAAATAGGCAAAAGACAATCCTAAATGTTTTAATGTAAAAACAAAAATTTTATATCCTAATACATTTCCTCGTGATTGTCCTTTCCATGATGGCATTTAATAAACCCTCCAAATTCGATCATAAAACATGATTAATTAGATTTTGCATGTTTTATGATATATTCATAAAAATCATGAAGTGTTTTAATGTTAGCAAAATCTTCTCCTTTAACTTTAAAACCAAAGTTTTTTTCTATAATAACTACCAGGTCAACATAGTCCAGGCTGTCAATTTCCAGCGTTTCTTTTAAATTGGCCGATGGTTCCAGTTGATCTTCTTCAAGTTCAAACTCATCGATTAAAAAATCATTTACTTTAGCTATAATTTCCTGATTCTCCATATCTTCTTAAATCCTCCCGTTAATAAATTACTTAACCTTTTTTACAATTAAAGTTGAATTTGTTCCTCCAAAACCAAATGAATTAGACAAAAATAAATCAATATTATGATTTTTTATAGTTTCTGCGGCAATATTTAATTTTGCCGAGTATTCATCGGGGTTTTCAAAGTTAATATTGGGTGCTACAAATGAATTTTGCATCATTAGCATCGAATAAATTATTTCACTTGCTCCCCCCATCCACATCTCGTGTCCTGTCATTGATTTTGTTGAACTAACCCATGGTTTTGTTACCCCGAAAATTTTATCAATAGCCTGGGCTTCATTAAGATCGCCTACTGGTGTAGATGTAGCATGTGCATTAATATAATCTATTTTATTTGCATTTATTTTTGCATCTCTCAGTGCCATATCAAGCGACTTTGCAGGGCCTTCTACATTAGGTACAGAAATATGGTCGCCATTGGATGAAAAGCCGTAACCAATTACTTCGGCTAAGATTGGAGCTCCACGTTTAATGGCTGATTCGTAGCTTTCAAGTACCAATGTAGCTGCGCCTCCGCTTGGAACCAACCCATCTCTGTCTCTGTCGAATGGGCGACTGGCTTTTTGGGGTTCATCCTCGCGAACCGAAAATGCACTTAACCCATCAAAGCTTCCCATTGAATGGTGGTTTATTTCCTGCCCTCCGCCACAAATAATCATATCCTGTAATCCGCTGCGAATAAAATAATATCCCATACCTATAGAGTGTGAACCACTTGCACAGGCTGCGCTAATGGTTAAATTTATTCCCCGTAACCGGAATATGGTCGATAAGTTCATTGTTATGGTGGAGTTCATGGATTGAAATATTCCTCCCGATCCTAATAATGTAGTATCTTTTTTTTCTTTTAATAAATCATATGATTCAATAACTGATTTTGCAGAGCTGTCGTTGCCATATAATATCCCCACATCAAATTTATCAAAAAAATCCTGATCAATTTTTGCTTGTTTTAACGCTTCAATAGTGGCAATATAAGCGTATTCGCCCTCTTCTGCTAACCCCACTCTTTGGCGGCGTTTAAGCTCTCCTTTTAGGTTGGGCTTTTCAATAATTCCTGTTAATGCTGAACGAAAACCCAACTCTTTTCTCTCCGGGTCAAATCCAATTCCCGAGCGGCCTTTATATAATGATTCTTTTACTTCTTCAATATTTTTACCAATAGTGGAATAAATTCCCATTCCTGTAATTACAACTCTATTCATATAACTTAGTGTAATTAATATAAATGTTTTTAAAACTTAAGTGTATAAACCTCCGTTAACAGAAATAACTTCGCCTGTTACATAAGATGCTTTTTTTGATGCCAAAAATGCAACAACATCAGCCACCTCTTCAGGATTGCCAAATCGTGCCATCGGGATAATTCTTTTATGTTCCTTTTCGTCTAAATCTTTGGTCATATCAGTTTTAATAAACCCGGGTGCCACACAATTTACAGTTATATTCTTTTTCCCAACTTCCTGCGCCAGTGCTTTACTTGCAGCAATTACGCCACCTTTAGCTGCTGAATAATTTGTTTGTCCAGGCAAGCCTTTGATCCCCGATAACGATACCACATTTACTATTCTGCCGTATTTGTTAACGATCATTTCTTGTACTAAGGCTTTGCTAATATAATAAAAGCTGTTTAAATTGGTTTTTAGTACTTCGTCCCAATCCTCATCTTTCATCCACATAATT
>JAWLEM010000204.1:0-4505 GCA_041686115.1 Bacteroidales bacterium
AAATATGGGTAAAATAGTAACAAAGCTATCTGTTAAAGAAAAAATAGGTTATGGATTAGGCGATACAGCATCTCATTTTGTATGGGATATGGTGGGTTTTTGGATACTCATATTTTATACCGATACTTTTGGTATTTCTGCTGCCGCTGCCGGAACAATAATGCTTATTGCCAGATTTTGGGATATGTTAAGCGATCCGTTAATGGGAATAATTGCAGACAGAACCAAAACCCGTTGGGGGAAATTCCGGCCTTATATTCTCTGGATGGCATTACCCTATAGTATTCTTGCTGTTTTAACTTTCACAACTCCTGCTTTTGAATCAACCGGTAAAATCATATGGGCAGGAACTACCTATTTTCTGCTTATGACCGTTTTTACAGCTATTAATCTGCCATACTCATCGCTTGGTGCAGTAATGACAGCCGATTCTTACGAACGCGCAGGATTAAATTCTTATCGATTCGTTTTTGCATTTGCCGGCCAGCTTATTGTTTCCGGAACAGCACTTACATTAGCTAAATATTTTGGAAACGGGAACGATGCCAAGGGATATCAAATTACGTTGGTTTTGTTTTCTGTCATTAGCTTTATTCTTTTTATGATTACTTTTAGTACTACTAAAGAACGAGTCCGGCCACCCAAAGAACAAATAGAATCATTAAGAGAAGACTTTAAAAATCTTTTTAAAAACAGGCCCTGGTTAATACTCTTTTTTGTTGGTATTATTTCGTTTATCATGTTTGCAATTCAGAACCTGTCTATCGCATATTACTTTAAATATTATGTTGGTAAAGAAGAAAATGTACAACTTTTTAATATTGTCGGTACCCTTGCATTGATGGTAGCTATTCCTTTCTCAAAATCATTAGCGAAACGTTTTGGAAAAAGGAATGTTTTTCTTGCCAGTTCGTTAATTTCAGGCATCTTTTTTATGCTGTTATATTTACCCGGAGAAAAGGATGTTGTTTCAATTTATATTCTCAATATTCTGGCTAAAATGTCTTATGCTCCGGCTGTTCCGTTACTATGGACCATGTTGGCAGATACTGCCGATTACTCCGAATGGAAAACCGGTAGAAGATCAACCGGGTTAGTATTTTCGGCTGCCACTTTTGCACAAAAAGCTGGTTGGGGTATTGGAGGAGCTCTGGCAGGATGGTTGCTGTTCTTGTTTAAGTTCGTGCCCAACGTGGTTCAAACTCCAACAGCAATAACAGGAATTAAATTAATGATCTCTGTAATTCCTGGTGTGCTTTATATGACCTGTGCCATATTTTTATTTTTTTATACAATAAATAAGGAAACTTGCGAAGCAATGGAAACTGAGCTTGAGCGTAGAAGAGATAAGGAGGAGGAAAAAGAACTTAATTTATAAATCCGTAAAATGTCTCAGAACCGTTTAATGGTTCTTGCTTTTTAATGGAAATTTGTAAATTAGTGAATAGAATAGATCATGAAATTATAGCCATATGAACGAAAATTTTGCAGTTATAGATTACATTATTTTTGCCATTTATGCTTTTGTAATTATAGGAGTAGGTTTATACGTATCAAGAACCAAAAAAGGTACAGAAAAAACTGCAGAAGATTATTTTCTGGCCGGAAAATCATTGCCCTGGTGGGCTATAGGTGCATCGCTTATAGCAGCTAATATTTCGGCCGAACAATTTATCGGAATGTCTGGTTCTGGATTTGCTGTAGGACTTGCCATAGCATCGTACGAATGGATGGCAGCCATTACGCTTTTAATCGTTGGTAAGTATTTTCTTCCTGTTTTTATCCGGCAGGGAATTTATACTATTCCCGAATTTGTTGAAAGAAGATTTAATACTTCTTTGAAAACGATTCTTGCTGTTTTCTGGATTGCCCTGTTTATTTTCGTTAATCTTACTTCCGTCCTTTACCTCGGAGCCAAAGCACTCGACACAATTATTGGTGTGGGAGATGGAACTACAATCATTCCATTTATTATTGGATTGGCTTTATTTGCTGCGGCATACTCGGTTTGGGGCGGTTTGTCTGCAGTTGCATGGACCGATGTTATACAGGTTACTTTGCTGGTTATCGGTGGATTAATAACAACTTTTATTGCATTAAATAATGTAACACCCGAAGGAGGTACTTTTAACGGGTTAGCTCATATTTATGATGTTGCTCAGGATAAATTTCATATGATTTTGAAAAGAGATAATCCTGAGTTTGCTAATCTCCCCGGAATCGCAGTGTTAATTGGAGGTATGTGGGTTGCCAATTTATATTATTGGGGTTTTAATCAATATATTATCCAACGTGCCCTGGCAGCAAAATCTTTGCGTGAGGCTCAGCGGGGAATCGCATTTGCTGGGTTTTTAAAACTGATCATTCCGCTAATTGTTGTTGTTCCCGGAATTATAGCTTATGTAATGTTCACACAACAGGAAGGAACAGCCGTTATTGAAGGAGTAACCGATGTTTTTCAGAAAGCAAATGGTGCCATAGATTACGACAGGGCTTACCCATGGCTTATTGGTACTTTTATTCCGGTTGGATTAAAAGGTCTGGTTGTGGCTGCTTTGTCAGCTGCTATTGTATCATCTCTGGCATCAATGCTGAATTCCACATCTACCATTTTTACAATGGATATCTACAAACCATACATCAATAAAACGGCAACCAATAAACAGCTTGTAAGTGTTGGCCGAATTAGTGTTTTAGTGGCTTTAATTTTGGCTGTTTCTGTAGCAAACACGCTGGGTTCTGTTCCTCAAATGTTTCAATATATTCAGGAATATACAGGTTTAGTAAGCCCGGGCATCCTGGGAGTATTTTTAATGGGATTGTTTTGGAAAAAAACATCGGTAAAAGGAGCCATTGTGGGCGTATTATCTTCAATTCCTGTTGCCCTGGCACTGAAGTTTCTTCCCATTTCAATGCCATTTTTAGATCAAATGTTCTATACCTTAATCATCACAATAGTTGTTATAATGGGTGTTTCACTAAGAGCAACCGAAGGTGATGACCATCCAAAGGCAATTCCTTTACCAGGTGAAACATTTAAAACCGGTAAGCGTTTTAATATCAGTGTATATATCATGTTGATCATATTGGTGATTTTATACACTGTTTTCTGGTAATCCGGTTGTATCAAAAAAATGAACTGAAAAATATTTAAATGATTAAAAAACAAATCAATTGGGGCATAATAGGATTAGGTAAAATTGCTCACAGATTTGCCAGTGATTTAATGCTTTCCGAAAATAATGTTCTTTATGCAGTTGCTTCGAGAGATAAAAAGAAAGCAAAAACCTTTGGTCAAAAATTCAATGCTGTTAAATTTTTCGATTCTTACGAGGAATTAATAAAAGATCCGGATATAGATGTTGTTTACATAGGTACACCGCATACTTTTCATTTTGAAAACACCATGATGTGTTTTAAATACAGGAAATCAGTTTTGTGTGAAAAGCCAATGGGAATTGATTACAATGAAGTAAACATCATGATCAATGAGGCCAGGTCTAAAAACCTATTTTTAATGGAAGGCATCTGGACTCGATTTATTCCTGCTACAGAAAAATTTATCGAGCTACTTGACCAAAAGATTATCGGTGATATAAATTTCATACGGGCTGATTTTGGGTATAACGCAGAATTTAATCCTGAAAGCAGAATATTTAATAAAAATTTGGGAGGCGGATCGTTATTGGATATTGGTATTTATCCTATTTATTTAAGTATGTTAGTTTTTGGTTTACCATCTAATATAAAAGCAATGGCGCGGATGACAGAAACAGAAGTGGATAGCTATTGTGCCATGTTATTTGATTATGAAAATTCGGAAAAAGCAATACTTGAATCTACTACCGAAGCTGATACTCCCATTGAAGCATATATCTACGGAAGTAAAGGGTATATTAAATTACACAAAAGTTTTCATCACTCTAAAAAGATATCTGTTCATATCAATGGGAAGAAAGAAAAAGTATATGAGTTAGATTATGATGGCGAGGGACTTTTATTTGAAATAGAAGAGGTTAATAAATGTATTTTGAATAACGAAACAGAAAGCAAAAAACTTCCACTTTCAACGAGCTTAGATTTAATTCAGATTATGGATAGCGTGCGGAAGGAAATAAAATTAGTTTATTGATTTATAAATATGTAAAAATGAATGTAAAGGTTCCTGTAATCGTTTTTCTAAGTCTGTTAATTAATACAAATTTAATTGCACAAGGATTAAGCATTGACGAAAAAGTTGATAGTGTTTTAAGCTTGATGACGCTTGACGAAAAAATTGGTCAAATGACTCAGGTTGAAAGAAATGAGTTGGTTGATATAAATGATATTGGGAGTTATGGCATTGGTTCTCTTTTAAGTGGTGGAGGCTCTGCTCCAAATCCAAATACGGTTGAGGAGTGGGGGAATATGTATGATAATTTTCAAAGTATTGCGCTGCAGAGCCGCTTGGGGATACCAATAATATATGGAGTAGATGCAGTGCATGGTCATAATAATGTTTATGG
>JAWLEM010000205.1:0-4481 GCA_041686115.1 Bacteroidales bacterium
TCCGGTACCGGATCGTAAAATTTACTTGCTGCTTCGCGCGCCTGGAAATAAATATCGGGATTTTGAGCTGTACCCCTGGTTACAGGATGTTCAGGATTTAAAGCATTATCTCTGAATTTTTGCAATGCATCAAAATCCACAAGTTTAGCTAAATCATCATTTTCAAAGTATTCCACTTTTTGAATTTCGTGTGATGTTCTAAACCCATCGAAAAAGTGAACGAAAGGAATTCTGGATTTTATAGATGCTAAATGAGCAATACCTGCTATGTCCATAATTTCCTGAACACTTCCGGTTGCCAGCATTGCAAATCCTGTTTGGCGTGCACTCATAACATCGCTATGGTCGCCAAAAATGGACAATGCCTGGGCAGCTAAACTTCGTGCACTAACATGAAACACTCCGGGAAGTAACTCACCGGAAATTTTATACATATTTGGAATCATTAACAACAATCCCTGTGATGCAGTAAAAGTTGATGTTAAAGCACCCGATTGCAATGAACCATGAACAGCACCAGAAGCACCACCTTCAGATTGCATTTCTGTTACCTGTACCTGGTCACCAAATATATTTTTTCTTCCGTGAGATGCCCACTCATCAACATATTCTGCCATAGTTGATGATGGTGTAATTGGGTAAATCGCTGCAACTTCACTAAACATATAAGCTACATGAGCCGCTGCATAGTTACCATCGCAGGTTATAAATTTCTTTTTTTGTGACATTTCTTACTCCTTAATTTATTTATTAAAAGATATTTAACCTAATTTAACGAACTACAAAATTAAAATAAAATTCTAATTTTTGACAGCCAAACCTAAAAAATAGGCGTATATTAAACTTATTCATTTTCATTTCAAATAAGCCCTTATTTGCCTTATTTACACAACAAAAAATGCGGATTTTACTCCGCATTTTATCTTATAATGTGTTTTTAAACATTTTAATCGGCGTTCATGGAAATGATAAATTCCTCGTTGGTTTTTGTTTTTACTAACCTGTCGCGTAAAAATTCCATCGCTTCTGTGGAGTTCATATCTGTTAAATAATTTCGCAGTATCCATATTTTATTTAACATTCCCTGTTCGATCAACAACTCTTCGCGGCGTGTACTAGATGCAGTAATATCAACAGCAGGATAGATCCTTTTATTGGATAATTTTCTGTCAAGCTGAAGTTCCATATTACCGGTACCTTTAAATTCTTCGAAAATAACATCGTCCATTTTCGAACCGGTTTCTGTAAGCGCTGTAGAAAGAATGGTTAACGAACCTCCTTCTTCAATATTCCGCGCAGCACCAAAAAATCTTTTCGGTTTATGCAGTGCATTGGCATCAACACCACCAGATAATACCTTACCTGATGCAGGAGATACAGTATTAAATGCGCGTGCCAGCCGGGTTATTGAGTCGAGCAGAATAACCACATCGTGGCCACATTCTACCAAGCGTTTTGCTTTTTCGAGTACAATATTGGCAACTCGTACATGCCTGTCGGCAGGCTCATCAAATGTAGAAGAAATAACTTCGGCATTTACACTCCTGGCCATATCAGTAACCTCCTCTGGCCTTTCATCTATTAAAAGGACAATCATGTATACCTCGGGATGATTAGCTGCAATGGCATTAGCGATATCTTTTAACAGAACTGTTTTTCCTGTTTTTGGCTGTGCAACAATTAAACCACGCTGCCCTTTACCTATGGGAGCAAACATATCGACAATTCGAGTCGAAAGTTTATCATTTTTATTATTGTTCAGTGTAAATTTTTCCTCTGGAAAAAGTGGTGTAAGATAGTCAAATGGAACTCTATCGCGAATAAAATCCGGACTACGGCCATTGATTTTCTCAACCTTGATAAGTGGGAAATACTTTTCACCTTCTTTTGGAGGCCGTATTGTCCCTTCAACAGTATCGCCGGTTTTTAAACCAAATAGCTTAATCTGCGATTGAGAAACATAAATATCATCAGGTGAATTAAGATAATTATACTCCGAAGACCTTAAAAACCCATAACCATCAGGCATTATTTCAAGCACCCCTGAATTAGTTATGATTCCATCAAACTCAAATGATTTATCACCCCTTTTTTCGTGTGGGCGTTTCTGATAATTATCTCTTGGCGACCTTGAAGGAGAGCGCCTTACGGCATCATTGCGCTCATTAACCTGTCTCTTTTCCGGTGTAGTTTCTACATTTTCTGATGGTGCTTTTGAAGCTTTAACCTGTGCTTCTTTCTTAATTTTCAATTCGGGAGTTTTTTTTACATCATCACGTTTTTCTTTAACATTTTGTGTGGATGTATTAACTTCTGTTCTGGAAGATGATTTTGACTTCTCGACTGTTTTCTTTCGATTGGATGTTTTTTTATCAGATTTAACATCACTGGTGGCATTGATTGCCTGTTGGTCGAGAATTTTGTAAATTAAATCCTGCTTTTTAAGCGATTCAACTTTTTTAATTTGAAGTGATTTAGCTATTTCGCGTAACTCACTTACCAATTTTTTATTCAATTCAAGAATGTCGTACATATTTCAATTATGGAAATTAATTATTTATTATTAATAAGTAAATATTTGATTTTTTTTGTTTTTTATTGATTTCGCCAGTAAAACGAATGATTTTTTACTGAAGGAGTTGATTAATAAAATGTTTCTTTGGAAAATCTATGCAATAATAAAGATTAATTCAGAAATACCAAAAAATACTGAGATAAATTTTCAAAAAAAATTATCTTTAGATTAAATTTAAATACCGGATGTAAAATTAACAAAAAAAAAATTGTTCAGGTTTTTTTATTGACTTATTTGAATATATTTGTAACAATTTGCCTGAAAATAACGTTTTATTATAGCTAACAACCCTGAATGAAGATGAGACAGTTAAAAATCATCAAACAAGTTACCAATCGAGAAACTGCCTCTTTAGATAAGTATTTGCATGAAATAGGTAAAGTTGATCTTTTATCGGCAGAAGAAGAAGTAGAATTAGCGAGGAAAGTGCGTAATGGAGATAATCATGCATTGGAAAAACTTATCAAAGCCAATTTGCGCTTTGTTGTGTCAGTTTCCAAACAATATCAAAATCAAGGACTTAGCTTACCTGACTTAATTAATGAAGGAAACCTTGGGCTAATTAAAGCTGCAAAAAGATTTGATGAAACCAGGGGGTTCAAATTTATATCGTATGCTGTCTGGTGGATCAGACAATCTATATTACAAGCGCTTGCAGAGCAGGCAAGAATTGTGCGCCTGCCGCTTAATAAAATTGGATCAATCAATAAAATAAATCGCGCTTTATCAGAGCTTGAACAAAAATATGAAAGAGAACCTTCGGTAGACGAAATTGCCAAAGCCATAGAACTGGCCCCCGGAGATATTAAAGATGCAATGCGTAGTTCAGGCCGCCATGTTAGCATGGATGCTCCACTTACCGACGGAGAAGAAGGCGACATGTACGAAGTGTTATTAAGTAACGACAGTCCCAGCCCTGATGGAAATTTGCTAAACGATTCGTTAAGAAAAGAGATAGAAAGAGCATTATCATCATTAACTGAGCGCGAAGCCAGCATTATTAGACTTTACTTTGGATTAAATGGCAAACATCCTTATACTTTAGAAGAAATTGGCGAGGAATTTAATCTAACCCGCGAAAGAGTAAGACAAATAAAAGAAAAAGCAATTAAACGCCTGAAACAGACAACCCGAAGTAAAATATTAAAAACATACCTGGGATAATTTATTTATCATCATAATATATTAAAGGAAATTTAACGGTTTCCTTTTTTTATTTATTTTTGTTGGGTATAAAAATAAAATACTTATGAATCATTTAATATCTCCATCATTATTAGCCGCAGATTTTGGCCATTTGCAACGCGACATTGAAATGGTAAATAAAAGTGAAGCCGACTGGTTTCACCTGGATATTATGGATGGAATTTTTGTTCCGAATATTTCATTTGGGTTTCCGGTGATGAAATACATAAAAAAACATGCTCAAAAACCTTTGGATGTTCATTTAATGATAACAGACCCAGATCGGTTTATTGATGATTTTTATAAAGCCGGTGCTGATATATTAACAGTTCACCTTGAAACATGTCACCATTTGCACCGTACTGTTCAGAAAATAAAATCGTTGGGCATAAAAGCCGGAATTAGCCTGAATCCGCATACTCCGGTACATTTATTAAAAGATATTATTGCTGATGTGGATTTGGTTTTAATCATGTCGGTTAACCCCGGATTTGGAGGACAAAAGTTTATTCCCAATGCCCTTGAAAAAGTACGAGAGCTAAAAACACTGATCACAAATAAAAAATCGGATGCATTAATTGAAGTAGATGGCGGAGTTGACCATACCAATGCAAAAGCCTTGATTGATGCTGGTTGTGATGTTTTAGTTGCCGGCAGTTATATTTTTAAATCCAAAAATCAACAAGAAACGATAAAAGGGTTAAAAAATCTTTCGTTTTAA
>JAWLEM010000206.1:0-4479 GCA_041686115.1 Bacteroidales bacterium
GATCATATGCATCGATTTGGCAAAAGCAACCAGGCATCGCCCACCATTACCGCACATGGATGCTTCTTTTCCATCTGAATTAAAATACCGCATATTAAAATCGAATTCCTGATGATTTTCAAGCAACATTAATCCATCGGCACCAATGCCAAATTTTCGGTGGCAAATTAATGCAATTTGTTTGCTGTTTAGGTTAACCGTTTTTTTTCTGTTATCAATAATAATAAAATCGTTGCCTGTGCCCTGGTATTTAAAAAAAATAAATTTCATCTCCATATTTTTTGTAAACTTATAAATTAATTTGGAAAAAGTTATAATCAATTATTATTTGTTAAAGTTTGTTAAATGTATTATATTATTCGTTTTGCAGGCATTAATTTTGTCATTTTATAATCTGCAAATAATAATATTTATAAATTAAAATATAACCAGATATGAAAGCTAAAATTTTATTAGGTAATGTAGCAATATCGTTGCTATCTGCATTTTTGGCAATTATAATATATGTTAATTTTTACGAAAAAGAACTGCAAAACAATGTGAATACCGGAGAAAAGAAACAGAATGCATTAGAACTAATTAATGATTCTAACCAGGTAAATTATTCGCAAATACCGGTTACATCTGATGGTAATGTATTTGATTTTACAAGTGCTGCCGAAAATAGTGTTAATGCAGTTGTCCATGTAACATCGAAATATAACCTTGAAAGTGATTATTATTATCAGAATCCATTATATGAATTTTTCTTTGGCGAGAGGTATTCAAGGCAACCGGCTGTCTCTTTTGGTTCAGGGGTTATTATTTCAAATGATGGATATGTTGTTACCAACAATCATGTAATTGATAAATCTGACGAAATACAAGTTGTACTTAACGATAAGAGAACTTATACTGCCGAATTAATTGGTACCGATCCGGGCACTGACCTGGCTTTATTAAAAGTTGATGGTAAGGATTTGCCCTATATTGAAATGGGGAATTCTGATCATATCAAAGTTGGCGAATGGGTATTGGCTGTGGGTAATCCATTTAATTTAACATCGACAGTTACTGCAGGAATTGTGAGTGCAAAAGCAAGAAGTATAAATATATTGAGAGATCAGCAATACCCTATTGAGTCATATATTCAGACAGATGCTGCTGTTAACAAAGGGAATAGTGGCGGCGCCCTGGTAAACATGAGAAGTGAACTCATTGGAATAAACTCTGCCATTATTTCACCATCAGGGGCATATTCAGGCTATTCGTTTGCTATACCCGTTAATATTGTTCGAAAAGTTGTTGCCGATATTATTAAATATGGAGAGGTTCAAAGAGCTGTACTGGGCGTGCAGATACGCGAAATTAATAATGAAGTAGCCAAAGAATATGATATCAATAAAATCGAAGGCGTTTTAATTGATGGAGTAACAGAAGATGGTGCAGCAGAAGAGGCTGGATTGAAAGTTGGTGATGTTGTGCTTGAAATTAATGATGCAAAAATAAACAGTGTTGCTGAATTAACAGCACAGATTGGAAAATACCGCCCGGGTGAAAAAATAAATATTATCATTAAAAGAGATAATAAAAAGAAACAAATTGATGTGGTCTTACGTAATATGCATGGAACCACAAATATTATTAAAGCCGATGAGTATTTATCAGTTCTTGGTGCTCAGTTTGAACCATTGAATACGAATGATAAACGTCGTTTAGGAATTGATGCAGGCGTTAAGGTTGTTGATGTACAAGATGATGGCGCATTGAAAAAGGCAGGAGTGAAAGAAGGTTTTGTAATCACCTACATACAAGGTGAAAAAATTGCTCATGTTGATGATATTAAACGTGTTTTAAGAAATATTGGTTTTGGTAACGAAATAGAAGTAGAGGGAATGTATCCCGGTGGCAGATATATTTACATTTATCAAGTAGAATTTGAGTAATAAATGATATTAAGCTTATAGGGCTTTTATTTTGTATTGATTTTTAAAACTATTTACCATAAATTCGCAGAAATTTTTTATTGCCCATGAGACAGTTAAAGATCACAAAATCAATTACGAACAGGGAGACGGCTTCTTTAGATAAGTATTTGCACGAAATTGGCAAAGAAGATCTAATAACTGTTGAGGAAGAGGTTGAGTTAGCTCAACGAATTAAAAAGGGCGATAGAGCAGCTTTAGAGAAATTAACCAAAGCAAATTTACGATTTGTTGTTTCTGTTGCCAAGCAATATCAAAATCAGGGCTTAACATTGCCCGATTTAATTAATGAAGGAAATCTGGGGTTAATTAAAGCTGCCGAAAAATTTGACGAAACGCGTGGTTTTAAATTTATTTCATATGCCGTTTGGTGGATCCGCCAGTCAATTTTACAGGCTCTTGCCGAGCAATCAAGGATTGTTCGACTGCCACTAAACCAGGTAGGGTCCTTAAATAAAATTAATAAAGCTTTTTCAAGATTTGAACAGGAAAATGAAAGAACTCCTTCACCCGATGAAATAGCAGATTCTTTAGACCTTCCAAAGGACAAAGTTGCTGATACCATGAGAATATCAGGCCGGCATATTTCAGTTGATGCGCCTTTTCAGGAAGGTGAAAACAATAGCTTGCTTGATGTTCTTATCAATGATGATTCGCCAAATACCGACAATACACTTATCAGCGAATCGTTGATTAAAGAAATCGACCGTTCACTGGCTACTTTAACCGATCGCGAAAGAGATATTCTAAAACTTTTTTTTGGCATTGGCGTGCAGGAAATGACTTTGGAAGAAATAGGAGACAGGCTGGGTTTAACCCGCGAAAGGGTAAGGCAAATTAAAGAGAAAGCTATACGAAGGCTTAGGCATACATCACGTAGTAACCTATTGAAATCTTATTTGGGATAAATCTATTCTTTTTGAATCATATTATAGTGCTGTCAATTTTTTTGATGGCACTTTTTTTATTTGTTTTTTAGCAAATCCTGCAAAGCAAACATTTCATCTCTTAGCCTGGCCGCCTCTTTAAAATTAAGTTCTTTAGCAGCCTTTTCCATCGATAATTTATTTTTCTCAATCGCTTTTTCCAGCGCTTTTGCATCCATATATTTTACTACCGGATCAGCAGCAACATTTAATTTTTCCGGGCCGGTATATGCTTTTTTATAATTGGTCATCATCGATTTGGAAGTTCTGACAATTTGTTTAGGTGTAATGCCGTGCTTCTCATTATACGCCAGTTGTTTTTCGCGTCTTCTGTCTGTTTCATCAATGGTTTGTTGCATCGATTTAGTAACCTTATCGGCGTACATAATAACTTTTCCTTCCAGATTTCTGGCTGCACGGCCCGATGTTTGAGTTAATGACCTGGAAGAACGTAAAAAACCTTCTTTGTCGGCATCTAATATAGCTACCAGCGATACTTCGGGCAAATCTAATCCCTCACGTAATAAATTTACTCCAACCAGTACATCAAATGTCCCTTCACGAAGCTGATCCATAATTTCAACCCGTTCTAATGTATCTATATCCGAATGTATATACCGGCATTTAATGTCAAATCGGGTTAAGTATTTGCTTAATTCTTCAGCCATTCTTTTGGTTAAGGTGGTAACTAAAACTCTTTGGTTTTTAACCGACCTTTGATGAACCTCTTCCATTAAATCATCAATCTGGTTTAATGATGGACGAACTTCAATTTCCGGGTCTATTAAGCCTGTTGGCCTGATTAATTGTTCAACAAAAAAACCTTCACATTTTTCAAACTCATAATTTGCCGGAGTGGCACTTGCAAAAAGTATTTGGTTGGTTAGCTCTTCGAACTCTTCAAATTTTAATGGCCTGTTATCAATAGCTGCTGGTAACCGAAACCCAAATTCTACAAGGTTTTTTTTACGTGCGTGGTCGCCGCCAAACATTGCATGAATCTGAGGCAAAGTTACATGACTTTCATCTACTACCGTCAGGAAATCTTGTGGAAAATAGTCGAGCAGGCAGAATGGGCGGGTTCCGGGTTTTCTGCCGTCAAAATATCTCGAGTAATTTTCAATTCCCGAACAGTAACCCAGCTCTTTGATCATTTCTAGGTCGTATTCAACTCGTTCTTTAATTCTTTTGGCTTCAAAATGTTTTCCAATAGATTTAAAATATTCTATTTGTTGGAACAGGTCATCTTGTATTTGTTTTATTGCCTGATGCATTCTTTCTTTTGTGGTAACAAAAATATTGGCCGGGTAAATAACTCCGTTTTCCAGCGACTCAATAATTTCATTGCTGTCCGGATTAAATGATTCAATTTCTTCTATTTCATCGCCCCAGAATATTACCCTGTAAGCCAGATCGCTATAAGCCAGGTAGATGTCTATGGTATCGCCATTTACCCTGAATGTTCCGGGTTTAAAATCTATTTCGCTGCGTGAGTACAAACTTTCAACCAACGAACGCAAAAACTGATTCCTGTTTAATACCTGGCCTGTTTTAATGGAAATTGTATTGCTGTGAAAATCTTCAGGATT
>JAWLEM010000207.1:0-4413 GCA_041686115.1 Bacteroidales bacterium
GTTAGTGCAGAACGATATATTACCGAAGAGTTAAAAGAGCTCGAAGAAAAAATTCTGGGTGCCGAAGGAAAATCACTGGAACTGGAACAGAAATTATTTATTGAATTGATTACCAGTCTTGGTGATTATATATCGGCCATCCAGCTGAATGCAACATTAATTGCCAGACTTGATTGTTTGCTGTCCTTTGCACTGGTAGCTGAAGAAAATAAGTATGTACGCCCAGAAATTAACAACACCGATATTATTGATATAAAAGGCGGGCGCCATCCTGTTATTGAAGAAATGTTGCCTATTGACGAATCCTATGTTACCAATGATGTTTATTTGGATAATGATCAGCAACAGATTATTGTTATTACCGGACCGAATATGTCTGGTAAATCTGCTTTGTTAAGGCAAACAGCCTTGATTGTTTTACTGGCACAAATAGGTAGTTTTGTTCCTGCTGCAGAAGCAAAAATTGGTTGGGTTGATAAGATTTTTACCCGCGTGGGTGCATCGGACAATATATCACTGGGCGAATCGACATTTATGGTTGAAATGCACGAAGCAGCAAGTATCTTAAACAATTTATCGCCCCGGAGTTTGATCTTGCTCGATGAGATTGGCCGGGGAACCAGCACTTATGATGGAATTTCAATAGCCTGGGCAATGGCCGAATATATTCATGAGCATCCGGTAGCAAAAGCAAAAACACTGTTTGCTACGCATTATCATGAGCTAAATGAGATGGAAAAATCTTTCGGACGGATTAAAAACTATAATGTGTCGGTAAAAGAACTGGACGATAAAGTGATTTTTTTACGTAAGCTAAAAAGAGGAGGAAGCGAACATAGTTTTGGTATTCATGTAGCTCAAATGGCGGGTATGCCCAAAAGTGTTGTAAACAGGGCGAATGAGATATTACAGGAGCTCGAGAATTCGGGGCAAAAAGAATCGTTAGCTAAACCAGTTGGAGAAATTGCTAAGCATCGTGAAGGTTTTCAAACCACTATTTTTCAACTCGATGATCCGGTATTAAAACAAATTCGTGACGAGATTGCTAAACTGGATATTAATAACCTGACCCCGGTTGAGGCATTGAATAAACTGAATGAAATAAAGCGGCATATCGGACTAAAGTAGAAAAAATAGTAAATATTTTTCAAAGATATTTTTTGAAGAACAAAAAAATTAAATATATTTGCATCCGCTAAACGCAAGAATAGCAAAGCGTACTTTAAAGTATTGGAAATACAATAGAAATGCGAAAATAGCTCAGTTGGTAGAGCACGACCTTGCCAAGGTCGGGGTCGCGGGTTCGAGTCCCGTTTTTCGCTCCAGAGAGTCGAGTCCCGCCTGCTGACGGTTTAATTGCCGCAGGAAGTTTTAACTGCCGAAGGTAGTCAGGTAGGTTTTTTGCTCAAAGAGGTTCTTAAAAATGGATTTTATCCTTTTTATTTAAGACGCCCAGGTGGCGGAATTGGTAGACGCGCTGGACTTAAAATCCAGTGGCCATACTTGGCTGTGCGGGTTCAAGTCCCGCCCTGGGTACAGAAAACTCCTTGTAACGACTGTGTTGCAAGGAGTTTTTGCATTTTATAAATTACGAATTTAAAACTACAATCAGCTTTTTATCTAACCATTTAGTTTTACCATTCATCTGAATTAGCCAATTCCCAGGCATTTAAATAGGTTAGTTTTATAATATCAATCACTTTTTCCCAGTTAATGTCATGAGTTCGGTCTTTTGGTGTGTGGTAGGTTGCCGGAAAACCAGCCATAAAATACATTACCGGAACGTTTTTGGCCGAAAAAGATGAGTGGTCGCTGCCACCTCTTGGATTTTCTGAAGGGCGATAATTCAAGTCCAGATTGATGTTATAATCTTCAATATGTTTTTGGCTCATCGATTCGAAATTTGGAAAAGCAGACGTATATACCATGCGGGCCTGGTTTTTTAATGTATCATTCTCCGAATCTTTACTAATCATATCAAAATTAATGTTAAGCTTAATGTTTTCAATCGAACCGCCATAAGGATGATCGGCAAAGTATCTTGATCCGAGCAATCCTCTTTCTTCTCCTGTCCAGGCTGCAAAAACAATGGTCTTTTTGGGTTTTACGCCTGCTTCGGCAAATGCTTTGGCCAGCATCCAAACACCTACTGTTCCGGAAGCATTATCATCAGCACCGTTCCAAACAAATCCATCATTAGCGCCCAAGTGGTCATAATGCGCTCCAATAACAATGATTTCATCTTTATTTTCACCTTCAATTACACCCAAAACATTTCGTGTTTGAATGATTTCGGTTTTTACGGTATGATCAATTCTGAGTTCTACACCTTTAATTATTTTCGATGATGGCTTTAACTTGCTTGCCACTTTCTGCTCAAATTCGTCGATATTAATATTACTGCCTTCCAGTATTTTATTAACAATTTGTGGTGTACTATAAATTTCAATGAGTTGATCTTTAATCGTATCGGATGGCAATGAAAGTCTATGTTCGTACATGCTGGCCCGGGGCTGCTTATTTTTAGAAATTTGCTTAAATTCCTGCTCCGAAGCCATGTACTTTCTGATATTTTCTTCTGAAATTTCAATAACTCCAACTGCTCCCTGTTCCAACGCATGCTTATTTTTATTTCTGCTTAAATAGTAATTGAAATAGCGGTCGTTTTTATGAAAGGTTTTATACGCTTTCGAGCTAACGTCTTTATGTCCGGGATAACCTGCCATCCGGATAATAATTTTGTTTTTAACATCAACACCTTTAAAATCATCATAATTATTTTCTTCATCAATAAATCCATAACCCACAAATACAATTTCGGCTGTAATTTTTGTAGCGTGTGGATATGAAGAAACCAAAAAGTCAGATCCTTCATTAAAAGTAAGCTCCTGATTTGACAACTTTATGGTCATTGCTGTATTACTTTCCAAATTTTTGGACATATAAATATTTTGGAAATAGGATGTATATTCTTGTGGCCTTACGCCTTTAAAGTATTCTTCACGTGTGGGATTTGTCATTTCCTGGTCGCCGGCTGCTTTTACATTCATAAACTGCAGCATGCTGGCAAGGTAATCTGCTGCTAAGAAAGCTCCTTTTTCGCCCGTAGCTCGCCCTTCGGTCCAGTCAGATGCCAGAAATTCCAATTGAGCTTTTACCGCATTTTCGTTAATGGATTGTAAACCTTTTTGTTTTGCATCCTGCTGACTATAAACAGAATTGGAAATAAAAAGAAAGATCAATAAAAAAGTTGAATAATGAATTAGATTTTTCATGTTTAAAAGATTAAATTTATTTTATTTTGACATAGTTTGATAAAAAAAGTTTAATAAGCGTTTTTTGATAAGAATTTTTCATGTGTTTTTGAATAATTGCATTGTAAATATTAAATTGCCAAATTATATTAAAATTCCTTTTTTGCTTTAAAGTGTTAAAAGTTAGATTTATGAGATATTTAAATACGGTAATAACCGGAACAGGTAGTTATATTCCTGAACAAAAAATTGAAAATAAGGATTATTTTAAAAGAACTTTTTTTGAAAAGGATCAAACCATGACTAAAGGTTCCGGCGAAGAAATTGTTCGTAAATTTAAGGATATAACCGGGATATTGGAACGGCGATGGGTTGCCAAAGATAAAACTACATCAGAGATTGCTACATTAGCAGCTGAGCAGGCAATAGAATCTGGGAAGATCGATAGGGAAACGATTGACCATATTATAGTAGCCAACAATTTTGGTGATGTGATAAAAGGTTCCATTCAAACCGATTTATTACCCAGTATTGCAGCAAGAGTAAAAAATAAATTAGGAATTCAAAATCCAGAATGTGTGGCTTATGATATAATTTTTGGTTGCCCCGGATGGATTCAGGGTGTTATTCAAGCCGATTCATTTATTAAAACCGGTTTAGCCAAACGGTGCCTGGTTATTGGTGCAGAAACACTCTCAAGAGTAGTAGATATTTACGACAAGGATACCATGATCTTTTCTGATGGTGCCGGTGCTACAATTGTTGAAGGTGTTGAGTCTGAAGAAAAATCAGGAGTGCTATCATCTGCAACCGTAACACATACTAGAGATGAAGTGTTTTATTTATACCTGGGGCAATCGAATAAACCTGATAGCGATCCTAATATCAGGTACATGAAAATGAACGGGAGGAAAATCTATGAATACTCCATAATTAATGTTCCGAAAGCCATTAAAGCAGCAATGGATAAATCAGGATTGCCTGTTGCCCAGTTAAAAAAAATATTGTTACATCAGGCTAATGAAAAAATGGACGAAGCCATTGTGCAGCGTTTCTTTAGGCTTTACGGAATAAAACCCGAAATAACAGAAGTTATGCCTATGAGTATAGGTGAATTAGGCAATAGTTCTGTTGCCACTGTACCTACACTTTATGATAT
>JAWLEM010000208.1:0-4409 GCA_041686115.1 Bacteroidales bacterium
TTTGGTTTTAGTTTGTTGGAAATAAGTTTAATTGTTGATATAATGATTTATGTTTTTTCTTTGGATTGCTCTCTGCCAGCATTATTTTTCTTACATTTTCCGGCAATAATTCGTTTACTGTTAGTGCTTTTAACTCGTTGCATGTAATAAAATATTTTGCGCGTTTCAGCACCACACCTATTTTTTTGAGATTCGCAAATGTAAGTTTGCTGTAGCGGCGGCTTACCATAATCATTTTCGCAGACTTTACTCCGATACCCGGAACCCGCAATAATATTTCGTAACCGGCTTTATTGATATCGACAGGAAACATCCAGGGATTGCGAAGCGCATAACTTAACTTGGGGTCAATCTCCAGGTCGAGATCCGGATGGGTATCATTTACAATTTCGTCGATGGAAAAATGATAAAACCGAAAAAGCCAGTCGGCCTGATAAAGTCTGTTTTCCCGCTTTAACGGTGGTTCATTAAGTGCCGGCAATCGTTTATCGTAATCATTAACAGGAATAAAACCCGAATAATACACCCGCTTTAAATGCTTTGATGTGTACAGGTTTGCAGCAAGGCCTAAAATATGCCTGTCGGTATCGGGTGTGGCACCCACTATAAGTTGCGTACTTTGCCCTGCAGGAGAAAAACGCGGCACATGCCTGAATTTTCGCCGTTCTTCTTTATTTTCAATAATCCGGTTTTTGATGGTAGTCATAGGATTGAGAATGCTCACAAAATTTTTATCCGGAGCAAGCATTTTTAAATTCTGCTCGGTAGCAATTTCAATGTTAACACTCAGCCTGTCGGCATATAAACCTGCTTGTTGTTGAAGCTCGTCGCTGGCGCCGGGAATTGATTTTAAGTGAATGTAGCCATGATAGTTGTGTTTATTACGAAGGTCTTTGGCAACCTGAACCATACGCTCCATAGTATAATCCGGGTTTACAATTACTCCTGAACTGAGAAAAAGCCCTTCGATATAATTGCGGCGGTAAAACTCAACGGTTAGCTCAACCACTTCATGAACAGAAAAAGTCATTCGTGGAATATCGTTGCTTTTTCGGTTAGCACAGTAAGCACAATCATAAATACAATAATTTGTGAGCATCAATTTCAGTAACGAAACACATCTTCCGTCTTCGGTAAAACTATGGCAAATGCCCCATGGAGCTGCATTTCCAAGTCCTTTGCCCTGATTAGGCCTGTTGCTGCCACTCGATGCACAAGAAACATCATATTTGGCTGCTTTTGCCAAAATTTTTAGTTTATTTACAGTATCGTTTTTCATCAATCTCTAAAAACTAAATTTATTAGCAAATATACTAATTATTTTAGTAAAATGATTATATTTGTATTGTAATTTCAAATAAAATTTGCAAAATGGAATCAATCGGGCAAAACATCAAGCATTTACGAAAAAGTAAAGGCTTAACACAGGAAGAGCTGGCAAAAAAAATTGGCGTAAATCGCGCCATGATTGGCTCTTACGAAGAAAACAGGGCTATGCCAAAATTATCGGCACTGCAGGATATTGCTCATTATTTTAGCATTTCGATGGATGATCTGGTTAATAAAAAGTTATGGGAAACATCCAATACAGAGCCTTATGAAACACAAATATCGAAATATGCCAAAGGCGAAAACTTAAGAATTCTGAGCACCATTGTTAACCAGGAAAATAAAGAACTAATTACAACTGTTCCTGTACAAGCTGCGGCAGGATATACCCAGGGTTATGCCGATCCGGATTATATCGAAGAGCTTCCCCGTTTTTCGCTGCCACTGGTTGAACTGAGCAAAGAAAAATCCTATCGTGTATTTCAGATCAAAGGAGATAGCATGGAGCCCATAAAATCGGGGTCGTATATTATTTGTGAATATGTGGCCAATTGGGAAGATATTGCAGATGGAAAACCTTATATCCTAATTACTAAGGACGAAGGAATTGTTTACAAACGAATTTACAGTAAAATCGGGGCAGCCAACGAAATTCTTTTAAAATCTGACAATCCTGATTACGAGCCATATACATTAGATATAGAAAGTGTGTTTGAAATTTGGAAAGCGTTAGGTTTTATTAGTTTTGACTTGCCGAATGTGGATGAGTTAAGTTTAAATAAACTACACCATATGATTGTTGAGCTGAAAAATGAAGTAAAATCGTTAAAAAGTAAATAAAATGAAGCACGTTATTAGAACTCCTGTAGGTGTGAGATTAAATATTATTAAAATTTAATTATTCATAATGCCAAGCCTACGACTCTTTTTTTAAAAGGATATGATTTATTATTACCATAATGCCGAACCTACGGTTCTAATGTTTGATGAACTGGTCTTAAAAAGCTATTTTATTGTTTGTTTTTATGGGTAGGATTGTTTTTTTCTTATGCATGATGCTGTTTAAAAACTATTTTTTTCTCGCTAAGGTGCAAAGACGCAAAGAAATAAAGCTATATCAATCATCTCTTTGCGACTTAGCGGCTTTGCGAGAGCTTTTCATTATTTGGCTTTTTGGACACCCTCAAAATTATGGTAGAAAAAATGTATGCACGTTATTAGAGCCCTGTAAGGGTGATGTTTAAAAAAACACAGAAATAAAACCATTTATAATCCCAAGCCTACGGCTCTTTTGTTTGATTTTTGATTTAACCCACGTCAGGTTAAATATCACCTTTTCTCAATTGTTTTTTTTCCGATTGTATCTTCTTTTCTTTCAATCGCTTTTCTTTGGAAGCTTTGGTAGGTTTGGTTTTTTTGCGCTTTTTAGGCTTTTTTAGGGCTTTTTCAATTAATTCAAAGAATATTGCTATAGCATTTTTTTTATTCCTCAGTTGTGTTCTTTCCGTATCTGATGTTATGATTAAAATGCCATCCGAAGATATCCGGTTTTTTAGTTTATTTTTCAGCCTCTCTTTTTCTTCATGGGTTAAATATTCCGATTGATCAACATCGAACCGGAGCTCCACTTTGGTAGATACTTTATTTACATTTTGCCCTCCGCTCCCGCTGCTTCGAACAGCTTTAAATGCCAACTCATTAATTATTAAATCTTTTTGTATCATTAAACAATTATAAAAAAATTACGTTTTATATCCTAACCTGCTACAAAAATCATTTACCAAATAATTTTTGGGCCAAATTAAGCATTACCAATTATTATGGCCTAATTTTGTAGCAAACTGATAAAAATAAGTGAAGAAAATGAAAGAACGCTTTATTATGATAACGCTTTTTGTTTTGATTTTTATACTTGTCGTTGATTTATACTCGTTCAAAGGCGTCAGGCTGCTGGTTTCAGGTATAGAAAACAACGCTGTAAAATACATCATATATATTATTTACTGGGCTATTCCTCTTTTTCTGATTTCATTTCTGATTTATTACAGGGCATTGGCTCCCTTTGAAAGAGAACCTGCCATTTTTAAAAACTTTTTTTTGCTTGGTGGATTTTTTATTCTGTTTTACATTCCCAAATTGGTTTTTATTGTTTTTCATTTGGCCGAAGATATTGTGCATATAGGCAAATGGATTGCCAGTAAGATCTCATCCGATGGGACATTACCCGTTTCGGAGCAAGCTCAGGGCATTTCAAGAGCAAAATTTATTACTCAGATTGGGTTGGTTGCTGCTGCTATACCCTTTGCATCCATACTATACGGAATGGCTAAGGGGCGGTTTAATTTCAGGATTTCGCATGAAAAATTATCATTTGGGAATTTACCCCAATCGTTTGATGGTTTTAGAATCATTCAAATTTCTGATATCCATATTGGTAGTTTTTTTGGGCATGAAACCCAGGTGCGTAAAGCCATTGAACTAATTAATGAACAAAGCCCCGACATCATTTTGTTTACCGGTGATTTGGTTAATAATTTTGCCGAAGAACTAAATGGCTGGATTCCTATTTTTAAGCAGTTGGAAGCCAAACATGGGATGTATTCAATATTAGGGAATCATGATTATGGCGATTATTATGACTGGAAAGACGAAGATGAGAAAATTCAGAATCTTGATCGCATAAAGCAAGCACACCAGGAAATGGGGTTTAAACTTCTATTAAATGAGACCAGCGAAATAGAAGTAAACAATGAAAAATTTTCCCTGATTGGGATTGAAAACTGGGGCTTACCCCCTTTTCCGCAATATGGTGATTTAAAATTGGCTATGAACGGAACAAAAGATTCAGGTTTTAAAATTTTAATGTCTCACGACCCATCCCACTGGGATGCAGAAGTAATTAAGGATACAGATATTGATTTAACCCTGGCAGGACATACACATGGGATGCAGTTTGGAATTAATATCGGTAACAGGCAATGGAGCCCTGCCAAATATAAATATCCACGATGGGCAGGATTATACCAGGAAAAAAATCAGTATTTATATGTTAACCGTGGTTTTGGGTATATTGGTTTTCC
>JAWLEM010000209.1:0-4389 GCA_041686115.1 Bacteroidales bacterium
TATTGTTGCCTTTAATCCGGAAATATCGATACTTACAAATAAAATATATAACAATTCTACATACCAGTCGCTGGCAGTTAAACCCCGTATTTTTGTTAATGATGGTGTTTTAGCCGAAGAAATTCTGACCAATGGCAATCCGGAGTTACTCGATAATATAATAGGAATAACAAGCACCAACGAGGGTAATCCAAACTACGCCCGATATAAAAATAATTATCAAACCCGGTTTGGTTTTTCTCCGGCCACATATTCAGAGCACGCATACGATGCTGTATACTGCGTTGCTTACGCCATGCAAAGAGGAAATACGACCAACCCATTAAATATAAAACAATACCTGCGCGAAATTTCGGGGCAGGAGTATTATGAGCAAACCAATGAAGTAATAAAAATAAATGTAAATGAATTCGATATTGGTAAAAACATCCTATTAAAAGGTAAACCTGTAAATTACGAAGGTGCTACGGGCCCAATCAACTTTGACCAAAATGGCGATCCGATACCTAAAATCGTAATTTGGGGTTTTGAAAACAGAAACTATATCGAATTAACTTATTATGGTAAATAATTTGTGAAAAACAACTTGATAAAACATACCATATCACAATTTAGCCTTTCATCTTTCTTAATAAAGATGATTGTTATTATTTTACTAACCGCAATACCTTTCCGGGGTTTTTCACAAGCCAGTGTTTACGTTTTAAAAGCAGTATATTTAGAAAAATTTTCGAGGTTTATTACATGGCCCGAAGAATGTTCAATGGACGACCCGAATCAGCCATTTATTATTTCTGTAATTGGAAAGTCTCCATTAACCGAAAACCTGAAACAGATTTATGCCATAAAGGAGATCAAAAAGAAAAGGGTAATAATAAATCAGATTGAAGATTTAAAAGACATTGAGGGTTGTCATATTTTATTTATTGCCGAATCGGAAAAAAACAAGTTGGATAAAATAATTGCCTTAACAAAACATCAACCCATACTTACAGTATCAGAAACAAAAGGGTTTGCCGAAAAAGGAGTATTGATTAATTTTTACGAAGAAGATAATAAATTAAGATTTGAAATTAATGAAACAGCCGTGTTTAAATCCCCATTACAAATGAGTTTTTATTTACTTAACTCGGCAAAAATTGTAAAACCAGTAGAAGAGTAATAATGAGTTTTTTCAATAACATATCGATCAAAAATAAAATTGTTGGGGTTATACTGTTAACTAGCAGTTTAACACTTATTATTGGCTTTACAATTATTGGTATTAGCAACATTAACGGGTTAAAACAAAATCTTTTGGCTAATTCGTTAATGAATACCGGATTAATCGGTGACTATTCGGTAGCATCATTAACTTTTGACGATAATCAGGGGGCTGAGGATATTTTATCCAAACTTGAAGCATTACCGCATATCACAAGCGGAGCCATATACGACAGAAACGGAATTTTATTTGCATCTTATAAAAGAAACGATGAAGTTTTTATTCCTCCACTATATGATGACCCGGATCAATTAACCGAGGCGAACCATCGTTTTATGCAACAAGCTATTGTAATTGAAGTCCCGATCATATATCAGAATTTTCAATACGGCATTGTTGTTACTCATGTTGATACATCCATATTAACTCAAAAAATTAAAGAGTATATTCTCATTATGCTGGGTGTTTTAGTTGGCATGTTTGTTTTATCATTTTTAATGGCTAAAAGCTTTCAAAAACCGGTGTCAAAACCTATACTGGATTTAGCGAAACTTACACGAAAAATATCACAGGAAGGAAATTATAATGTGCGCATTGAAAGAAAAAGTAACGATGAGATTGGTGTTTTGTATGATGATTTCAACAATATGCTGCAACAGATATTGCATCGTGAAGCAGCCCGCGACGAAGCAGAACAAAAATTGTTCGAAGCAAAAGTTAAAGCCGAAGAAAGTGATCAGCTAAAATCGGCATTTTTAGCCAACATGTCGCACGAAATAAGAACACCTATGAATGCCATTCTGGGTTTTACCGAACTGCTTACCATGCCAGACTTAACCATTACCCCCAAAGAAAAACAAAACTATGTTAAACTGATTCATAATAGTGGAAATAATCTTCTGCACCTGATTGATGATGTGATTGATATCTCAAAAATAGAAGCCGGGCAATTAAAAATTATTCAAAAAGAATGTAATATCAACAAAACTTTAATCGATATTTATGAATCGTACCAGGAAATAAAAAAACAACAGGGAAAAGATAATATTGAACTGTCGTTTAACCTTGGCGATGAAACCGGAGATATTATAACCATTACCGATCCGTTACGATTAAATCAGATCATCTCTAACTTGGTTGATAATGCTTTAAAATTTACCGAAGACGGGTTTATAAAATTTGGTTACGAAATTCAAAAAACAAACACCCTCCTTTTTTATGTTAAGGATAGCGGTATTGGTATGGATGAGCGAAAAAAAGACCACGTATTTGAACGGTTTAGAAAAATAGAAGACAATAAAACCAAATTATACAGAGGTGCCGGGCTTGGACTGGCTATTTGTAAAAGCCTGATTGAGCTTTTGGGAGGGAAAATATGGGTAGAGTCAGCGCCATCGGCCGGATCGGCATTTTATTTTACTTTGCCCTACAACAAAGTTAAAAGTGGTAAAAAGACTAAAGATAATTCAACTCACTTACAATCCTATAACTGGAAAAACAAAACCATCCTGATAGCAGAAGACGAACCTGCCAATTATATTTATATCGCAGAGGTATTAAAATCAACAAATGCAAAAATTCTGAAAGCTGTCAATGGAAAAGAAGCTGTGGAAATGTTCAGGCAACATAAGGATATAGACCTGGTTATTATGGATATCAAAATGCCCGAAATGAATGGTTACGAGGCAACAAAATATATTAAAGAGATTAACCAGAATATTCCCGTTATTTCGCAATCAGCCTATGCAATGCCTGGCGATATTGAAAAAGGATTTACCTTTGGAATAAATGACTACCTGATAAAACCAGTAAAGCCCAAAAGATTGCTTTCAATTATTGATAAACATTTAAAAAACAGAAGCTAAGAGGTATCGAATTTAAAATATAGCTGTTGTGAAAAAAATAGTCAGGATATATACTCCCATTTTTTTATTGCTGATCTTTTTATGGCTCGTTTTTCAGCCCAATCCGTTTTTCCGCAATGCGATCATTTATACCACTGCCGATATTGATGATTATAAACTTTTCGAAAACAGGGTGGTTAAAGCCGGGCAACATCAACCCTGGAAAATTGCTGAAGGGTTCAATCAGTATAACCTTCGACCCGATGATATAACGCTGCTAAAAAAATTCCAAACAACAGCATACCTCATAGTAAAAGATACTGCACTGCTGTTTGAATTTTACGACGGCCAATTTACCGACAGTACCCTGTCAAACTCTTTTTCCATGGCAAAAAGTATTGTAAGCCTGCTAATTGGAATAGCGATCGATGAGGGTAAAATCAATTCAGTAAATGATCCTATACATGATTATCTGCCTGAATTCAACCCTAAGAACAACAACTCAATTACCATTAGCCATTTGCTTACCATGAGTTCCGGTTTAAAGTGGAATGAAAGTTATTATAATCCATTTTCTGTTACTACAAAAGCGTATTATGGAAATAACCTTAAAAAACTGGTGCTAAAAACAAAAAGCAAAGAAAAACCCGGAGTAAAATTCGAATACTTAACAGCAAATACACAGCTGCTTGCTATAATTCTGGAAAAGGTAACCCAAAAAACCCTGAGTGAATATGCATCCGAAAAATTATGGCAACCTTTGGGTGCCAAATATGATGCCCTTTGGAGCTTAGATCAAAAAAACGGGATAGAAAAAGCCTATTGTTGTTTTAATTCAAATGCCCGGGATTTTGCTCGTATTGGGCAGTTAATACTAAATAACGGGAAATGGGGAAATCAACAAATTATTTCACCGGATTATTTAGCCAAAGCATTAACGCCTGCTAGTTATCTTATTGATGATGATGAAAAACCTGTAGATTTTTATGGCTTTCAATGGTGGATTGGACAACACAACGACTCTATTTTTTATTACGCACGCGGTATCTTAGGGCAATATATCATTGCTATACCTTCTGAAAATATGGTTGTAGTGAGGTTAGGCCATCAACGAAGCAGAAACAGGGTTAATCACCACCCCGAAGATATTTTTGATTATATTGATCTGGCCATAAAAATTTCCAATTAAAAAAGCAGCCTTACAGACTGCTTTAAATAATATATTATATACAATTGATGAACACCAGTGATTAAATTTTCATAATATCTTCTTCTTTGGCTTTTACGATTTGTTCAATTTTTTCGCCGTACTGGTCGGTAAGTTTCTGTATTTCATCTTCG
>JAWLEM010000210.1:0-4363 GCA_041686115.1 Bacteroidales bacterium
ATTTTTTCGTTCCTAACATATTTCTTCAACAATATTTCTGCTTGATCTCGATCCATAGAATTAAAGTTTTAGTTCAGGTTAAGGTTAATAAATAATTTTCCCTTAATGTGCATCTATCCCATGCAACATATAAATTAGATGTTGTAGTGTTTTCAGAATTTCGTTCATGTATTCATTTACCGCTTTTACACTTCCGGGTAAAGTATAAACCAATGTTTCATCCATAACTCCGGCAACTCCTCTGCTTAATAATGCATTTGGCTTTTCAACACCATATTTCATTCGGATCATTTCCATAACTCCGGGAATTTCTTTATCAAGCATCGGTTGCACCGTTTCAACAGTAATATCGCGTTTGCCAATTCCTGTCCCGCCGGTAGTAATAACAATATCAATTTTACTATTTTTTGCTTCCGTTAAAATTTGAGTAAGTTTATCACTGCTATCAGGAATTAGTTCTTTTTGAATTTGGTATTTTACCCCCGATTTTTTAAAAAATGTATTTAAAAGTTTGACAATTACCGGCCCGCTCCTATCTTCATATTCACCAACACTTGCCCGGTCGCTAAGAGTAATCACTAAAACATGATAAATTTTAGGAATATACTCGATTGAATTGTTTGCTTTAATTGTTCCCGGTTTCTTTACCCTGCAGAATACCCCAACTCTCGGCATTACATAGTTTCCTAACTCACGAAACTGATCGTGAAAAGGTTTCCCTACTTGCGTAACTTCCAATATTGCATCACCGATTTTTAAAAGATCAAACGTTTGAAAATTTATATCCTGCAATCCTTCGACTGTAATATTTTCTGCAAATTCACCAAATTGAGTATCTCTGGCTTCGGTAATTTTTTTAAACCGGTCAATATGTGATTGATCAATAATACTTATTTGCCGATTCCAGTGTCCGGCATGAACATCACCTTGGATTCCTTTTTCGGTTAGAATTAACTGGCTAACGGGTTTTTTTATCCCGCGTTCAGCCGACAAGTTTACTGATAATACTTTCCCTTTAGTCATATCTTATTTTGTTGGAATATGAATAATTTCATCACCAGGTTTAATTGTACCGGTTGCAATTATTTTTGCAAAAATTCCTTCCTTAGGCATTACGCATTTCCCAACCTGAGTAAAAATAGCACACCCGGCACCATGGCATTCTTTACCAATTTGTGTAATTTCCATTTCTACATCACCTATTTTTATTTTATCGCCGGGGATCATGGTATACAAGGTAATCCCTTCGGTAGTTATATTCTCGGCAAATTCGCCATAATCCAATTTTCGCCCTAACACTTCTTCGAATTTATCAATACTCTCTTTAGCCAGTAAACTAACCTGTCTGTGCCAGTCGCCGGCATGAGCATCTTTTGCTACTCCCTTTTCGGTAATTACAATCTCCTGAACAGGTTTTTTAATTACCCCTTTTTTTTCCGAGATGTTGACCGAAACTACTTTTGCTGTGTTCATTCCCTGCTTATTAAATTACATATTAGATAGCTACAAAAGTAATAAAATATCACCGTTTACCTACTATCTTAACCCTGTCAAATATCATTATGATCATTAAAAAATGTATTTTTGCACCTGTATGAGCAACAATAAAAACCAATATAAGTTTACTGAAGGCGAAAAGCACCAATTTACCATCACGGGGTTTACCGAAATTCCGGGCACCGATGAATCATTCTATATTTTAAAAAATTCTTTTGGTGGTAAACATCTTTTAAAAGCCAATCATTATAAACATTATCATTTAAAAACGGGGCAATCCATAAATTGTAAAATTGATAAAATCAATTGCAGTGGAAAAATCTTTCTGGAGCCGGAAAATCCAAAATATAAAGAAGGAGAAATTTACCCATTTAAATTGGTAAAAATAATAGGCCATATTAACTCGGTTGGAGAGAAAGAAAAAGCTGCTGTAGTTAAAGATGAGTTTGACATGGAAAGCATTTGCTCATTACCGGAAAATTATACTCCTAATTTATCGAAGGGCACAATACAATGCAAAGTTTTAAGGATAAAGAAAGGGCAGCTTTTCCTAGCTATCCCTGAATTTGAGTCGTTTTCAAAAACCCCTGCCATTGGCAAAAATTATTGGTTTACAGTTATTGACATTAAACCATTGGAAAACAATATCGATTATTACATCTTAAAAGACGAGTTCGATAATTTATACTCGTTGAAAAAGGATATGTATAAACATTATGGATTTAAAATCGGACAAAAAGTTGAATGCACGGTAACGAAATTTCATACCGATGCTCATTTAAAAATAGAGCCTGTTCATCCATATTATAAAATTGGTGAAACCTATTCCTTTAAATACCTACGAACAGAAAATGAATTAAACCCTTTGGGTAAAGAAGAACAGGTAATTATTGTTGAAGATATTTATGGTGTTGAAACAAAAGTTCGATCGACCGATTTTAAAGGATTTCAAGAGGAAAACCCCGAACATATTGATTGTAAAGTGGAAGGTATACGTAAAGGAAAAGCAATATTAACTTTGATGTCAGAATTTTAAGAGTCTATAAATCCGATTTTATTTTTTCTACCAGCTTTATTTCATCAATATTCATCCTTTTATCCACGGCCTTGCACATGTCGTAAACGGTAAGTAACGCAACTGAAACAGCTGTTAGTGCTTCCATTTCAATTCCTGTTTTCCCAACGCACCTGGCTTCGGAGTTTACACGAACTCCTGTTTTATCAATTATTGCTTTCACATCTATTTTGGTTATCTGGAGTGGATGGCATAAAGGTACCAGGTCGCTGGTTTTTTTTCCACCCTGAATTCCGGCAATTTCGGCAATAGTAAGCACATCGCCCTTTTTCATGGCATTATCACGAATTAAAGTAATGGTATACGGTTGTAGTGTAATATGCCCTGTGGCTTTAGCCACACGGTTCTGGTCGGGTTTTGCACCAACATCAACCATATTTGCTTTTCCTTTTTCATCTACGTGGCTAAGTTTAACCATTATAAAATTGGTTTAGTTAGAATGTATAACTTTTGTTAGTTAAACAATCTCAATTCCATTATTTCTTATTTCACTTAAAAAATTGGCATCGTCATGTTCTTCATCAATCAATATCGGTTCAATTCGATCGTCAATTTGCCTTCTCAATTTCCACAAAAGCGGATTAACCGAAAAAAAATCATCTTCAAGTTTACTCACAACAATAGCCACATCTATATCACTGTCTTTATGATAGTTGCCACTGACATAAGATCCAAAAAGATAAATATTTTTATACTGAAAATATAAATTTAAAAGCTTACTGTATTCTTTAACTTTTTCTATAGCTTCTTTTTTATCCATGATTGAAGATTTTTAGTATTTGTATAAATTTCCTCACATTTTTCATTGGATAAACTCTTTATTAATCTTTCTTTATAAGATGGATAGCGAGCTTCAATATTTAGGGGTTCAATTTGATCGATAAAATCTTTTTGAGTTTCTGTAAATAAATGATAAAAATTTCCTTTTTTGGCAATATAAGATAAACTATGAGAAAAAGGCGCATGATCGGATTTCATCTTAACATAAAAAGCCTTAAAAATTTTTTCTATGGTTTGATGACACATAAAGCCAACATACAGAAACCGCTTACTTTTAAGCATGGCTAAAGCTGTCTCAAGATCATAATCAGATAATTCTATCCAATATTTTACTTTTTTCTCCATACTCAAATATAAAACTTTTTAATCAAAATTATTCTACCCGCCGATATTATAAAACTTACCTGTAATATTTGTATGGCCACTAACCGGCTTATTCCCTATAGCCAGGTCAATAGCTCTTTCTGGACCCAAATCACGCACACTGTAGCCCATATCGCTAAATAAGCATGGTTTAATTTTACCATCCGAGGTAAGGCGCAAGCGGTTACAATGCGCACAATCGCCACCAGAACCACCCTGAACAACTGAGAATTCACCTTTTTCAAGGTTCATTTCTTTAATAAACCTTACAAGCAATCCATTTTCCTGGCAATATTTTGCTACATCAACAGCATCTGGTTCATTACGATTTTCTTTGATTACACAATTAATTTTTATGGGCTCCAATCCGGCTTCCTTTGCGGCTTGAATTCCATCAAAAACTTTTTGAATATCTCCTCCGCGTGTAAGCTGCTTAAATTTTTCGGCATTCAATGTATCCAGGCTGATATTTACCCTGTGTAATCCTGCATCGGCTAAATCTTGTGCAAACTTATCCAAAAGAATGCCGTTGGTAGTCATGGAATAATCTTTAATTCCTTCAATTTTTCCAATCATACGAACAAGTTCAACAATTTCTTTCCGAACCAAAGGTTCTCCGCCTGTGAGCCTGATTTTGTCAACACCTTT
>JAWLEM010000211.1:0-4338 GCA_041686115.1 Bacteroidales bacterium
TCGCCATAAGTTCCAAATCTGTATTTTTCCTTAATTGCTTCTTTATAAGCATTTAAAACAACATTATATCCTCCAAAAGCACAAACCATCATAAGTAATGTTGAATAGGGCAAATGGAAATTTGAAATCATCATATTGGGTACCAACACCTCGTAAGGTGGAAAAATAAATTTATTCGTCCATCCTTCGTAAGGTTTTAGATGGCCCATAGTAGAAACTGATGACTCTAGTGTTCTTAAAACAGTTGTTCCCACAGCAATAACATTCTTCTTTTTATCTTTAGCCTGATTAACCTTTTTTACTGCTTCTTCGTCAATAACGATCTTCTCCGAATCCATTTTATGCTTCGTAAGATCTTCCACATCAACTGTTCTGAAGTTTCCAAGCCCTACATGCAATGTTATTTCAGCAAAATCAACCCCTTTAATTTCAAGCCTTTTTAACAATTCCCGGCTAAAATGCATGCCAGCTGTTGGGGCTGCCACTGCACCTTCGTGTTTAGCATAAATAGTTTGATACCTTTCCTTGTCTTCCGGCATCACATCCCGGTTAATAAATCGCGGAAGAGGTGTTTCGCCAAGGTCATATAAAGTTTTTTTGAACTCTTCGTAAGATCCGTCAAATAAAAACCGTAATGTTCGTCCCCTTGATGTAGTATTGTCAATTACTTCGGCAACCAACGAATCGTCTTCTCCAAAATATAATTTATTACCAATACGTATTTTCCTGGCAGGATCAACCAAAACATCCCATAGTCGCTGCTCACGGTTCAATTCACGCAATAAAAACACTTCGATTTTTGCTCCTGTTTTTTCTTTATTCCCATATAAGCGAGCAGGAAATACTTTTGTATTATTAAATACCATCACATCCTTATCATTAACATAGTCAATGACATCCTTAAACACTTTATGTTCTATCTTGCCAGTTTCCCGGTTAACGATCATTAATCGGGATTCGTCTCTGTTGGCTACCGGATATTTTGCTATAAGATCTTGTGGAAGATTAAACTTAAACTGAGATAACTTCATTAATTCAATTGATTTAGTTGGTTTTACTATAGTGCCCTGCTTATACGCACATTTTAAAAAATAGTTACAAAGTTACTAATTTTTCTTCAAATTCTTGCAATGTAATTGAAGAATCTAAATGATAGTCTCCAATACGCGTTCGAATCAGTTTGGTCAGGTGAGCTCCACTATTTAATTTTTCACCAATATCACGGGCTAATGATCGAATATAGGTGCCTTTACTACATACCACCCGAAAAGTAATGTTGGGCAAATCATAATCTAATAATTCAATTTCAGATATGGTTACCCGATTTGATTTCATTTCGATTTCTTCGCCTTTGCGGGCATACTCATAAGCTCTTTTCCCGTTTATATTTTTTGCTGAAAAAACAGGGGGGATTTGATCCTGCTCACCAACAAACTCACTTAATACTTCTTTAACCAGTTTTTCATCAATATGTTCAATTGGAAAAAACCGGTCATATTCAGATTCCAGGTCGAACGACGGCGTGGTTTTTCCTATCTCAATAGTAGCTACATACTCTTTTTCGGCAATCATCAACTCATTAATACTTTTTGTAGCTTTACCGGTGCAAATTAAAACCAGCCCTTCGGCTAATGGATCTAAAGTACCTGCATGCCCGACTTTAAACTTTTTAGTCCTAATATTTAATTCCTGTCGCAACTTTTTAGAAATCAGATTTTTGATTTTTCTAACTACATCAAACGAAGTCCATTGGTATGGTTTGTTTATTGCAATTACAATTCCTGATTGAAAATCTTCAATGGTACTAAAATTAATTTTCATGTATGATATTAAAATGAGAAGAAAATAGCAATTGAGCCAATAACAAAACAATAAATGGCAAAATAGATTAATTTTCCTTGTTTAACAATTTTCAGCATCCATTTACAGGCTAATAGCCCGGAAATAAATGCTGCCAAAAAACCCACGAGCAAAGGTGTTGTCTCTACCGATGAACCAAAATTAATATTGGTATCCATTAAATCGAGAATGTTTGCTCCAATAATCGGAATCAATACCATCAGAAAAGAAAATTTAGCCACATACTCTTTTTTATTGCCTAGATACAATCCTGTTGCAATTGTGGCTCCGGACCTTGATATGCCTGGCAAAACAGCAAGCATCTGTGCAATGCCAATAATAAATGAATCTTTATACGAGATGTTTTTTTGCTTTTCTTTAGCATAGTAAGTAAACGCAAGCAATGAAGCTGTAAATAATAACATTATTCCGACAAAAAGAATATTCCCTGAAAAGAAACCTTCAATTTCTTCTTTAAAAAATAATCCTGCAATAAAGACAGGAATCATGGAAATAAATATTTTAAGAATATATTTTGTTGATTCGTTCCATTGAAATTTAAAAAAATCGCGAATTAACTCAACCAGTGTTTTCCAGAAAATGATTATGGTACTTAACACTGTTGCCCCATGAACAACAACCGTAAATGTAAGATTTTCCGTTACATCGACACCTAAAATGTGTTTCCCTAACTCTAAATGCCCACTGCTACTAACAGGCAAAAATTCTGTAAGCCCTTGAATCAATCCAAGGATTAAAGCTTCTAACCAGGTCATAAAATTTGATTAAATAATGATTATTTCTCGTTGGTTTCCTCGTTTTCTTTTGGCTTTTTCATGATGGCATAAATCTCGAAAATAAAACCAAAAAGAACAATTACAGGAGCTAAAGTAATTCTTCTGAAGCTAAAAATCTCTTCATTAAACTGGTCGGGGCTTTCGGCTTTGCCACCTACCATTAAAATAAAACCAAAAATAATAATTGCAAAACCAATGGCTAAAAGTTTATAATTTTCTTTGCCCAGTGCAAATTCAATCTTTTTTTCTTCCGGTTTACTTTTTTTAGGCATTTGTACAATATTTTAATTAGTAATATAATTTATCAACATTCATTCGTAAGTATTTAGTAACCGCAAAAAAGGTAGAAATCCAGTTAATGATAATACCGATAATAAGTACACCAAGGAATAAGCTGCCAATTATTTCAACATCCTGGAAACTAACAATTTCTTTAAACTCTTTTTGAGCGAGATACAAAACACCAACTAACAAACCAACAGCCAGCAATGCAGCAACAACACCCTGCCAGGCACTACGGTATAAAAACGGCCTGCGAATAAACCCACGGGTTGCTCCAACCAACTGCATCGTATTTATTATAAATCGTTTTGAATAAACCGATAACCGAATTGTATTATTAATCAGCGCAATAGCAATTAAAAAAAGTAAGCTGCTAAACACCAGTATAATTAAGCTGATTTTACGGATATTTTCGTTAACCAGGCTTACCAGTGATTTTTGATAGAAAACCTCTTTTATTTGTTCGAATTGCTGAAAATCATTTTCGATAACACGAATACTATCCGGATTGGCATAATCTGCATACAAATGAACCTCTATAGATGCCAGCAGCGGATTATAGCCCAGGAACTCAATAAAATTTTCACCCAAATCCTCCTGCAACTCTTTTGCTGCCTGCTCTTTGGTAATGTATTGCGTAGATTTTACATATGCTGCCGCATCTAAACTTTTTTGCAATAAAATAACATCAACCTCTTTAACATTTTCCTTTAGGATAATTGAAAAACCAATGTTTTCCTTAACATAATCGGAAAGTCGCTTGGCATTTAAAATTAATAATCCAAGCACTCCCAGCATAAACAAAACCAATGTTATACTGATAATTGAAGTTACATATGAACTTCTTAGTCTCCGTTTAGTTACTGCAGATTCTTTTTTCCCCATTAAGCTTAAAAAATAATCGTGCTAATATACAAATAAATCAGGCAATTTTTAAGATTAAACGATTAATCCTCCTGTTTAATTTTATGGATATACAAAAATAATTCTTTGCCCATAATGGTAACAAATAACAACAATAAAATTATAGAACTGGCAAGAGAAATTTTATTGCCGGCATAATAAGATTTGGGCTCGAACTTAAATTCTATTTCATGGTTCCCCTCGGGAATAATCATGGCCCTTAAAACATAATTAACCCTGAAATGATCTGCCGGTTTATCATCTATAAAAACATTCCAACCCTTAGGATAATAAATCTCTGAAAATACAGCCAGTTTTTCGCCAGTACACCGGGTATTGTATATCAAATGATTCGGCTTATAGGATGTAAGCTCAATAAATGAACCGGTATCTTTTGTAAATTCCTTTCCCTGTACAAAATGGGCAAATTGTTCATCAACAATAGCTTCCTTTTCAGGATTGAAATCGGATAAAGCATCTATCTCCGCATCAGCATCTGGCACTATCCTGTAATCTT
>JAWLEM010000212.1:0-4318 GCA_041686115.1 Bacteroidales bacterium
TCAACCGTTCCTGCAATTTCCTGCTCGAAAACGCCGGGTTTAGCCATTTTCATGGCTGTTGTATGCATTTTGTAGCCTATGGCTGCAGCCTTAATTAACTCTTCAACTTCATACTTGTCTTTAATAGAGCGTAAATCTACAACTGCTTTTATTAATTCTTTAGAAACAAAGTTTTCGGCTTCGTTGTGGCTCATTTCCAATAAATTACTAAACTGGACAATTGTATCTCCTCTGTAAAATGGAAGTACATGAATGTTTCTGCCTTGATTTTTTGCATTCCGTAAGTAATTCCCTAACTGATTGAAAGGTTCAGTGTTTTCAACACCAACCTCTGAAGCTAACTCTTTTATTGTAGGTTGTGGACCCATCCATATAATATCATCAATTGTGAAATCATCACCAAACAAATACTCTTTTCCTGAATCTAAATCGATTAAACCTGCCAGGTTGGGCATATCTAAACCAAAAAAATAAAGAAAAGAACTATCTTGTCTGTAATGATATGCATTGCTCTGATAATTCATCGCCGACTCTTTATTTCCCAAAAAAAGAACCAACCCGCCTTTGAGCTTGTTTTTTAGACGATTACGCCTTTCAATATAAACATCTTTTTTGAACATAATATATAAATTTATTGATTATTAATACGTTAAAAATTTAAACGAATTTACGCCAGATTTTTGATAAAACAAAGGACGGAAAAATTTCATCCAATTAATAATAAGACGCTATTTTTTTGAAGAGGTTTGATTCATGGTGAAAAATAAAACGGTAATATTGTCATAGATTAGAATTGACGGAACGTTTGCGGGTTATAAACATTAACATTCACAATATCAGGGGGTACTAATGATAAAATAAAATACGAATAGACTTGCATGTTTCGATTTATTTGTTATATTCGCACTTTATCAACATGTTATTAACATTATTCTTAAAAAACAAACATCATGCCTTACCGAAGACTTCCCAATACGGATAACTCAAGACAAAAGGCGTTAAAAAATGCCTACACCAAAGGAAAAGAACTTACGCCCATGGATCTGGCTTTTAAACAAAGTACATTTCAGCGGGTTCAATCTTTTCTTCCTAAATGGGAAAAGGCTATGACTGAATATAAAAACACGTATGACATACAAACCAGGAACAATAAAGAATATCTAAAAAAGCTAAAAAAAGCAAGGCTCTATGTTTCACATTTTATCCAGGTTATAAATATGGCTATTATGCGTGGAGAATTACAGTCTGCAGTTAGAGATTTCTATGGATTACAAGACTATGAATCGAAATTACCTCCATTAAATACAGAGACCGATATTATTGAATGGGGTGAAAAGTTAATTGAAGGTTCAAGAGAGCGAAAATTAAAAGGACATTCACCGATAACCAATCCTACCATAGCATTAGTTAAGGTTCATCATGATAACTTTACCGAAGCCTATAAATTCCAGAAAACTTTACAAAAAAATCACGGAAGAGCATTGAATCATCTTGCCGAATTAAGAAAAGAAGCTGATGATATTATTTTAAACGTTTGGAATGAAGTAGAAGATACATTTAAAAATTTACCCGATGATTTAAAACGGGAAAAAGCCCAAAAATATGGATTGGTATATGTATATCGAAAAAATGAGATCGGGCGGATCAGTCTTTTCAGAAACGATGAGGCAAAAATAATTTAAGTTTCTATCTTCTTTCGCTCTCGCTGATAAAATGAATAAAGAAATAAAGTAAGTAGTATAATGCTTACAAGGAGGTATCCATACGAACCTTCTGTAGCACCTAAGGTATCGACTTCTTCACTAACTTGTTCTGCATAAAAAAAGTAAAAAATTACGGCCATTGTATTGTTCACAAAATGTGCTAAAATTGGAACCCATATTGTTCCACTCCAATAAAACAGATAACCAAACAGAATACCCAGAATCATTCGGGGGATAAATCCATAAAACTGGATATGCATAAAACTAAATAAGAAAGCGGCAATAAAAATTCCCCAATGAATATTTTTGGTCCACTCTGCAAATATGCGCTGTAAGACCCCCCGGAATATTAATTCTTCACCAATAGCAGGCAAAATACCAATCATAAAAATATTAAACCCTAAACTTCTAAAGCTGTCCATTTTTAAAAATGCTTCTGTTAATGCTTGTGCACTCGACTCCTTTTGTCTCATCCAGTTTTCTATTTCGCTTAAATAAGCGGGCAACTGCATTTTCGAATTGACCATGGCTAAAAAATTGATGGCCGGGATGGCACTTATCATAATAAAAATGACCAGAAAAGCAGAATAAAAACGAATTGAATTAAACTTTAAGTAGCGTAAACTGTTTTGATGAAAAAAATAACCTATAATAAAAGCAGGAACAATAAATAATCCAATGGCCTGAATGGATTGCAAGTATTTTAAAAATTTAAGATTATCGGGGTCTGAATAGTTAGATACAACGGAAGGAATTTCGGTAAAACTTATGTTAAACAGAGGAATGCCAACAGCCATACCTGTAATGAATACAACTAAAAATGAGACAAGGATTATAAATAGCGCAAAGATGAATTTTGAGAAAGGGTGTATGTTTTCCAATGAATATTTCATGAGGTTTGCTTTTATTTAAAATTTAATATTTTTGCGCTAAATTTAATACAATAAATTAAAAGTTGGTAAAAATAGGAAATATAGCGTTGGGTGAAAAACCTCTTTTTTTAGCTCCTATGGAAGATATAACCGATCCTTCCTTTCGGTATCTTTGTAAACACTTTGGGGCTGATATGGTTTATACTGAGTTTGTTGCTTCAGAAGGATTGATCCGTGATTGCAAAAAAAGTTATAAAAAATTACAATTATTCGATTTTGAAAGGCCTGCGGCAATTCAATTGTATGGGCATCAGGTGGATTCGATGGTGGAAGCTGCAAAAATGGCCGAAGAAGCAGAACCTGATTTTATTGATTTAAATTTTGGATGCCCGGTAAAAAAAATAGCCACCCGGGGAGCAGGAGCCGGGATGTTGAGGAATATTCCTCTCATGCTTGAAATGACCGAAGCGATTGTCAAAGCCGTAAAAATACCTGTAACCGTAAAAACCCGCCTGGGTTGGGATGATGACAGTAAAATAATTGTTGAACTTTCTGAGCAATTACAGGATAAAGGAATCGCTGCGCTGGCTATACATGGACGTACAAGAATGCAAATGTATAAAGGCGAAGCCGACTGGACCTTAATTGGTGAAGTAAAAAATAATCCGCGAATAAAAATCCCGATCATTGGTAATGGCGATATCAAAGATGCCGAATCGGCAAAATCAGCGTTTGATAAATACGGGGTAGATGCAATAATGATTGGAAGAGCTACCGTTGGAAGACCCTGGATCTTTAAAGAAATAAAAGAATACCTGGAGAAAGGAGAGGTGATGAAGCCCTTAACCATAAAAGAGAAGGTTGAAATCGCAAAACTCCATTTAAAAAAATCGATTGAATGGAAAGGAGAGCCCAGAGGGATATTTGAAATTCGGCGCCATCTTTCGAATTACTTTAAAGGATTGCCTCATTTTAAGGAAACTAGAATGAAACTGGTAACGTTGTTAGATGTTGATGAGTTATATAAAACACTCGATTTTGTGGCAGAAAAATACGGGCACATTGACGAATCACAACAGAATGATGATTATTCCTTTTTTCAGCACTAGTTTTTTTACCCGTAAAAATTCTTTATATTGGGTACAAAAAAGATGAAAAAGATATTATGTTCATTTTGCACTTTCTTATTGATTTTTATGTTAAGTGGTATGAAAAATTCTTCGGGACAAACCATAAAACTACCCAGCCCTGAATTTAAAGGGGATATATCTGTCGAAGAAGCATTACTCAATCGCAGATCGGTGCGCGAATTTGAATCCAAAGCATTAAATATTCAGCAGATATCTCAAATTTTATGGGCTGCCTATGGAATTACACAGGAAATGAATTCTCCTTCATTCTTACGCGGAGGATTTAAAACAGCACCTTCAGCAGGTGCCCTTTATCCTCTCGAAATTTATATTGTAGCTGGTACTATTAATGGGCTTGATCGAGGGATTTATAAATACCTGCCCGAAGGACATCAGTTAATGAAAACATATGATAAAGATGTACGAAATGATTTGGCAGAGGCTGCCGTAAACCAGGATTTTATTGCACAAGCTCCGGCAAGTTTATTTTACACTGCCGTTTATTCGAGAACAACAGATAAATATGGCAAACGAGGGCAGGAACGATACGTTTGCATGGATCTGGGTCACTCAGCTCAAAATGTTTGTTTACAGGTTGTGGCCATGAATTTAG
>JAWLEM010000213.1:0-4279 GCA_041686115.1 Bacteroidales bacterium
GACAAAACGATCCACCCATACCCCAGGCTTTTTAATTGCCCCCCTATTTTGCTTAAATCAAGGTCTTTGTAAACATACCAGAATAAAGCAGCACCAACAACAAAAAAAATCCCCGACTGAATGGTTTTTCTCTTTTTCATATTACTCATTTTCACACCATAGGGGATTTATTCTTTAAATTTTCCGTTTTTTAATAATGACTGGATATTTTCGTTTAGCTCTGAATGCAACTGTTTTATTTTCTCTTTTATTTTTTCGTTTTGCGAATTAAACGATGATTCAATTCGCCTGGTAATTAAATCGTAATTTTTTAACAGGGTGGATGCGATTTCCTGTCCTTCGCTGATAAATTCCATGGTGGCTTTCATCGGCGTTGTTTTTTCATATTTTGTAGGATGGGTTAATCCATCTAAGATACTATATTTTAACCTTTTCCCATAAGCCTGAAAATAAAGGTTAATATACGTTTCTACACCAAACCGTATATCGCGGATGTCTTCCAAAATGGGTTCAATATCCTTTTTAAGCATCGCTCTTTCGCCGGTAAGTCCCTTAAACGGATTGATGCGGTAATCAATCAGGGTTTCTGAGGGTTGTCCCAGAACCATATCAGCTTCCTCATTAAAAATCGGATGCAGCAGTTGGTCAAAATGTTCCTTTTTTATATTGGTAATATCGGCATCGAAAAATAAAATGATATCTCGTTGGGCATTTTCAACGCCTACAACCATGGCATAACTTTTCCCTTTATTTTCATCCATCCGGATATAGTTTATCGGGATATCTTTCTGTAAATCCTTTACGATTTGCTGTGTCGCATCTTCCGAGCCATCATCTACCACAACCAGTTCACTTTCCGTATTAAACCGGTGGCACGATTCTATCACATTTTTTATGGTTGGCTCTTCGTTGTAGGCGCAAATTACAATACTTACATCTTTTTTATCCATACTTATTTTTTTAATGATTTGCTTTCTTTATTGTTTATACGTTGAAAACGTGACTCTTCGAAAAATCGTATTCCCTTCGGGAACCAGCTCAACCGATACCTTTTCTCCATTTTTATTGATCAAATTTCCTTTAAGCCTGACAACCGGTTCATCCCAGGGATGTAACAACTGATCATTCCCGGCAATCGACTCAAATTCAAAGTTTGCCTCAGGTGTTATTTTATAATTCCATCTCTTTTTATCTTTTGCTTTTATCTTATACCGGTAAAATCCACTGTTATGATATTCTTTAATCGTATCCATTCGATGCTCAAATGGTAAAGCATAAACCAACGGTCCTCGCTTCACATAAAAACCTTCTCCTTTAACTGTTTTGGATGAAGGCTGAGCTATTTTCTCAACTTCAAAATTAAATTTCACCATAAAATTATCATTTTTTTTCCAATATTTCGAAATGATTATCTGGTCATGATCTTCACGGATATTTGCCCCTTCCATTTTGGATATATCAACATCGGAGCAACCATGGGGTTTTCGTAAGATAAGCTTAAATTCTGCCGGTTTCTCGGGGTTAATCAAAAACTCCACTTCGTCTGAAAAAGGATAGTTGGTTTTCTCTTCCACGTGGACCTCTAAGTCGTTTAGCGTGGTTTTTACCTCGCATGGCCCATATAATACAGCAACTAATCCTTCATTATTAATATCTTTCATCCACATTCCTTCCACATAATAAGGCATTAGGCGGCCTCCATTCAGCACACAGCAGGAGGCTGCCCGGTGAGAGGCGTCATACGTTTCACGGTGTCCTATTTCCTGATGGTTAATTTTTATCCGGTTATCCGATGTAAGATACGACAATCCTTTGAGTACAGGGAGGCGTGCCCCCTGACCGGCATTAAATGTCATTGTCTCGGTTTTATCGGCCAGGTCAAAGTCTCCGTTAAAAGCAATCATTTTATTGAACGGACTAATCATTTCGGCAATGCCGCAGTATTCGTATCGTTCATCGGCTGTTCCTTTGCGCCCTTTTACCCATTCGTCGCAACGCATAGCGCCACCGGGAGTTAAGTGGTAATTTAATTTTTGGATACTCATCTCAGAAGCCCGTTTATATTCAGCTTCCTTATGAATGGCAGCCACAAAATGAGGAACAAAAATCCCTTCAGCAACATGCGCGCCGTGTTTTCTGAAATATCTTGCGGTATCCAGTAATCGTTGCAGCTTTAAATCATCGTCGCGAACTTTGCCATGACTAAAATCGTTATACAGTTTAACTGCAGCTTGAAGATACAATGCATCTTCGGTGATACGATAAAGCCATTCAAGATTTTCAAAAAAACCGACACCGTGCGACACCCCTCCTCCTTTGGAAGATTTGCTGAAATAATTTCTGTCCCTGTACTCTGAAATAATAAGCTTCGCCGCTTTTTCTGCTGCAGATAATACTTTTTTATCCCCTGTATACTCATAATACGCCAACATAGCCATTAATATGCGGCTGGTAGCCCACAGTTCTCCATTTCCCTTCTTATGCTTAAACCGGCAGGTTGGCTCTTCACAATTTTTATATATTCCAATATAGCCGTCTTCGCCGGCATGTTTAACAATATCATCGATCCATTTTTTTGCCTGCTGAATATACTCATCATTATCGGTTAAAAAAGCCATACGGACCACAGCATCCTTCCAATAAGCTTCATGTTCGCCGCTCCACCACTCTTTTACTATTTTATATTGCTTTTCGCTTAGTCTGTTTTGTTTAACAAACAGGTTGTGTGTTACCGTAGGATGAACTTTGTCAAACTGACCGATGTAACCATCTGTTAAATCACGGGATAACTGTTCTTTTATCCATCCTTTAGGTTTAATTTCTCCTGCACTTAAAATCTTATACTCATATATTTTTTCCATATTATCTTGTGCTCTGCTATTAAAAAAATTCAACATTAACATTAAAATAATTAAAATCCTCATCACGACCTTAAAAAACATAAAAACTTACCTCCATTTTTTAATCATTCAATACTATACAAAAAATAATTGATAATTAAAAATGACCCTTCCCCGAATCTTGCACCCTGACGAATATCATCATATAAAAACAAACAAATCCACCCTTTCTTTGTTTGATAATAAAAACAGTATCCCATGGAAGATAAAATCATACGTTCGGAAGTTTTTGATTTTGCCGAAAAAATAAACTATTCAAGCGATGGAATCGTAAGTAAAAAGATTATCCAAAAACCTGTGGGCAACGTAACGTTGTTTGCCTTTGACAAAGGGCAGGAGCTTAGTGAGCACTCTGCTCCATTCGATGCACTTATTCAGGTTTTAGAAGGAGCTGCTCAGGTAATAATAGATAAAAAACCCTACGAAGTAGTTGAAGGAAAATCAATTATTATGCCGGCAAACATTCCACACGCTTTAAAAGCAACCTCTAAATTTAAAATGTTGCTAACCATGATCAAAGAGTAACTTCTTCTGTTTTATTTAATCTTTCAAAATGAAAATAAAAAACAATGATGAAAACCATTTTACATAAAGCACAAAGCAGGGGACATGCTAACCATGGATGGTTAAACACTTATCATACCTTCAGTTTTGCCGGATACTACGACCCGGAAAGAATTCATTTTGGTGCGTTACGTGTTTTAAACGACGACACTATTGCCGGTGGCGAAGGGTTTGGTACCCATCCACATGATAATATGGAAATTATTACGATCCCGTTGTATGGCGATTTGAAACACAAAGACAGTATGGGAAACGAAGGGATTATCAAAAGTGGAGATGTGCAGGTGATGAGTGCAGGAACCGGGATTCAACATAGTGAATTTAATGCAAACAGCGACAAGGAAGTGAAATTATTGCAGATCTGGATATTCTCTAATAAAAAAAATGTAGACCCCCGTTACGACCAAATCTCTCTTAAAGCGTTGGAAAAAGAGAATGAGCTTTTTCAGATTTTATCCCCAAACAAAAACGACCAGGGAGTATGGATTCATCAGGATGCCTGGTTCCATATGGGAAATTTAAAATCTGGATGGAAGGGTGAGTACACTTTAAAGGGTAAAAATCATGGCATTTATCTTTTTGTTATCGAAGGAAGTATCTCGGTTGAAAAAAACTTACTAAGTTACCGTGACGGAATAGGGATTACAGGAATTAAAAAAATCAATATGACAGCAACCGAAGAGGCTAAAATTTTAATCATGGAAATACCCATGCAAATCAACTAAAACAAAACACGATGAGTAAGACAAAAATCAACATCATTGAAAACGGGCCCTTATTTGTGGATGGCACGATTGAACTAAAAGACAGTAAAG
>JAWLEM010000214.1:0-4267 GCA_041686115.1 Bacteroidales bacterium
CTGCATTGTCATAATCTTCCTGTAAAGCCAATGGAGCAAAAGATTCAAGGTAAGAAGTTATCTCACTAATTTTCATAAAACAATTGATATTTTAATTGAGTAAATTGAAAAAATGATAGGTAATGTTACATATCTTCGCGTATTTCCAAAAGCATTGATCTTATTTTTTTGAGCGATTTAACAGCTTCAAAATTTCTGGTTGTTCCCTCTTTATTTTCTTTCAGTTTCTTTTTAGCACCCTTAAGTGTTAATCCTAACTCCTTAACCAGATAATAAATCATATGGAAATTTTCGATATCTTCAACAGTAAAAAACCGATTTCCCTTCTTATTTTTTCGGGGTTTAATAATATCAAACTCTTTTTCCCAATACCTGATAAGCGATGAATTAACATTAAACATTTCGGCAACCTCGCCAATACTATAGTAAAGTTTTTCTACTTTTTTTTCTTTATACGGCATACATATGGATTTATTAATGGTAAACACCCAGTATTTTAGTCCAATAAAATTAAAAAATATTATCCAACAAACAAATTAATTTTTTAACCCAAAACAATATAAATAGCCATCGCGTGCGGCAATATAAATTTTATTGTTATAAACAATTGGCGTTGATTCAAAGGACCCTGGTTTTTTGTCGAGAAGTGTAAAGTTATGGTCTGTGTCGTACTCAAAGAGATAAATCCCCCAATAACCTGCTACAATTAACTTATCATCGACAAAAACAGGGGTAGCAATTGAAGGTCCGGATTTATATTTAAATTTTAACTCAGGAGGATGATACGTAGTCAAACTATCTGGCCCTAAAACGGTTTTTGATGAATCAATGTTTTTATGGTCCACAACATATAAGTATTCATCAATTCCAACAAATGCTGCTAAATTAGATTTCTTATCTTTAATATAATAATCATTAATACCTACAGATCCAATAATACCACCCTCCCAGCCTGCAAAATCATTGTTTGCTGTAGGAAAGTACCAAACAACAGCTTCTTCAGGGTTTTGGGCCGGGTTAAGTTTAAAAACACCACCTTTACCTTTTATATACTGTTTTTCTACCGACACTAAAATACAACTATCGGAAGTAACAATAGGCGAACCATCCATATCGGAACCAATAAAAAAATCCCAGTCTAAAGACCTGCTTGATAAACTATATCCAAACACATGGCCCGAACCGGAAGTAACATAAATTCTGTTATTTAACAATGATGGTGAAGATTCGGTTACTACATTATATTTATGACTGTAAACATCGTCCATAGTATATAATTTTGTCTCCTGCAAAATTTCAGGTTGCAGCATCCCGTCTTTGATTTGAGCTCTTCGATGATCGGGATTAAAAACAGTGAACAATGAATTTTCCAGGCCAAGATATGCTGTATCGTTTAATATCAGTGCAGAGCCATCAACATCTCTGGAGTAGCTGTGTGTCCATTTTTGGTCCATTCTCCACAGCTCTTTTCCGGTAAAGTATGAAATAGCACGATAGCTGGGTATATGTTTTGAATCTAAATAATTACCCACACCAAGCCTGCTACCCTGAAGGATAACAATTCCATTTTCCGGTTTATCCGGATTATGGTTAACCCAAATTGTTCCTGTTCCCTTTACTACATCATCAAATTTGTATTGCCAAATGAGTTCACCATTTTCTGCATCGATCTTTTTTAAATGATGATCGTAAGCTCCCTGGATTAAAAAAAGTTTGTTATTTTCTTTTATAAGCAAAGGCTGGCCTGTCCAACCAGCGCCTGCCCATTTTTTTGTTCCTATATTTCGCGATATTACTGTTTCCCCCTCACCTAAATAATGTTTCCAAACCAGGTCAAGTTTATCTGGAGGGTTTTCCCCGTAATAGTTTCTTTCCCAATTACCCAAAAATGTTTTTATTATGGGATAAGTAAGCGTATCATCTGTAATTTTAATTTCGCAGCTATCTGTAGAAAGAGCTAAACTATCTGTTTCCTGACCATGACCTAATGTAGTGAAGCAAAAAAAAATCCCTGTAAATAGGGAAAAAATAAAAGATTTAAAACTATAGTGCATGAAAATATTATTTAGTCGAATGATTGTCCGCTATTGGTTGAAATAAAAATCATTTTATCAAATTCCTCGGGTGTAAGGTCATTAAAGTAATAATGTACAGGATTAACCTTTTTATTATTTTTATAAACTTCGTAATGCAGATGCGGGGCCGTTGATGTTCCTGTAGAGCCAACAAAGCCAATTACATCGCCTCGCTTTACTTTTTGCCCTCTGCTCACATTAAATCCATTTAAATGAGCATATAACGTTTTATAACCAAATCCATGATCAATAATCACCCTTTTCCCGTATCCCCGCAAAGAATTATCAACAATATCAACAACACCATCTCCGGTTGCATAGATTTCAGTTCCGGTTGGAGCAGTAAAATCCATACCATAATGAAATTTTCGGATTTTATATATCGGGTGTATTCTCCAACCCCATCCGGATGCTGTTCTGGTTAAATCTTTATTCGAAATTGGCATGATGGCCGGAATACTTGCCACCATCTCTTCCTTATTTTTGGCCAGTTCAATCAAATCATCATATGATCTGGTTTGTACATAAAGTCGTTTGGTTATTTTATCTAACCGCTGTGCCGTCTGAATAACAAGATCTGAATTATCGTAACCCTGTAAATCAACATAACGATTTACTCCACCATAACCTGCCGAGCGGACAGATGGAGGAATAGGTTCTGCTTCAAAAATTACCCGGTATATATTGTCATCACGTTTTTGAAGATCGCCTAAAGTTTTCTCAACCAGCTCAAACCGGTTATTTAATATTTCGTATTGGGCAAGCAACTGCTGGTTTTCTCTTATTAACCCTTTTTCTTTTGGGGTATCGAAAAACAGGGAAAATAAAACATTATATATTAAAGCAATAACAATAGTTGCAGTAAGGTAAGTCAGGAAACGATAGAATTTTTGTTTCCCCGAAAGAACAATTTTATCGTATTTTAATGATTGATGATCAAACTTATACTTGACTCTAGTCATATATTAATTACTTTATGGTTCAAATATAAGGAATAATTTTATAACTAGTCCATAGGAGTTCTTCTTTTTGAACAAGCTGCAATCATTAAGTCATATTCTTCAGGTGTAATATCATTAAAATAATAATTAATCGGGTCTACCGGATTGTTGTTAATTCTTACTTCATAATGCAGATGTGCGCCGGTAGAACGCCCTGTGTTTCCAAGTGTTCCAATGATATCTCCACGTTTCACCTTTTGCCCTTCATCAACATTTATATCTTTTAAATGAGCGTATACAGTTTTATAACCATATCCGTGGTCAATAGTTACCCTGTTGCCATAACCATAAAACGAATAACCTGCATCAACCACAACACCATCACCCGTGCAAAATATATCAGCTCCTTCAGGGCCAGTAAAATCCATACCATGATGCATGGTATTTTTACCGGTAAATGGATCTTTACGTGAACCATAATAATCACTTATCCGGTCAAAATCTTTTAGGGCAACTGGTTGAATTGCTGGGATAGCTGCTATCATTTTTTCTTTATCTCTGGCTAATTCAATAACGTTATCAAATGATTTTGTCTGAACATATAATTTCTTCGAAATAACATCCAGCTCTTGATAAGTATTTATTAACAGGTCGGAATTTTCATAACCTTTAAATTCAGTATAACGGTTTGCTCCACCAAATCCGGCCTCTCGTATTGATGATGGAATGGGGTCTAATTCAAAAATTGTACGATATAAGTAATCATCTCTGTGTTGAATATCGGCAATAACATGGCCTATTTCGTTAATTTTTTCATTTAAAATATCGTATTCAGATAGTATTATGCTTTGTTCTTCTTTAAGCATAGCTACTTTGGGGGTATTGTAAAAAGATGTATATACAACATTAAGTAATACAGCAACAGACCCTGTTACCAGGATAAAAGCTAATAATCGTAATAAAATTTGTTTTCGAACTAATTTAACTTTCTTAAAAGTGAGCGATTTAGAATCAAACTGATATTTGATTTTTGGCATGATTCATATATATATTTATAACATTAAAAACTAAAAAAAACACAACGATAGCGACAAATCTAACTTAAATAAATTAATTTTACAACCCGGTATTATAAAAAAATTTATATTATAATATCAAATAACAAGTTTTAACTGTTTTTAAAATAGATTTTTATGAATTCGAAAGAAATCAGAAATGCATTTTTAGCGTTTTTTGAAAGTAAACAACACA
>JAWLEM010000215.1:0-4254 GCA_041686115.1 Bacteroidales bacterium
AAATACAAGATGAATTCAGGTTTGATGTCTTTTCGGATTTCGCCCTTTTTTTGTGCTTTGGTATAGTCTGTTAAAATAACCTGCAAAGACTCATTAAGTGTTTTTTCAAACATTTCTTTGATCTCCGGGTCATCACTTTTTAACAGATCATTATAAAACTCGTGGCTCATGGTTTCTGTTTGTTCCATCTTTAAATCAAGACTTTTCTTCACCTTTTCTTTAAAAGCCAAGTCACTATTCATTATAGCTCTGTATTTATTCATGGCATCGGTTGCCGTGTTTTTATAGATATGTTTAACAATATCTGTTTTGTTGTCAAAATATTTATAAAAGGTCATTTTACTGACCTTTGATTTTTTGCATATCTCTTCTACGGTAACCCTGTTAATACCATGTTTCCAAAATAACTCTTTGGCAACTTTTAGAATCTGATCTACTTTTTTCATATTTCAGTACTAAACTTACGTTTTTTGTTTTATTTTACAATTATCGTACAAATATAAATTTTATGTAAACAAAAACCAAATTATTTTTTTATTTTTGATGAAAAATCATTAATCAAACTTATTTTAACTATTTTTGATTTGATCTAAACATTAGGCTATGAAAGCAAAAGAACTATATTCTGACATCAAAACTTTTTGCAAAAAAAATGCTGACAACAAAAACGTTGAAAAATATGCTCGTTATTTTAAAGGTGGATTTAATGGATATGGATTAGCTTCTGGTTTAATTGAATCGAAAGTTAACGAGTATAAAAATGAATCGTGGATAAGTATTAACCTGGTATATGAAGTTTCCAGGTTGCTTATTCCTGAAGAAAAATTTGAACTGCCGAGTTTTGCTTTACACCTGCTTAATTCATTTTCCAAAGAGTTTGATTTTATTACATTTAAAGAAGTTGAGCATTGGTTTTCTTTAGGAATAAACAATTGGGCACATACGGATGGTATCGTACAATTTCTTTTCCCGGTATTTTGGAAAAAAGAGATTATTCAGTTAAACGATCTATCGGATTGGCGAAAAGCTGAGAATAAATTTCAACGAAGATGTGTTCCGGTAGCAATGATCAAATTATTAAAGTATGAAACAGATTTTAATAAAATGTTCAATTTTATTGATCCGATGATGATGGATTCCGAACGAGAAGTTCACCAGGGACTAGGCTGGTTCTTGCGTGAGTGCTGGAAAAAAGAGCCCAAACAAACAGAAGAATTTCTTCTGAAGTGGAAAAATGATTGTGCCAGATTAATAATTCAGTACGCTACAGAAAAAATTCCTAAAGAAGAACGAATAAAATTTAGAAAAGATAAAAACAACTAGTGTCATGTCAATCATCAAATGTCGAATTACAATTTGCCTTCGCTCACCCTTTTTTACTCGCAAGCTCTTGATCCCATAAGCTCCTAAAACCTGTATGTTTTTTACAAGTATCACGACGTATCACCAAGTTATAGCACAATGTTACACCAAGTTAGGTGAATCTTTTCTTTGTGGAACTTTGGGAAAACCGTCGTGTAACTTTGTGTTACAAAAAATGCCTTGTTTAACTTACGGATATTAGGAGCTTTCGGGACGCTTCGCTAAGTTCCCTAAAGGGATCATCCCGCGCGGGAAGGGATTCCCCTTAAGGGGTTAGGGGTAGCGTTGGCAAGCGATAATTCATACTTGACTTGACAACTAGTCATTAAGTTTTTCAAAAACTGCATCTCTGTAATTTCTGCCTATGGTAAATCTATGCTTGTCTATTTCAACGTACGACGAAGTAAATACATCAACTTTTGAAACATTTACAATATAGGATCGATGAACCCTTAAGAATTGATTGGGTAACTCTTTTTCGAGATTTGTCAGACTTTCGTAACAAATGATGGAAGCATCCTTCGTGTGAAGCTTAATATAATTATCAAGGCTTTCAATATAAAGTATATCCACATACTTAATCTTATGGTTTTTCTTATCAGCTTTTAAAATAATATAATCCTTGTGTTCTGTTTCATTCATCTCCTGCTTTGGCAACTGGCTAGTTGACAAAAACTTATTGATTGATTTTAGAAAGCGCTCAAATGAAATGGGTTTAAGTAAATAATCCAGTGCATCCAGATCGAAAGCATCTGTAGCAAAATTGCGGTAAGCAGTAGTAAAAATAACTTTAGGCGGATGTGCTAAACTTTTTAAAAATTCAATTCCCGAAATACCCGGCATATTGATATCAAGAAACAGTAAGTCAATTGGTTCTTTATTCAGCACAGCAATGGCATCAATTGCTTTCGTAAAGCTGCCCAGGCAATCAAAACTTTCAAATTTACCGAGATGTTCCTGTATAACTCGTATGGCAATGGGTTCATCGTCAATAATTACACATTTATATCGTAATTGATTTTTCATTTTACTCCAGATTGATTTCCAGTTTTACAACAAATGTATTTTCCTTATTAAAAATATCCAGCTGATATTTATCCTTATAGATTAGTTCTAATCGTTCTTGTATGTTCCTTAGACCAATTCCCTTTCCTTCCTGTTTTAAATATTGATCTTCTGTATTTTTAGTGATGGAATTTTCTATGAAAAATAGCAAACTTTTAGGATTAACGCTAATTTCCATATTTAACTTACTTTTTTCCGGGTTATGAAAACCATGTTTAAATGCATTCTCAACAAAAGGAAAAAGAATTAAGGGAGCAATTAAAATATCTTCTTTTAAATCGGGGAAAGAAGTTTTTACATTAAAATGCTCATCGTGGCGAATACGCTCCAACTCAATATAATCTTGAATAAATTCTATTTCCCTTTTCAAACTCACTTTTGGTTTATCGCATTCGTAAAGCATGTAATCGAGCAAATCGGAAAGTTTTACAATTACTTCTCGCGACTCATCGGCGCTTTCTTTAACCAAACCATATAAATTGTTAAGCATATTAAACAAAAAATGCGGGTTAATTTGCCCTTTAAGTAATTTTAACCTTGCTTCCTTTAGCTTAATTTCTGTTAATTGCTTTTGTTTTTCGATATCATTTTTTTCAACTAATCTTCGGTATGATTCTTTAATAAAATGTATAACAACCGCAATAATTACAAACAAGTAACTACCGGTGACCAATATAACAATATCGCTATGTGAAGGAATTAACATGTTGGGCAGTTTAAGTGCACTATATGTTAATATGAGAATTACTGAAAAGGAAATCACCCAAAGTGTAACAATAAAAATAGCCAGAATTAAGTAAGAAAATATAAACAACTTCCCTTCAAATAAATATTTATGAATTAAATACCTATTAACCAGCAATGTTATAAGAAAGCTTACTGCAATTAGAAATAATACCAACAGGAATCTTATTTGAAGATTATAATCACGGTTACTAAATAAAAAAAACATAATACAGGCAGCAAGAAACCAATATAAAACATGCCACTTCCAGCTACTTTTATTTATAAATCGATATAATATCTTTTGATCCTTCATATTCACTCAAAGGTAATATAATATTGCTTTTATTCTTTTCAACAAATCAGGATTTATGTTAACAACCGTTTTAACACCCTGAATGAATAATATCCGTTTGCACCGGATTATTTGGTATCCGGAAAAGAAAAATATACCTTGGCATAATTATTTTTTTTGTTTTCTAATTCAGTGGTAATATTGGATTAGTATTAACCAAAACAAATAAAATTATGTCAGTATTTAGTTTATTAAAAGAACAGTTTCTTACCGGAGGTTTCATGTTTATGATACCCATGATGATTATGTGGATTATCTTAATCATTTTATCAATCAAAATTATTTTAAACTACAAGTCTAAAAATAGGGATATTGAAAAACTAAAAAAACAAAACTCCATTATTCTCTTTATGGGAAGTTTTATGTTTCTTGGATCAATTTTCTATCAGACATTAGGATTCTACCAAGCACTTTCGGCTATTGAGGTGGCAGGAGATATTTCGCCTTCACTTATTATGAGTGGTTTGAAAGTTTCATTTATTGCTCCCTTACATGGTTGCTTTTTCTTTCTGTTATCAGGTACAATCTGGTTTATTTTTCGAAATTTGCTTAGAAAATAATTTAAAAAAAGGCTGTCGAAAACTTTTCAGACAGCCTTTGCAATATGATAATATTTCAATTAAAGTTTACGAATCCAATCTATCACATAATCCATAACTTCAGGAGCAATGGTTTCTTCTATTTCTGCATACTCGCTAACCGCTCCGGTTTCGCATGTTTGAAATAAATGATTTTTATTTTCGAAAAGT
>JAWLEM010000216.1:0-2252 GCA_041686115.1 Bacteroidales bacterium
TAAAGAGTATGATTATAAGTATGTACTAAGTCAGACCTTTGGAAGCCAGGTATTATATGCCGATAAAAGCCTTAATATTACCAGGGATGTTCTAAACGGGCTTAACGAAAAGTACGAAAAAGAAAATAAAAAGTAATTTTCATAAAAAGGTTATGGGTTTTGCCGATTTTTACTTTAAAAGACAAAAAGATTTTGAAGTAAAAATCTTAGAACCCCCGGATAATCGCCTTAAGTATACCATTGTCATTCCATGCTTTTATGAGTTTAATATTGCAAATACCTTAAACTCAATTTGGAATTGTAGCCGCCGTAAATCAGCTGTTGAAGTAATTATCGTGATAAACGAACCAGAAACAGCAGAGAAAGAAATTACAGAACAAAATATAAAAACTTTTAACGAAGTGCAAAACTGGATAAATACACATCCCGATCCTGCACTTCGTTTTTTTGTTTTTTACGAAAAAGATATTCCGACAAAAAATGCAGGAGCCGGCTATGCCCGTAAATTAGGTATGGATCAGGCATTATTCCGTTTTAACAGGTTGGGGCAGGAGTATGGAGTAATTCTGTCGCTGGATGCAGATGCAATCGTAAAATCCGATTATTTAACCGAAATTGAAAAACATTTTGAAAATAATCCCAAAACAAATGTGTCCACCATTTATTTTGAGCACCCGTTGGAAGGCAATGAATTTACTCCGGAAATTTACCATGCCATTGCCATTTACGAATTATATTTAAGGTATTACAAATTTGCCTTTCAGTTTATCAGGTTTCCTTATGGTTATTATACTGTTGGCTCTTGTTTTGTTGTCTCTGCCAAAGCTTATGCCAAACAAGGGGGAATGAACAGCAAACAGGCCGGCGAAGATTTTTATTTTTTACATAAAGTTTTTCCATTGGGAAATAGTCATGAAATTAATAGTACCTGTGTTTATCCTTCACCCCGGCCTTCAAAAAGAGTTCCCTTCGGAACCGGACCAATGGTTGAACAAATTTTAGAATCAGGCAAAAAAGATTTGCTAACTTTTGATTTTCAAAGTTTTGTTGAATTAAAGAGTTTCTTTCAGGTTATTGATCAGTTATATAAGATAACAAATATTGAATTAAGCGAACTCCTGTACCAATTGCCTTTGCCGGTTGTGCAATTTCTGTCTGACAATGATATTTTTAGTGCTATAGAAGAGATAAATAGTAATTGTTCCAGTTTACAAACTTTTCGAAAAAGGTTTTTTGGCTGGTTTAATGCTTTTAAAGTGTTGAAATATTTGAACGCAGCGACTGAAAAGTATTATCCTAAAGCTGATTTACTGCCTCAGGTAGAAAAACTGGCAGAAAAGTTAAAATTGCCAACACCTGAACAAAATAATCATTCATCGTGGCTTGAGATATTCAGAAGTATTGAAAGGAATTATTGATGATATCCTTTTTGTAAAAATGTAATTTAAAAGTTAGTACATTTTTTTACACAAAACCAACTTTAAAATTTTGATAAGAGAACTCTTCAATGGATTAAAAAGCGTGCTGCTTTACTTTTGAATTTAAATCAATTATTTGGCGAGTTGGCCTTGGACAAACGGCGAGCTTTTAGTCCCGATGGGTTTTGTCCTACATCGGTTTACTATTTCTTCAAAGATGAGAGCGGGTTGAAGTATCCCTGCCAGACGATATGCTGGGTTTGTCCTTGATTTTTACTCCCTTCACTTGTGAGAGAAGTTTTTTGGTTCGTTTTTTTTCATTTAAGGAAAAGAACGTTTATCTTCATGACCGAAGGGAATAAATGAACATTACTGAACATTACTGAACATTACTGAACATTACTGAACATTACTGAACAATTAATTACTACTAATAATATTAAAAATATAACGGGTCAGTTTATAATTCGAGTGGGCGATAAATATATTTATGTGGATATTTTTGTAGGTATATAATTAATTGTTCTTTCCTTGATGAAAGAACCAAAATCAATCGAAATGACCGAACGGCGAAGCCCTCACTGAAAGTAATTTTGATAATCTATTCGTTTCTTTATTATATCATTGTATTTCAAGAATGCTTTTTGTTAGAACTCTCTATTTTTTTCTTGTGGTCACTTGGCGATTATCAACAATTCCGCTCTCATTTCGCATTTCCCCCCTCACCTGTTATTAATTGCTTTCTAGATTCTATTGATGTAGAGCGTTGGCCCGACAACGTATATCTTCATGAGCGTTAGCGAATAAAACGGCGAGCCATGCGTGGTGTGAATT
>JAWLEM010000216.1:2352-4242 GCA_041686115.1 Bacteroidales bacterium
TTTTGGAACTTTTTTGGATCTAGCCAAAAAAGTGGATAATAAATAGCTTATTTACTATAATATTAAAACAATTCTTTCAAATAGATATGAAACTCTTACATTGATAAAAATAGTTTTTAAAAATTAAATATTATTTAACTAGAATAACTTTATTTACTACTCTTGTGGTAATTAATGTAGTAATGATGACTAGCATAAAATAAAAAATATTTGATATCCGCCCTAATATTAAACTGATCCAAAATAACAGGACACTCTGATTTAGATTTGTACGATGCTATTTAATTGTACATTAGCTCTATAATTTTTTAGATGGGAAAAGTCCTGAAAACAGCAAACATGCGGTAAAAAATATACGAATTTCAATATCTGCGATATTCATAAAAAAGCACAGCGCTTTTAACGATTTTTGCTAATATTTAAATCTTTTACTCTAGGATACATTGAAATAGATTGGATTGTGGGATGGCTGCACAGAAATTTTGCTAAAAAATAGATTATTTAAAAATAGGTGGGTAAGATAAATTTTACTCCGGTTGATTAGCTTATTAATTTTCTTCCACAACAACAAAAATATCTTCATTTTTTTTCTTCATGAAGTATTGTTCGCGGGCAAATTTTTCCAGGTTTTTATTGTTGGTTTTTAGTTGTTCCAGCCGTTCAGAATCTATATCTATACGTTCTTTAAAGTACTTTTTATCTTTTTCGAGCTGGCTAAGGTGGTTTAGTTCTCTTACTCTGTCAACAAGATTATTCCGGTCGAAAAACAGGAGCCAAACCAAAAAAATAAGGAATGTCATGATATACTTATTCTTTATAAATGGCAATATCTTTTTCCATATTTTTAAGGTTGTAGTCATGACAGAATAATGCTTTTTACAATATTAAAAGATTTTATACATCAAATCAAAGAAAATCAATATAAAGTATTAACAAAACGTAAATGTCTGGTTTAAAAGTTTAATTAATTATTAATTTCATTAGCCTCCGGTAACAAGATGCAAAACCATCACATCATCGCCATCTTTAACTTTGGTGTTGTCGTATGCTGCTTTTTTCACTAACTCTCCGTTCACTTTAACTACCAGCATCTTGTAGGAGTAGTTTTGAATATCCAGTAACTGGCTAATCGTTAATTCATCCTTGTCAAATGCCTCTTCTTTATTGTTAAGCGTAATCTTCATACTTGTTATACTTTTAATAAAATTTCCATTACTGTATTGGCCTGCATATTTGCCACAATTCCTACCCTTGGCGCTAAGGGTGGATTATTATCAGCAATTTCCGATACTTCATCGCCGCAAATATATAAATTTTCACTTTTTTTCACTTTTATTTCATTGCTTTTACCCCAACCTGCCATGCCTGAACCAATAACCAGTGGTTTTTCAGGCCACTTGGCCAAACAGGTTTCAATAATCATTTTTTTCATTTCTGCCAGATCAAAAGCCTCAACTATAATATCACAATCTTTAAAAATCGGAACGATATTATTTTCATCCAGTTGAATATCTTTTGTGGTTACATTTACAACGGGATTTATTCGGCCAATATTATTTTTCAGTGCATCAACCTTCTTCATTCCCAGTTGGTCTCTGAAAAAATACTGGCGGTTTAGATTTGTTTCATTAACCACATCAAAGTCGGCAATAATTAATTTTCCAATGCCAACTCTGGCTAGTGCCACAGCACAGTTGGAGCCTAATCCCCCAGCACCGGCAATTCCTACTGTGTAATTTTTTAATTTTGATTTGATCTCTTCAAATGTCATTATTTATGGTTTTAAAAAGACTTTATTCATAAAGGGTAAAAATTGCTTTGTTCCACCACCATTTTGGATGATTTTCAATGTGTTAATATCGTTGGGTTCAAAAACAGAACCAAATAGCA
>JAWLEM010000217.1:0-4234 GCA_041686115.1 Bacteroidales bacterium
AACAGCCCAAACCGAACCGGCAATGGCACCAATAACGCTCGGTATTCCCAGCCATAAACCCACTTTAACATCCAGTACTTTTTGCCTTTTAAAACTACCGGATGCTACTATGCTTTGAAATAGTATACCAATGCGGTTTGTACCATTGGCTACATTAGCCGGTAATCCAAGAAACATCAACATGGGTAAGGTAAGTAATGAGCCACTGCCTGCAAGGGTATTAATAAATCCGGCCACAAAGCCCACACCTATAACCGCTAAAATAATGTACCATTCCATTGTTAACTATTTTTATAAGCCTGTAAATATAACAAATATCAGAAATAAAAAAAGCCACCCAAAAGGTGGCTAAAAATATATTTTTTATAAAGATTTAATAAGCAAATAAAGGATATTTACTCATCATATCCTTAACCTGATTTCCAATATCTGCAATTTTATTTTCATCATCGATATTGGTAATAACCTGATCGATATAATCTACAATGGCAGCAATTTTATCATCTTTAATCCCTCTTGTTGTTATGGCTGCTGTACCAACTCTTATTCCCGATGTTTGGAATGGAGAACGGGAATCGAAAGGTACCATATTTTTATTGATGGTAATATGAGCATTAACAAGTATATTTTCAACCTGTTTACCAGTAATTTCTGGGAATTTAGTTCTTAAATCGATCAACATGGAATGGTTATCGGTACCACCAGATATTACTTTGTACCCACTGTTAATAAATTCCTGAGCCATAACCTCAGCATTCTTTTTTACTTGCTTTTGATACGTTTTAAACTCAGGTGTTAAGGCTTCGCCAAAAGCAACAGCTTTGGATGCAATAACGTGCTCTAAAGGTCCACCCTGTGTTCCGGGAAATACTCCTGAATCTAATAACGAAGACATTTTACGTACAACACCTTTTTTAGTGGATTTTCCCCATGGATTTTCAAAATCTTTTCCCATTAAAATAATTCCACCTCTTGGTCCACGTAAAGTTTTATGAGTAGTTGATGTAACAATATGGGCATATTCGAGAGGATTCTTTAGTAAACCCGCTGCAATTAACCCTGCAGGATGCGCCATATCAATCATTAATAATGCACCAATTTTGTCGGCAATTTCGCGCATACGTTTATAATCCCATTCGCGCGAATAAGCAGATGCTCCGCCAACAATCATTTTTGGTTTTTCTTTTAGCGCAACATCTTCCATCATATCGTAATCAACCATACCGGTATCTTCTTTTACGCCATACGATACTGCACGATACAAAATACCCGATAAATTTACCGGAGAACCATGAGAAAGGTGTCCACCATGTGAAAGGTCTAATCCCATAAAAGTATCACCAGGATTAAGAACGGTCAGAAAAACTGCTGCATTTGCCTGTGCTCCTGAGTGTGGTTGTACATTAACCCATTCGGCATTGTATAATTCCTTTAAACGTTCGCGTGCAAGGTCTTCCGATTGATCAACAATTTCGCAACCACCATAATAGCGTTTACCGGGATAACCTTCGGCATATTTGTTGGTCATTACCGAGCCCATGGCTTCTAAAACCTGGTCGCTTACAAAATTTTCCGATGCTATTAATTCAATACCATTAATTTGTCTTTCTTTTTCCTGTTGGATTAAGTCAAATATTTTTGTATCTCTGTTCATAATGTTTTGTTTTATATCATTTCTACAATAATTTGTTCAAAATTATAGAATTAAAAAATGAATAAAAAATTAATTTGCAGTAATCGGGAGTAGTATTGAGAAGTTTTAGGATTTAATTAAAAGCGATAAAAGGGCTAATTATTTTGTAAACCCTTTAAATATTAAGATGGATTGAAAGATCAGGAGTCAAAAATCACACTTATTAGATTCCAGTTATTTTCTTATTTTAAGATACCTACTTACCAGTTTAACCAAATGATTAATTTCAAAAGGTTTGGCAATAAATTCGTCGCACCCGCAATTTTGGCAATCGAAAATACTTTGAGAATGAACATAGGCAGTTACAGCTATTATAGGAACTGTCGGGTTTAATTCCTTGATTTTTGATGTAGCTTCAAAACCATTAACATTCGGCATTCTGATATCCATTAAAACCAAATCGAAAGCATATTTATCTTCTGTAAAGAAAGAGATTGCCTCTGTGCCATCGCATGCACGTTCTATATCAATATTATAATCAATAAAAATCTCCTCAAGCAAAGAAAACCCTATATCGTCATCTTCGACAATAAGAATCCTTTTCTCCCCGCTGATATCTGATAATTGCTCGATTTTATTAACGGATTTATAAAATTCCATTCCCCAATTGTTCTTAAAACAGCCCAATAATAACTATTAAATGATAAACCTGCAAATAAAATTTATTGTTTTTTTTGACAAACGGCATTAAATTATCAACAAACGACTATTATTTCCTGATAAACGATAAAAATTGGGCATAGGCAGGCAGTAAGCATGACGATTCCGCAAGTCATAGTGTGAGTTGTTGATTAATAGCAGTTTATAACTTACAAATTAATGAGGATTGTAGAAGACTCACACCTTGAAAAATCAGGCACTTTTTTAGATCTGAAGACACAGCCTCGAAAGCTCCTAAAATCCGCATATCTTTTAAGAGTTTCACAACCTTGCCTGTAAGCTGCTTACTGCTCCTTTAAACTGCGGCAACTTTTTGGCTAATCTTTTCTAAAGTTCAAAACTTTTAAAAAAGTTGATGTTAGGTTTTCAACCCGCTGACAGGATTGTTCATATCCGCAAGTCAGGGCGTGACTTTTTAAAAGTTGCATTGAATTAAAAAATATAATTAGATATTTGTATCAGGTAACATAACTACCTTTTTGAGAGAAGTCACACCCTGACTCGTTTATTAAACGGGCTAAAGCCCGGGCTTTTTTGCTGCTCCTAAAACCCGTTGACTGAAGTCAACGGTAATTGCCGGTTTTGTATTATTAATTCGCTTAGTGGTTTAGTAGCCATTTTTTGCCGTCTGCTTTAGCTGACGGTATAAAAAAAACTATAAAAACAAAGGCTTTAGCCGGTTTTTAATCTCTGCCAGTGTTATAAACCGCTGGCAGGATTGTTTATGGCAGGTCCATCAAGGGAGAATATGCCTGACTTTTTAAACCGAAAGTCCCGGTGTGTTTTAAAGACACTACTAAACTCGGATGTCATATTATTTTTCGCTTTACTGAATATATATTAAATCCACTTTTTCATTTTCAGCATCAGCTCGTCTTCTTTAATAGGCTTTGTAATAGGTTTATAATAAATAAGTAACGTTATTTGTAAAATTTCGTTTAATATTTAGTTTTATCTTTACCAGCACTTAATCATGAATAAACCAATGATAAAAAATACAATGAAAGGGTTTTTACTATCTGTATTGGGCGTTTTGTTTATTTCCTGCTCATTAACAGCTAAATCACAGCAACAATTTTCGAATCAGTCTGATACTTTAATGTCACAGGAAATACTTTACACTTACCCGACACCTGATGAACTTATTGATGTTATTGAAAAAGAGCATTTAAATTTTAACAATAATTATTTAAACTCCGTTAGCAATGTTAATCAATACATTAATACGAAAACAAAAAATCTAAATCTTGGGATTTATTTGGCAGACCTGGCTTATGCTGCATTTTTCTTAAGAAGAAATCAGATTTCGAGATATGTTGATGTTATCAATCAAACCAGCGACGACTTGCTTATTTCCAGCGAAACAAGAACGAAAATGAAAAATGACCTCATCAACAATATGGAAAATCTCGATTCTATCTATCATTTAACCAATGTATATTATTACGAAATTATGCAGGAGCTGGAAAAGAATAATAATAACGGCTTAATGGTAATTATTAGTGCGGGTACATACATCGAAAGTATTTATCTTTCTCTTAGTTTGGTAGATGATTTTTCTAACGAAAACGAATTAATTAAAAAAATTGCAGAACAAAAAAATGCTTTTGTAAGCCTGCTTAATACCAGTAAATTATATGAAGACCATTATTATGTCAAAGATATTATCCCTTACCTGGAACGTATCATTGGTATTTATAATCAGTTTAAAGTAGAAGATGCGGGTAAATTAGTTTTTATTAAACGGCCCGATGGTACTGTAAAATTCAAAAGCGCCGAAAAAGTTGTAATGAACGAACAGCAATTCAATACTTTTAGAAAAACCATTACTGATATCCGGAATGAAATTACGTTAAATTGATTGCAGGTGTTAAATTTTTT
>JAWLEM010000218.1:0-4215 GCA_041686115.1 Bacteroidales bacterium
CCTAACGAGGCGGTAAGTAATGGGGCTGAAGTGAAGTAGGCCATTGCTGCTTTCCCTTTTACAAGAGGTTTGAACTGAATTAACCCCTAATAGGAATCAATAACCTGTTAGGGGTTTATTTCAAATTTTTTTTGCAACAAAAAAACATGAAAGAACTCCAGCGCATATATTTACCATCTTTTATCAAAAGTTAAATCCAAATAATGCCCTCTTTTTTCCACCAACAAAGCATTAGTATTATAAACAACACGAATTGCAAGCAAGTTTTTATTAATTGAATTCAATTGTATATTTTTGAGGCTGATAACAGGGTAATATGTACTACTATAAAGCCTTAATTTACAAAATATTCATATTCCTGCCCACTCTACTTTGTGCTCAAACATTCAACAACACAAACTACACCGTTGATAATGGGTTACCAAGTTCTGAGGTGTACCACGTAGTTCAAGACAAAACGGGTTTTATTTGGTTTGCTACAGACGAGGGTGTAAGTAGGTTTGATGGTTACTTATTTAAAAATTTTACAAATTTAGAGGGGCTTCCTGATAATACGGTACTTGAAATTTACGAAGATTATAAAAGCAGAATCTGGTTTATATCAATTTCCGGACGCTTATCCTGGTTCGAGAATGATTCTATTCATACATTTCCCTATAATAACCTTATTGAAAATCGCCTAAGTGGATCAAACTTCCCTGTAAAAAAAAGTTTTTACATTGATTCTTTAGATAATATTTACATAAGTTTTTACAATTATAATATTCTGAAAATATCACAAAACGGTATAATTACTGAAATATCACCTAAAAACAATAATGATCTGGTTAAAATAGTTAATGAAAAGAGCTTACTATACACTTCAAAATATCGTTCAAACAAAATCACAGTTGAAACCAAGAAAAAAGATAAAACTGTTTACACTTTAAAACATAAAAGAAATAAGAGAACGAGAACTTTCGCACACAAATTTCAGGACTACATTGTTTACAGCGATTTTTATAGCCTATACGTTTTAGACTCTTTAGGTAACTCCCATTATAAAAAATTTAATAATGATGTTTTATGGATTTCAACAGGTAAAGACAGTCTCCTTTGGGTTGGTTTATTAAATGAAGGCGTGTACGCTTATAAAAATTTAAATTTTAAAAAGGAGGTTTTTCATTTAGCAAAATCAAGCTCGGTTAGCTCTGTAAGTTATGACCATGAGGATGGGTTTTGGGTTACAACCCTGGAGAACGGAGTGTTTTATTACCCCTCATTAAAAATTAGGCATATTACAGAAGAATCGGGTATTAACTCAAATAAAATTAGTCAATTATCCAAAAAGGATAATAAAATATATTTTGGGGGCTACAATCTACATTATTACTCGTTTGATTTAGAAAAACTAAAAGAGTACAAATTTAAAGCAGACCGCAATTTGCTGGACTGCAAAGAACTAGAATGGATTGGCGACTCCTTGTTTATTTCCAATAGTTTGGGAGGTTCCCGAATAATTTATGATAATAAAATCGTTTATCATAATTATAGGATGTTTCGGAAGATTTTAAAGGTTGCAGACGATAATCTACTTTTTTTTCATGGAAATAGAGTGCGCAATTTTAAAGGTGATTACATATCTATAAAAAATGTTGCCAATATTTATGATGTTCTAGAGTTAAATAATAACACCATCCTGCTTGGTACCGACATAGGTTTATTTAATTATAATTGGAAAACAAAACATTATGTAAAAGTTAATAAATACCCTGTTTTAAATAATCGTATTAATGTACTGTTTAAAGATAAAGAAGATATTTGGATTGGAACGAAAGGTGCAGGGGTATTAAAATTCACTCAAGATACAATATATAGATTTAGTATAAAGGATGGTTTACCGGGTAATTCCATAACATCAATTATTAAGAGTGATTCCCTTTTCTTTTTCGGCACAAATAATGGTATTGCTCAGGTACAGTTTAATGATTCGAGCAGAATAAACGATATTACTATTTACAACTCCGGACATGGTTTGATAACCAACAGTGTAAAAGATATTGGGATTCTAAAAAACAAACTTTTTGTTGCCACACATAAAGGTCTTTCATACTTAAATAAAAATTTAGAGAGTAAGGAATCGGATATTTACATTACAGACTTTAATGTTACTTCAAAAGACACCCTTTTAAAGAATCATTATGAATTAGAGCATAATCAAAACTTTATTGAAGTATCATTCGTCTCGCTTAATTATAAAAGGAACACTCCAATACAATATTTGTACAAGCTGGAGGGAGTTGATAAAAGGTGGCATAAAACAGATGACGTAACCGTTCGTTACGCATTACTTCCACCGGGTAACTACAAGTTTATTGTTAAATGTATTAACAGCTATGGTAAGCACAGTAAGAACCCTGCAACACTATCCTTTACAATTAATAAGGCTTTCTACCAAACCCTACTTTTTAAGTTAGGTGCAATTTTTATAATTATACTGATTGCTTCATCAATAATCCTAACAATATTCAGAATTAAAATTTCAGAAATACGGAAGCGGAATAGCCTAGGAACAGAACTAAATAAATATCGGCAAAAGGCTTTAAGCGCCCAGATGAACCCTCATTTCATTTATAACTCGTTAAACTCAATTCAAAACTACATTCTTAAAAATGACATAGTTAAATCAAGTGAGTATTTATCAAAATTCGGAAAATTAATGCGACGGGTCCTGCATAATTCCCAAAACTCTGCAATATCACTAAAAGAAGAGTTTGAGGCGCTAGGGCTTTATGTTGATTTAGAACTTGCCCGTTTTAAAAACTGTTTTAACTACCAGCTAATTGTTAAAGACAATATTAACCTTGAAAAAATTAAGGTTCCGCCCCTAATTATTCAACCATTTGTAGAAAATGCCATTCACCATGGTTTAAGATTAAAGGAAGGTGATAAAAATTTAATGATTAAGGTTTTTAGGAAAACAGATAAGATTTGTATTCATATTGAAGATAATGGTGTTGGTTTTGAAAGTTCCAAGAGAATGAATAAAAACAACGAAAACAAGTCGTATGGCACACAAATAACAAATAAGCGGTTAAACATGTACAGCAATTTGTACAAAAACGATATTCATGTAAAAATTATTGACCTAAACAGTGTAAACAATAATTTAACAGGCACAAGGATTGAAATTGAATTCATAGGTAAAGAAAATACAAATTAGTTTAAAGAGTAAGAAATGAAAATTAGCATAATAATTATTGACGATGAGAAAGATGCAGTTGAAGCAATTGAAAACTCTTTAAAATTATGCGACATAAACCTTGAGATTATTGCTACCACAACAAACCCATTGGAGGGTGTTGGTTTAATTCTTAAACATAAGCCAGACGTTGTGTTTCTAGACATTGAAATGCCACAATTAAGCGGATTTGAGTTGCTAGATAGCATTCCAGAAATTAATTTCGAAATTATATTTGCAACGGCATATGAGCACTATGCAATACAGGCTATTAAAAATAATGCGGCTGATTATATTCTTAAACCCGTTTCTATAACAGATATTAAAGAGTCGCTTAATAAGGTAACTCAACGTATAAGCAATAAAGAAGTACCTGGGGTTAATTACAAAAAATTAGTTACCGAGGTAAATAGTAACGATAATCGAAAATTAAAAATTAATTCTTGCTCCGGCTTCGAACTCGTTAATATTTATAACATAATAAGCGTTGAGGCTCAGGGAGTCTATTCAGTTATAAACTCAAAAAACAGAGAACAAATTTTAATAACAAAACCTTTAAAAGAGATAGAGGCTCTTATTGGATCAAAGGAGTTCTTTCGTTCACACAGATCGTTCCTAATTAATCTCCATCACGTTAAAAAGTACGATTCTGAAAAAAACTTAATAGTCATGTCAGATAATTCATTGATACACCTGGCTCGCCGCAGAAAGGAAGAATTTAAAAAACTATTAAATGGTATGTTAAACAAATAGCCCTACCGTTTAGAAGATATTTTATACCGTTCACACCTCCCCACTTACCTTCTGTATATTAAACAATACATTACATTTTTAGCGTAATGTACAAGGCTTATATACTATTATTTTTGCCCCCACTTAAACCATAAACTATCTAATTATTTTAAACTTATGAAACATTTTTTTCCTTTATTAAGCAGGTTATTTCTGTTGACTTTCTTTCTGTTTTTGGTCACAAAAACATATTCACAAACCTC
>JAWLEM010000219.1:0-4207 GCA_041686115.1 Bacteroidales bacterium
ATACTTTACAAACATTCCTGTATGTCCGCCTTCTAACCGGTAAGTTCCGTCGCTAACCAGTTCATCAAGGTTGTAATCGAAGTTGATGGCAGCTCCTGATAAACCCACCGCCCAATTTTGGTTAAAAACAACTCCGATTTCAGCGCCTAAATAGCCTGCGGATTTATCCATGATTTCCGAGTAGGTGTAAAACAAGCTTCCATAAAGTCCGATAGTTTTCGTTTGTTTTTTTTTCTGGTATTCCCAGATGTGATTTTTCTTTTCATTTTCCTGTGCCATTAATACGAAACTTGAAATGGCAAAAACTGCTGTTAAGAATAATACTTTAGTTTTCATATTTTTTGATTTTAAAAATTAATAATTCTTTGGTTAATTTTCTTGAAACAAAAGTAGGGCGAGTTGCCTGACGAATAAAATAAAACCCGACGAGCGTGCTTTTTATCCGGATGAACCTGCAGGGTTTTTCGTCGAATGTGTTTATAAGAGAAATTAATGCGTAGAAAAAAACTACTTTTGCTTAATCAATGAATCAAAAACGGTAGCCTTGAATCTAGAAATTATATACCAGGATGAATATTTAGTTGCCATGAACAAACCCCATGGACTTGCGGTTCATCGTTCTAACTATATTGGCGATGCTGATGTTTTTGCAGTGCAGGAACTGAGAAATCAAATCGGGCAATTGGTTTACCCCTGTCACCGGATCGATCGTAAAACTTCCGGCGTGTTGCTTTTCGCTCTCGGTTCGGAAGTAAATGCTTTGATGCATAAGCAGTTTGCTGAAAACAAGGTAAAGAAAAAGTACCTGGCCATTGTTCGTGGATATCCCGATGATTCAGGTTTGATTGATTACCCGTTAATCAACGAAAAAGGCAAAATTCAGGAAGCCATTACCGAATATAGAACATTAAAAAGAGCAGAACTTGATATTCCTTCGGGTAATTTTAAAACATCGCGCTATTCTTTGGTCGAAGCCTATCCCCAAACCGGGCGGTTGCATCAAATCCGAAAGCATTTTGCCCATATTTTACATCCCATTATTGGCGACCGGCCGCATGGTTGCAACAAACAAAACAAGCTGTTTAAAGACAGATTTGAAATGACTACCATGATGTTGCATGCAGCAGGAATTGTTTTTAATCATCCAGTAACAAAAAAGGAAGTAATCATACAAGCAAATATTCAATTGGAATTTAAGCGAATGATATGTTTGATGGGGTGGGATGTTTAATGTAAGTTAAACCAATTCAGATATGGTCTAATTTTCTTACCTGATTTTTTATACTATAGGTTTAGAAATTAATTAACCGAGCAAAGATAAATTCGGTAAATATAAGGGATGCTGAATGGAATAATTGAAATATATCCTTAATTATCACTTGCAGATGCTACTACATAAATTTCTGAATCTGATAAATTGTCTTAAGCATTTTAAGAATTGAGCATAAAGAAAGCGAAATTTAACACAGCTTTCTTATAAACAAAACTTTCTTAATAGAGTCTATCCTTCGTGTAAATACCAGAAGATTGTTCTTGTTGTATTATAACCCTCCAACCTCCGGGTTCATGGATTGTAAATTCGACTATGCACCTTTCTGTAACAATAAATTTTTCACCGCTTACTATAAACTTAATTTCTGCAGTAAAAGGAAATGTAACGTTTTTAAATCCTACATTATTTACAGACATAATTTCATGGCCACTACTACCAGATAATTCTAGGGTGTTGAAATAGCTTTTATTTTTAGCAATATCAAAAATAATTTCAATAGTTCCGGGGAGTATTTCTTCATACTTTCGAATTTTTACAGTGTTTACATTTACACTATTATTTATAGTATAAGGACGGGTCCCATCGTCAACCAACTCATCATTTTTATATTTCACCTTTATTATATTATCTTTTTCTGCGATATAGAGTTCTCCTGTGCCATGCTTTTTCCCTTTTTTGAATTTTCCAATAAAATAATTCCCATTTTCCCAAACATATTTCCCTTTTCCGTGAGGTAATCCATTTTTAAATTTTCCTTCATAGGTATCAATGCCTTTTGCGATACCTTCTCCATTTGCTAAACCATCCTTACATTCTCCTGAATAGAAGTCTGAAATTTCTTTAACCAAAACTTTGCAGTCTGTCTGTTCTGTTTGTGCAGGTATTTCAATCAAAAAGGCTAATATGAAAGTTAACAATGTAATTGAATAAATTATTTTTCTCATAGAACGTAGGTTTAAATTATTTTTTATTTATCAGTGTGATAAATTTACAAAACGTTACCCCCTTTTTAATGGTTTTTTTATTTTATTTTTCATAAATAATTTAACGCCCTGATAATCAGACAGCACCGAATTGTGGGTATAAATTCTTATTCGTGGAGTAATGCAGGAACCGGGCATTATGATTTTTGTAACCTGAAATATATTCCCGAGCAACTCGATGGTTTAATAAAAATTGAAAAGGATCTTGATATTGCTTCTGCTTTTGAAGTTTCGAAACACATATAGGAATAATCGAAGATGGCAGGATGAGAAATTTGGATCAATCATAACTGTACACTTTAAAATGAACTAAAAATTATATAATGAAATTGTTTGCTGGCAGCATTGTGAAATAGATATTAAAAGTACAGTTGGCATGGTGAGTAAATTTAATATTCCGTCAAATTGGAAATGATATTTGTAATATTATGTAAATCACCTATTAGCAGAAAACATTTATTCTACAATAAATGTTTTTGATGAGTATATTTTTTCTCCTTTTTTAGTTATTCCGACAACTTTAATTATATAATTTTCATCAGTATCGCCGGTATAAAAAGAGATTTCTGTTTGTGAATTTGAATCAAGTTTTAAATCCGGATTCCAGTATAATGTGTTTCGGGTATCGGGGATTAAATCGGATGCGGGAGTTTTGTAATTCGGATTAGTGTTTTTCCTGTTTTCTAAAAATAAATAATTTAAGAACATTCCTGATTTTGGTAATTTAACACCACCCAAATCATTGGTCACTGAAATAAAATTGATTATCCCGCCGTAAATAACATCCCCTTTAACATAAGGAGTAGTTACCACTTCAATTCTATCTAATCTTTGAGGCGAAACTTCAAGAATATGTTCAATATTATAAACAGGAAGAAAGTCCACCATAATTAATGGATCGTAAAAATTGATCTCAGCACGATCCCCAATGACCTTAAATTCTTTTTTTTCCTTAATTTTTACCGGGAAAGATATTTCTGTAAGATAATCTTTTAGTGTTGGAAGGGCAATATAGTCATCAATTTTTAAGGTGTTTGTTGCCAACCCATAAAAAGGCAGGGTGTCGTTAAGGTTAGTATTTTCAGACTGATTTTCATCAAGTGTATCATTAAAGAAATGATGATAAACTTGATTATTAATGGCAAGCTTATAAACTGATTTTTGTTCTTTTTCTGATAACACAAATGGTGGATTTGGCAGGGTTATATTATTTGTGCAGAAATCATTATTAATCAATAATTCTGGATTTGCTCCGGGTATTTTTTCAGGACTTATGAATATATCTCTGTCGCCTTTATAATCAGGAAAAGCAAAGTAGAAATTCCCATTATTATCGGAGAAAGTGGAGTAAAAAATATTTTTTTTACTTTGCATTATGGTTAAGTTTATTTTTTTCCTGATTAAAGGTTCGCTCGTAGAGTTATCTTTAAGCAACCCAGATAGGCTTACCCCCCTTGTTTCAGGGAAAAATTGCCCTGAAGACTTTGTCCTTGCCGTGGATTGAATAGTATGGTAAGTTGTTGTTGCTGCAGGAACAACACTAACCACTACATTCTGGAAATTTCTTAAAGAGTTTTGGCTTATTTTGGCAATAATTTTTTCGCGCAAACCGAAAGTATCTTTCTCTATTTCTATAAGAAAAGCATGATTGGTTTTGTTTAAAGGGGTTATTTTAAATTGAGAAGAATCTGTTTCGAGATTCTCATTTAATAGATCATCGCGAGATGGATTGATGATTTTAATGAATTGATAATCATAGGAAGATGGGCCATTATTCCGCATGAATTTCGTATAGGCTCTTACATAGTAATTTCCACTGTAAAGGTTTTCAGGAATCTTAAATGTGCCAAAACATCTCGATTGCTCAATTTTATATTTTGCCCCATTCATTTGCTTCCCGGTTGGGGTTATTAATTCAATGTATAATATTTGGCTTAAAAACTTCTGATTA
>JAWLEM010000220.1:0-4205 GCA_041686115.1 Bacteroidales bacterium
ATGGATATACTCATAAAGATTGGACTGCTGAAAAGCTATAGCTGCATATTTTTTAAAGGGGTCATCCTCTTGTATTAGCGAAAGCTTTAAATGTTCTTTGCTGATTCCAACTATTCGCCCTTCTCCATTATCAGCCACATCTTTAGTAACAAAAACAGGAGCCATATTTTCGGGCCCGAAAGGTTGAAATTGTTTTAATATACGATAAAACCTTGGTGTAATCTCGCTTAATTTAAGTTCGGAATCAATCTCCACCTGCGGAATAAGCTGTTCGTCAATTATTTTTTCGCTCACCACTTTTTCAAACCTATCTCTAAAATCGTTTATTTTATCAATTTGTAAGGTTAAACCTGCAGCATACATGTGGCCGCCAAAGTTCTCCAGCAAATCGCTACAGGCTTCTATAGCCTGATAAATATCAAATCCTACAACCGACCTTGCCGATCCGGTAGCCACTCCATTGGATGCTGTTAGAATAACTGTTGGCCGATAATACGTCTCAATTAACCTGGAAGCTACAATACCAACTACTCCTTTGTGCCATTGTGAATTATATAATACGGTTGTTTTTCTTTCACCCATCTCCTGCTCTTGTGACAGGAGCCTTAATGCTTCCTGAGTAATACTGCGATCGATATTTTTCCGCGCATCATTAAAAAAGTTTACACTATTTGCAACAGACTTAGCCCTTGCCGAATTTCTCGCCAACAATAGTTCTACGGCTTTATCGGCAGATTCCATTCTGCCGGCTGCATTAATTCTGGGGCCTATTTTAAAAACAATGTCATCAATATTAATTGATTTTCCGGATAATCCGGAAAGATTAATGATCGACTTTAAACCCTGCCTGGGTTTTTCATTTAACCGGATCAGACCAAAATGTGCCAAAATCCTATTTTCATCAACAATTGGAACAATATCGGAAGCAATACTAACTACCACTAAATCAAGATAAGGAATTAAATTTTCGAAAGGAATGTTGTTTGTTCGGGCAAAAGCCTGAATAAGCTTAAAACCCACACCACATCCCGAAAGCTCTTTAAAAGGATAATTACACTCACTGCGTTTAGGGTCAAGAATAGCAGTTGCATCTGGCAGCTCGCTTCCCGGATAATGGTGATCACAAATAATAAAATCTATTCCCTGCTTTTTTGCGTAGCTAATTTTTTCGTTGGCTTTTATACCACAATCCAGAGCAATAATTAACGAATAACTGTTTTCCTGTGCATATTGAACACCTTGCAAAGAAACCCCATAACCTTCGCTGTACCTGTCGGGTACATAATATCCAACATTTGGATAAATTTCTTTTAAAAAAATATAAACCAACGCAACAGAAGTTGTTCCGTCAACATCGTAGTCGCCATAAATGAGTATATTTTCGTTGTTGTGAATGGCTTTTTCAATCCGCTCAATGGCCAGATTCATATCCTTCATTAAAAAAGGATCATGAAGATTATCCAGGCTCGGCCGAAAAAAGGCTTTCGACTCTTCAAATGTTCTAACACCTCGTTGCACTAGCAGGTTTGCCAATACAGGTTCAATATTTAATTCTTTAGCTAGTTTTTGAATATCTTCTTCATTGCCTTGTTGTTTTAGTACCCATCTTTTTTCCATATATAGTTTTCATATTTTTTTACTCTTTTAAACTCATCCCGAATACCTCTGCGATTTTCGATTTTAAAACATCTTTCACCATTTCATAATCAACTTTTTTGCCCAGCTCCTTCTCCATCGATGTTACACCCTTGTCAACAAAACCGCAAGGGTTAATATAATTGAAGTAATCGAGATTTGTGTTAACGTTAAAAGCAAATCCGTGCATTGTAATAAATCTGCTTGCTTTAACACCAATTGCACTAATTTTTCTTGCATTTGCATTATCGCTATCGAGCCAAACACCTGTTGCCCCAGGTAACCTACCTGCTCGAATTCCAAATTCAGCAAGTGCAAGAATAATTGATTGCTCCAAGTTAGCAATATATTGTTTTACCTGCAAATTAAATCTTTCGAGATCAATAATTGGATATCCTACAATTTGGCCTGGCCCGTGATAAGTAATATCACCGCCACGATTAATTTTGTAATAAGTGGCTTCAATTTTTTTTAGTAACTCATCGCTAATTAATAGATTGTTTTGCTGTCCGCTTTTTCCTAATGTATAAACATGCGGATGTTCACAGAATATCAGTTTATTACTTATCTCTATCTGGTCGTTTTCTGGTAAGTCTCTGTTTTTTGATTTTATTTTCAAAAATTCAGAAAAAATATCTTCCTGGTAATCCCAGGCTTTTTTGTAATCAATTAAACCCAAATCAATATATTGGACATCTATTTTTTTTGCCATTTCAAAATTACTTTGTGTTAACATGTTTTTCAGCCTGGTATGATGATCTTACCAGGGGGCTACTTTCAACAAACCGGAATCCTTTTTTAAGCCCGATTTCGCGATATTGATCAAACTTTTCGGGAGCAATATATTCTTTTACCGGTATATGATTGATGGTTGGAGCCAAATATTGTCCTATGGTCATTACCTGGCATCCTACGCTAATCAGGTCATCCATGGTTTGTATAATTTCTTCTTCAGTTTCTCCCAATCCGAGCATTATCCCTGATTTTGCAGTAATACCCGATTTTGCAATATATTTTAAAACACTTAAGCTCCTTCTGTATTGCGCTTTTGTTCGTATTTGTGGCGTTAATCTTTCAGTGGTTTCAAGGTTGTGCGAAATTACTTCAGGTTTGGCATCTATAACTTTTTGAATATTCTCTTCTATTCCGTCAAAATCGGGAATTAAAGCTTCGATCGTAGTTTCCGGGTTTAGTTCTTTTATTTTCCGAATGGTTTCAGCCCAAAAAGCAGCCCCGCCGTCATCAAGGTCGTCCCGGTCAACAGAAGTAATTACACAATGCTTTACATTCATTAATTGAACAGACTCAGCAATCCTGTTTGGTTCATCCCAGTCAGGAGGTAATGGTTTGCCGGTTTTTACACCACAAAACTTGCACGAACGGGTACAAATATCTCCCAGAATCATAAAAGTAGCTGTTCCACGGTTCCAGCAATCACCAATATTAGGACAGTTACCACTGGTGCAAATGGTGTGTAGATTATATTTATTAACCGTATTTTTAACTTTAGAATAAGATTCTCCCTTAGGCATTTGCATCTTCATCCACCGCGGTAATCTCCGTTTATTATTCCTTCCTGATTCCATAATTACCTAGATTTTATCATCTAATGATATATCATACAAAATTAAATTATTCTAAATAAAAATTGGTATGATTTACCATTAAATCAAAAACAGCATTCACAGGATTTTAAAAACCAATATCTTACATTTTTTATTACTTATTTAAAAAAACATCTCATTTTAAATTAATATATTGATCTATCTATACATCCCATAATTAAGTATTTAATTATATCTTTGTACCGTTTTTTACCAATACGATAAATATTAAATATGATGAATTTAGAATTGAGCGAACAGGAAATTATTCGCAGGCAATCGCTTGAAGAGTTGAGAAAGTTGGGCATAAATCCCTATCCGGCAGAAATGTATGAAACAAATACAAATTCGAAAGAGATATTATCACAGTTTGATGCTGATAAAAATAACTTTCAGGATGTGAGCATTGCAGGCAGAATTATGAGCCGAAGAATTATGGGCAGCGCTTCATTTATTGAATTGCAAGATGATAAAGGGAAAATACAGGTTTATTTAAAACGCGACAATTTATGTCCGGATGAAGATAAAACGCTATATAATACAGTTTTTAAAAAGCTTTTAGATATTGGCGATGTTATTGGAATAAAAGGAAATGTTTTTATTACCAAAGTGGGAGAGATTTCTGTTAATGCAACTGAGCTAAAAGTTTTAAGCAAATCGATAAAACCATTGCCTGTTGTAAAAGAAAAAGATGGCAAAGTTTATGATGCTTTTTCTGATGCAGAGCAACGATACCGTCAGCGCCATTTGGACTTAATTGTAAATCCATCGACCAAAGAAACATTTGTAAAGCGAACCAAGCTCACAAACTCGATGCGTGAATTTTTAAACAACAAGGGCTATTTGGAAGTGGAAACTCCAATTTTACAACCCCTTTATGGCGGTGCTGCAGCACGTCCTTTTAAAACCTTTCATAATACATTAGATCAAACATTATATTTACGCATTGCTAATGAACTTTATTTA
>JAWLEM010000221.1:0-4185 GCA_041686115.1 Bacteroidales bacterium
CGTTTTAATAATCGGGCTCCCATTGGAGAAATGGTTTGATCAATTACATCGATTAATGTTTTTGCTCCCTCATTAATAGAATAAAAAAGCTCCAGGTTTCTGATGGTAAATTTATCGAGCCAAACATAGTGGTCTTCTTCTATTCGCGATAAGGTGGCAACATGTTGCAATTTTTCGTGCTGAGTAATCTCTAAATATTGCAAAATAGAACCCGCCGCAATAATTCCGTACTTTAAATCCTGAACACCAAAACCTTTTAATGTGGATGTTTGAAATTTCTTAAGCAGCTTGTCGGAAGCGTTCTCTTCGGTAAATACCCAGTCGTCGAGTTTGTAAGTATAAAACTTATCGCCGAACAACTCTATAAATTGTTGATTTTTACTCCGCTCAAACAGTACTTCTTTAGGTTGAAAACTGCTTAACAGTTTATCGATATACTCAAAACTTCCTTCTGCGGTAAGAAACTCGCCGGTAGAAATATCAAGAAAGGCAACACCTCCCATATTTTTATCAAGATGAACAGAAGCCAAAAAGTTATTTTCGCGATGTTCCAACACATTATCGTTTAATGAAACACCGGGTGTAACAAGCTCGGTAACTCCACGCTTAACGATATTTTTGGTTTTTTTGGGATCTTCGAGTTGTTCGCAAATAGCAACTCTTTGCCCTGCCCTTACCAGTTTAGGCAAATATGTTTCAAGTGCATGATAAGGCACTCCGGCAAGCTCAACAAAAGATGCAGCGCCATTTGCACGTTTGGTTAGCGTTATTCCAAGAATTTCGGCTGTTTTAATGGCATCTTCACCAAAGGTCTCATAAAAATCGCCCACACGAAACAATAATATGGCGTCAGGGTGTTTTCTCTTTACCTCATAATATTGCTTCATTAAAGGAGTTTCGGCGTATTTCTTATTTGTCGACAATGTTTTTACCGGATTTTAAATAATTTACAAAAATAATTCAACCTATTACAATACACAAAAAAAGTGAATTTTTAACAGAATATCAGTTTTCAGGTTAATTATTATTTAACAATTTACTTACATAGTGTCGGCAAGAAAACTCCATTTTCTGCGTTATACTTGTCAGAAAATTCCTCATTTACATTAGTAAACTGTGTATTTTCTGACTTCGCAAGCCCTGCCTTTGCCGTCAGGCAGGCTTGAAAATGAAGCTTTCTTATCCAATACAGGATTTTTCTTACAAGCACTACATATGAATTTTATTATAAGTATGCAATTTGCTGATTGCTTATTGATGTTTGCTTTAAACAAAACCAAATACATTATTACGGATCACTTCATATTCTTGTGAAATGATCAAAATTAAACACAAATTTTAGCTACTTATAAAAAAAGCAATTAGTATCATTCACGCCGCTTACTCTAAAAGCTTCCTGTTTTGCGTCAAAAAGTTACCTTCGGCGAGGGCTTTGCTGTAAAACCGAAGTATTAGTAAAACTATTATAAAAAGAAACAGAATATTTAACTAAGGAGAATAAAGTGCCGTAGAATATTATTAAATATTTTATAAATTACATTAGTTAAAGTTGGGAAAATTGCATCTTTACATACCGTAAATGACTTTGTGATGAATAATAATTAATCTCTTATTGTTCTTTTCTTGATAAAAGAACCAAAATCAACCGAAATGAACGAATTTTGATAATCAATCCGATTCTTTTCGTAAATATTGTATTTCAAGAATGTTTTTTCTCCAGTTTTCTTAATTATAAATATTGGTCACATGGCGATTATCAACAATTCCGCACTCATTTCGGATTTCCACCACACCTTCTTCAAAATAATTTATATTTTAAGTATAGTTAAATTAAACGTTGCCCTGACAACGTCTATCCTAATGAGCGTTAGCACGACAACGTCAATCTTCATGAGCGATAGCGAATAAAACGGCGAGCCATGCGTGGTATGAATGGAATAAGTCATAGAATTCCGACAAAGGAGTTTACTTACTTTGTCTGGAATTGTTGACTTATTCCAGAGAGCGGAGAACGGCAAGGCCCTCATGAGCCAGAATGGCGAATAACCATCGTTTTGTATTGACTTTCCTGCCTGCAGCATGCAGGTTTTGTAATTTTTTTGGGTCAAGCCAAAAAAGTGGAACAAATGAGGTTATTTTTTATTATAAAATCAAAGATTACAACAAGAAATAGATTTTGCTCTAATTATTTTATAATGCAACTAAAATACTACATTTATAAAAATAGTTTAGTATAAAAGTTCTTATTTCCCTCAACTATTTAAAGTGATCCATTATTACATTTGTTTTTATTTATTGACGAAAAAAAAGTCCTTGCTTGCACAAGGACTAAAAAATTCAAACTTTTTTGCGGTAAAAATTTTAGGGGTTAATTTTTCCGTTGTCCGTAAAAGTAACAACTTTTTTTAAAAAACAAAAAATAGTTCATTAAAAATCATTATATCTAGTATTGAATAAATGCAAGAACTAATGAATGATAAAATTATTTTTTAAAGACCTGTTAAAAATTATTTTTCTTACTCAAAAATAATTTTACATTAGCGACATTAAATTCAATTAAAATCAAACAACTAATCATTCTATGAGAAAAATATTAATCTTAGGAGCTGGACTATCATCATCAAGTTTAATCAAATACTTGCTGGATCATTCAACCCATAATGATTGGAAAGTTCGTGTTGGAGATATGTCAGTTGATACAGCCAAACGAAAAGTAAACAATCATGAAAATGGAGAAGCATTCGAATTTGATGTGTTTAACGAATCGCAGCGAATTGAAGAAATAAAAAATGCCGATGTTGTTATTTCGATGTTGCCGGCACGTTTTCATCATTTGGTTGCTGAAAGATGTGTTGAGTTTGGTAAACATATGATTACCGCTTCGTATGTTTCTAAAGAAGTGAAATCATTACATCAAGAGGCTTTGGACAAAGATATTCTTTTATTAAATGAGATTGGTGTAGATCCTGGTATTGATCATATGTCGGCCATGAAAGTGATTAATGAAATAAAAGCCAAAGGAGGTAAAATGGTTGTTTTTAAATCAAGCACCGGAGGACTTGTTGCTCCTGAATATGATAATAATCCATGGAACTATAAATTTACCTGGAACCCGAGAAATGTTGTAGTTGCCGGCCAGTCGACCGCTCAATATATCGATCACGGCAAGTACAAATATGTTCCTTACAATCAATTGTTTCGAAGAACAGAAAAAGTATCTATATTAGATGTTGGTGATTTTGAGATGTACCCAAACCGCGATTCATTATGCTACAGAGAAACGTATAATTTACAAAATATTCCAACCATTTTACGAGGGACACTTCGCCGGCCGGGATATTGTGCTGCGTGGGACGTTTTTGTACAACTCGGATTAACAGATGATACTTTCAAAATAGAGAATTCTGAAAACTTAACCTACAGGGAGTTTATCAACCTTTTTCTACCCTATAATGAAAAAGACCCTGTGGAACAAAAAATTTGCGATTATACAGGTATAGATCAAGAATCTGAAGTATTTAAAAAAATAGCGTGGCTTGGTATTTTCGAAGATCAAAAAACAGGGCTTTCTGATGCATCACCTGCACAGATTTTGCAAAAACTACTGGAAGAAAAGTGGGCATTAGGCGAAAATGATAAAGATATGATTGCTATGCAGCACCTGTTTGATTACTCGTTAAATGGCAAAAATAAGCGCATAACATCATCGCTAGTGGTTAGAGGCAAAGACCAGGTGCATACTGCTATGTCGATTACTGTTGGAATTCCGGTAGCCATAGCAACTAAGCTACTCTTAACCGGAGTAATAGAAAAGCGAGGTGTAGTTGTTCCAACCACAAAAGATGTTTATGAGCCGGTACTTAAAGAATTAGAAGAGTACGGAATTAATTTTATTGAAGAAGAAATGGATTTAGACTAATTTTTATTTGATATTAAACGATAAAGCCATCAAAAATTAAAAATTTGGTGGCTTTTTTTATTCAACCATAAAAAGTTTAATTTTACTTCTATTAATCGTAAGCTTTTAAGAATGAAAATTCAAGAATTCAAATTAGAAAGATATTTTGCCAATTATGAATTTTCAGCACCTTATCTTTTATCCTGTTCCGACTGCGAAGCTTTAACTCTAAAAGACCTTCTGTCGATGGCAGATGATGATTCGCTTAAGTTGTGGAATAATCTTAA
>JAWLEM010000222.1:0-4154 GCA_041686115.1 Bacteroidales bacterium
GCGCCAAAGAAACCGACTATGGGAAATCACAAACTATGCGAAGGAATTTTTTAATGCTTATCTCCCCTATTGGGAAATGCAACCCGAACATGGTTTAGTGAACTCAAAAGAGGCCTATTGCTTGCACAAGAAGAATGAGATTTATGCTATCTATTTACCAGATCTTAAAACCAGTACCCTAAATTTAAGTACTGCCAAAGGTCGCTTTAGCGTAAAATGGTTTAACCCTTTATCTGGAAATGGATTGCAAACAGGCTCGGTTGAATCAATAGATGGTGGCGGAATTCAATCAATAGGAAACCCTCCTGAAATTGAGAATAATCTGCCCGAACAGGATTGGGTGGTATTGGTAAAACGGTTATAGCGGATATTAAAATAAGTCGAAATAGAAATTGTCAAAATCTTACAATATGTGGAATATTAAAAACAAATTATCATTTCAAATCAATTACATTTTATTAGGTATCATCGTAATTTCATTATTCTCCTGTCAGCACTCGACAGAGAATGAGATGCTTCGTAAAGTTCAGGAAATTGATCCTATCGCAGACACTGCAATTTGGTGGGAAAAAAACAACCTTCGTATGATTCAAACCAATTTACCCGCTGCGGAAAGTGCATTAAATCCGGACTCATTACTGGCCGATTTAATCGAATATTCGGCAAATACTTTACTAATTAATGCCGGTGGGATCATGGCATTTTACCCCACAAAGCTTCCTTTTCACTACAAGAACCCTCATGTGAAAGACGATATGCTCGGACGTGTGATTTCACTTTGTCATGAAAATGGAATTAGGGTTATTGTAAGGTTTGATTTTAGCCGTATTCATAAAAGCTTTTTTGAAGAACACCCCGACTGGTTTTATCTGTCTCCGAAAGGGGAAAGAGTAGACAATTACGGAATGATGGTGGCATCCGTTAATGGAGAGTATATGCAAAAACATGCTTTTGAAATTGTTCAGGAGGTCATAGACAATTATCCTATTGACGGAATGTTTGTAAATATGTTTGGTTACAATACCATGGATTATTATAAAGGTGTTTATCACGGTATCGATCAAAATCCGAACGATAAAAAACGCTTTAAGGAATTTTCCGGAGGTTTGACATTGCCTACTGTTGAAGATGAGAATGATCCTGTTTTCAGAAAATATATAGAGTTTAAGAAACACAGCACCAATGAGCTGCTAAAAAGAATGCGCGATTTGATTAAATCGCAACGGCCAAATATTGCATTATGTACTTACAATGATGATTTTATTGATATCATGAGGCATGAAGCTCAGGGAGAATTACACCACATCCCCTATTTTGCCTACATCGCCTCTGAAAATGTAAATACCGTTGAATCCACCTTTGATGATAAAATCGCCAGTAGTTCCAGTATTCAGCAAATAACATTTGGCTCAAGGTATCACGCTGTGCCACCTGTTCGAATTCGAAACAGGTTGTTTCAAAGTATTGCACATGGTTCGGGGTTAGATATTAGCCTGATGGGGGATATGAGAAACTATGAAGACGAAAGGGGTTTTGAAGTGATTAAAGAGGTTTATGCCTATCATAAAAAAAATGAAAAATACTATGGTGATTTTCAATCTGAAGCAAAAATTGCAATTATTAAACAGGATTACTGGCCGGGTGGGCCGGTAATGGAGGAAATGAGAGGCATCGAACAAATTTTAAAAGAAGAACATGTTCAGTTTGATCTGATTTTAAAAAAATATATCGCGAAACGCTTCGAAAAGTTGAGTAACTACAAAATTATTGTAATTGGCCATTTAAATAACTTTAGCGATGACGAAATACAAACACTAAGAAAGCTAACAGAGCAAGGCGTAAATATTATTGCTACCAACCAGTCGATGATTGATACACCTGAAGCACTAAGCGAGCTATTTGGAGTTACGATTCAGGAAAAAGAACTTGATGCGTTCAAATATTACGTTCAGTTGAAAGATCAGGATATTATAAAACGTCAGGAAAAGCTTCACCAGGCATTCTTAAAATGTAATTTCATGAAATGTGAATTTGATAAGAAATGCCGGCTATTTCTTCCCTTACTGGATAAAGGCAGAGAAGGGCCGCCGGAAATGATTGGAGGGCACGTGCCCACAGGTTGGTATGGCATGAGTATATTGGATAAAAATGCAGCAAAAACAGTTTATATTCCATGGGAAATTGGCAGAATGTATCACCAGTATGGTTTTTTTGCTCATCGTGATATATTCCTTGATGTAATAGATTATATCAACCCTGAAATTATGCAGGGTTTTAAAACCAATGCACCGCCTCAGGTAGAAATAACATTAAATAAATTCAAGTACAATTCCGACCCATCAGATTCCTATGATAAATACATCATTAATTTAATCAATTTGTCGGGATTTAATGGCCGCAGCTATTTTGAGCCTCTGGAAATAGCTGATATCCAATTTGAAATTAAAGTTGACACGAAACCTAAAAAAGTATATTGTTTGAAGTCGGGAAAAACAATCAAATTTGAGGGTGACACAATAATTGAATTCACTTTAGATAATCTTCAGGAAATTGAAGCAATAATCATTGAATAAGAGACTGTTAAATGAATAATAAATTAAATTTTTTGTGGGCATTCATATTGGTAATACTATTTTCATGACATATAAATCCTGCCAATGCGTTTAGGGCGGTAAAAATAAATCTTCCATGGTACCGTCCCGGCCCGGCAAATGATGTGCACATTGAAACCTGCAATGACCTGAAGTTTTGGGAAGAATTTTTAGATATGTGTGTGAAAAACAGGTTTTATGCGGTGAGTTTGTGGAATAACCATCCTTTCCCCTTTATGATTCGGGCGAAGAAATATCCCAAAGCCACTCCATTTAATGATGAAGAACTTGCTGAATGGCAACTTTTTTTTAACTTACGTAAGCTTATGATAACAGTAACTTTGACAATGAATGTCGTGTAAATGTCGTTTTTTTGTAGTTGGATTGTAACGCAATTTATAGTGAAATTTGAATTGTACGGTCATTTCGCACAGATGTATCAGACATGTACGGTTATTTCGCATAGTTGTGCAGTCATGTAGCAAACATGTACGCTTATTTCGCACACCTGTACAGTCATTTTGCACAGTTGAACAGCTATCTCGCATACATAGATGATTATAGCATACTATCAGACAATAATAAAAATTAATTAGCCATTGCAATTGTAAGCCCACCTGCCCGTTTCACAGGAAGGCTTGCAATTTTTCCAAAACTAGTGGAAAACACGGTTCGATTTGTGCCACTTTAAAAGATCAGATTACATAACACCTTATCGAAATAAAACTAAATAATGCAATATGGCTTATTGAAATAAAAACAGCTTTTAGATTGAGTGGCGTGCAAAAAAGACCGCAAGATTTGGAAACTTCGACGAAAAAATTTATTAAAGAATCATTTTAGTTTTTTGCACGCTAAAAAAAATTGACCTGCCACAGTGGTTTACAAACGGAAATTAAAAAATCGATTAAACTATTTCATTCCTTCTTACTCTAACCAACTCCAAAGACAAGATATCTTATTCGGTAAGTTTTGCCTTGATCATGTAAATTATTAACAAAAAAGCACAGGATGTTTATTTTAGAAAACCCGTATGTATCGGAATTATTGAAGAATACTATAGAGAAAAAAAATTATGATGTCGTTTTAAATGATATATCATCTGAGTTGGGATTTTCAGAGGATGTTTTTTTAAGAAATGATGAAGAAAGCATAAATAATTATTGTGACAAAAAAGTTTTATATACCAACTCCGAAAATAGTATCGAATGGATCGTAGAAAACTTATCAACTTCAGAAATTGTTAAACACATCGATATTTTCAAAAACAAATTCAGGTTCAGGGAGTTAATCCAATCGATATATCCGGATTTTCAATTCAGGGAAATCAGCCTAGATGAACTAGACACAATTGATATATCCAAATACAAAAAACCTTTTATCATTAAACCGAAATACGGATTTTTAAGCATTGGGGTGTATACCATTTATAATAACGATAACTGGCTAGAGGCTGTAAAAGAAATCAAAGAAAACACAGAATCACACGGCAGCCTTTTCCCTAAAGAGGTTATTTCGCCTAATAATTATATTATCGAAGAATTCATACAGGGTACCGAATAT
>JAWLEM010000223.1:0-4099 GCA_041686115.1 Bacteroidales bacterium
CATCGTTTTGTCTTGACTTTTTTTGTAACTTTTTTGGGTCAAGCCAAAAAAGTGGAAAAGATCAAAATATTTTCAAAATACCATAAATTATAAATCTTAGATACTATGTTCGCTAAAAAAACCTTTAATTGAATTCCTAAATTAAAAGCTTATATAATATATACTTTTAAAAATAAGATATGCGAATTTTAGTAGTTATAGAGATCGGGAGCTTATGAAGTGGTGAAAAAAGTGCCACAAGCCTGCCTACCGATTTGCTTGCCGTTAGGCATGCAGGCAAGAGCACTAACCTGCTTTCTAGTTTAACAGCCATGGCTGGCATGCAAGAACACGAAATCCACCCAAAATTTACAAACACTAGTTTAAACTAGAACCCTTTGAAACAATAAATCCTTGATATAAAGCATTGGAAATAATATAAAACAATCCTCCTGAGAAAATTCCTGCAATGGTATCTATTGCATAGTGAGCTTTAATATATACTGTGGATAATAGTAATAATATCGTAACCGGAATCAATATCCACAATAATTTTTTAAAATATTTTTTGGTTATGATAATCAATATCAATGCCAGTCCTGCATGTGAACTTGGAAATGCTCCGGTTTGGGTTTCTCCGGTGGCAATAATAAAATTCATGATTTTCTGAAAAAGAAAACCTTCGGGTACCAATCTTTTTTCTACCGGAAAATAAAATTGAGGGCCAAAAGAAGGAAATAGAATGAATATCAAATAATACATGCAGAATGAAAAGAGAATGATAAACATTGTTTTGTCAAATTTTTGCCTGACTTTAAAATAGACCAGGAGAGGAATCCCTATAATCATCAAATAGTAGGAAAAGTACCCAAAGTGCATAAGCTCACTAAACCATCGATCAGGGATCGAATGGGGAAATGTTAGCGATAACTGAGTACCAAATATCCAATTTTCAAGCCTGACCAATATGGGATCGAAAGGTTCAAAAAGGAGGTGATTATAATAACCCGTTTCACTGTAGAAAAAGCTAAGAAATAGGATGGGGTAAAAATGACGAAAAAACAGCAATATTTTGTTTGTTGAATTTTCCGTTTTTATCATTAGGTATACAATGAACAAAAATATAATGCGAATAGAAATATGGATAGAAAAATAATCTAACTGCTGGTACCCAATAAGCATATAAATGCCGGTTAACAGGCAGAAGAGTATAATGATTGCATCAAATGATTTTATTCGTATAAACAAAAGACTCATTTTTAATAAAAACTAAAATAAATAATCCAAATGTAGTGAATATAAAAAAAAGTGCCACACAATTACTATGGCACTTTTTTAATATAAATCATCAATCATCTGGTGATTATCTGTTTTTCTGAGCAAATTCTCTTCCTGCTCTTAAAGCTTTTAGATTAACATTCACAATATCTTCTCCTTTGCGCCCAAAAATTTTGCGGATTCCCTCTTCAAAACTCTCGAAAGGAATATTAAAAAACGGACTTGCAGCACCCAGCATCACAATATTCGATGACCTTTTTGATCCAATTTCTGCAGCAATACTATCTGCATCAATTGCAATGTGGTTTTTCCGTTTTTTTACTTCGTTTAATACTTCCTCTATTTCCGGATAGTTGGTAATATTTACAAATGGTTTGATATTGGTAACCAGCCATCCATCTTTAGATAAGAATGGCAGGTATCTGAGTGATTCCATAGGTTCAACAGAAAGAATAATATCTGCAGATCCCATAGGAATTAAATCTGATGCGATTTCTTTATCAGAAACGCGCATGTGCGATTGGACAGCTCCACCGCGCTGACTCATTCCATGAACCTCTGCCTGTTTTAAATAAAGATCGTTATGTAACGCAGCCATACCAATGGTTGCTGCAATGGATAATATTCCCTGTCCGCCAACTCCGGCTAAAACTATATCTGTTTTCATATTGTTAATTTTTTATGATCAATCAATAAAATCTACGAATTGTAGGTTATTTTAAATTTAACTGAACCAGCTTTTCAGCAAGTTTTTTATTTTTCATAGTTTGTACACATTGACGACGAGGTATGATAACCGAAACTCCTTTATATGCAAGCTCGTCTTTCATGATTTGTACCATCTCGTCAAGATTTTTCTTCGTAGGTTTAAACACCTTGATGTGATCAGGATCGACGCCTACGCCTTTACAAATATCTTCGATCTTACCGAGCGCTTTAGAGTCCTGTCCGCCGGTCATGGCAGTTGTAAAGTTATCAGATACAATGATTGTTACCGGCGAGTTTTCGGTAACACAATCAATTAATCCGGTAATTCCGGAATGTGTAAATGTAGAATCACCAATAACAGCAACCGAAGGAACTAATCCTGCATCTGCAGCTCCTTTAGCCATGGTAATTGAAGCTCCCATATCTACACAAGAGTTAATCGCATTGTAGGGTGGAAGAGCTCCCAGTGTGTAGCACCCGATATCTGAAAATACACGGCCTTTGCTATAATCTGCTAATGCCTGGTTTAGTGCATTGTAAGCTTCAATATGGCCACAACCCACACACATAGATGGTGGACGGTTTTTAACCAGTTCGGGAATTGATTCGTCGGTTACCGTTTCCAAACCTAAAGCTTTGGCTACAAGGTTCGGATTTAATTCACCATCGCGTGGTAATGTTCCGTCAAGTCTTCCTGTAATCGGAGTACCGGCTTCCTGGTAACCTTTTAGCATTTCTTCAACAATTGGATAACCTTCTTCAATCACAAGAATTTTATCGCATTCGTTAACTAGTTTCATCACCTGTTTTCGGGGAATAGGGTATTGCCCGATTTTTAATACAGGGTGGGCAAGTGATTTATCCTGGAAATTTTCCATCAGATAATTATATGCTATTCCTGTAGTAATAATTCCAAGATTTTTATCCTTGCCTTCGATATATTGATTAAATGTAGATTCTTCCGATGCTACTTCCAGTCCTGATTGAGTACTTATCAGGTTTTTATAGTTTTTTCTTGCAATAGCAGGAAGCAATACGAATTGTCTTAAATCTGATGGTAATGATCCGTCGTTTTGTGCTTTTTTTCCTAATGTTTGAACTCCTGCCCGCGAATGAGCCAACCGGGTAGTGATTCTTAAAAGTACCGGTAGTTTATATTTCTCAGACAGCTCAAAACCATGGTACGCCATTTCATATGCTTCTTGTTGGTTTATGGGTTCCAACATAGGTACCATTGCAAATTTGCCGTAAAACCTGGAGTCTTGCTCATTTTGCGATGAGTGCATGGATGGATCATCCGCTACAACAACTATTAAACCTCCGTTAACACCAGTAATGGCTGAGTTTACAAAAGCATCAGCAGCAACATTTAAACCGACATGTTTCATACAAACCATGGCACGTTTACCTGCATACGACATTCCAAGCCCGGCTTCCATGGCTGTTTTTTCATTAGCCGACCAATCGCTGTGGATATTATTTTCTTTGGCAAATTCTGATGCCTGCACATATTCTGTAATTTCTGTCGATGGTGTCCCCGGATAAGCATAAATACCGGAAATACCCCCGTCCATTGCTCCCTGAGCAATTGCTTCATCTCCTAATAATAGTAATTTTTGCATATTATAATTCGTTTAATGTTTTTTAATGGTATGATTCGAAATAAAAAGTTATAAGTTAGAAAATTTATATGATGATTAAAAATCTGAAAGTTTAGTATCTGAAAATATTACAGGCCGCCGAAGCGTTTTAGGTAGCCTACCTGAATGGCAATTACGTAGTAGTATATTACTTTTTTTACTTTCAAAATAGATTCGTTTTGGTTACGAATGTTTTGTTTGAGCAAATGTAACACTATTTTTAAAAACTCACCAACTATAAAATGATTGTGTAAAACATGTTTTCTAAAACGGAAATGTTTAAAATGCCTAGAATGCATAAAATGCCTAAACTACACAGAATGCCATTACCTGCCGGATGTATATTTCAAGTTTCAAATTTCAAATTTCAAGTCCCGAAAAACACAAATTTTCAGTTCATCATTCAAATCACCATTCACTTATTGATAAACAGTCAGTACCAATTTCCTTCCGGATGCATGATTCCTAAATTCGCACAAATAAATGCCCTGCCA
>JAWLEM010000224.1:0-4090 GCA_041686115.1 Bacteroidales bacterium
CTGAATTTCCAAACGTTTAAACATCAGAAAATTATAAATATACTGTAGCTCTTTAGTGTCCAGGTTACTGTCTGTGTGTGCTGCTAATTGATCTAACCGGGATAGTGTGTTTGTAGCATTCACTTTGTAATACAATCCATAAATTCTAATACTGCTAACCAGCGGGAATATGATTTTTTTCAAATCAATGGTTTCACTTTCCACAGAGGGTTTAAACCGGTTGAGGGATTCAACCATATGGTAAAAAAATAATCCATTCTGTGGCGTGAGTTTTTGGAGATGGGCTTTCAGGTTTTGGGTTAAATCCGGATTACCATAAACGTGCCTGAAATCGAAGAAAATACTGCTATCTAATACATTTTGGGGTTCGGGCGATTGGGTCCATTTTGTAAAATATTGTTTCCATACTGATAATGGTTGGCACCACTGAGGGTTAACAGCCATGATTTCACCCGGGCAGCGGTTGTATCCAATAATATGAAGATCGTCATTTACTTTACTGGCAAACCGGTGAAAATATTCTTTGGCAGATTCAACATTTTCGGAATCTTCAAATATAATAGCATTGTCCTGATCGGTATAAAGGGTTTCTTCCATTCTTCCCTGGCTGCCCATTACCATAAAGCAGAAATCCACAGGTGGTTTACCCATCGATTCATGAGTAAGTTCAATTACACGTTGATGGATTGCATCTGCTATAAATGTATTCACATGGGTTATATTTGACGGCTTACTGCCGCTTTGCAGCAAGGCATCTATCAAAACGGGTATTCGTTTATGCAGGTGTGCCAGTTTATCAACGGTTTCGGATGCATATACTTCTTTTACAAGGTATCCCACACTATGTTGCTGGAAATCGAGCAGTTGATTTTTACCTACTACCCCCATCGGTTCGTTGTTGCTACCTATTACAAGCAAGTGAGATACTTTATGGCGCCAGGTTTTAATAACTGCTTCAAAAAGGGGAGCGGTAGATTCAATGGATACTACCGGGGCTGTCATGATATCCGTTACAGGGGATGTGATTTTCAGGTTTTCAGCTACCAGGCGCTTTTGAATATCGGCCTGATTGATAACTCCGACAATTCTGTCACTGGCAGTGATAAAAATAACTTGCTGGTTATATTTTTTCATTACGGAGGCAGCCTCTATCACCTTAGATTCAATGCTTATTGTTAAATGTGGAATCACATAACCTGATATGGGCTGACTCATTAGCAATAATGGTGTTTGTAATTCTTGAGCCAGATCGTGCGATTCACGGCCCATCTGCTTATCGGTTGTTACATCTTTCACGATAACGATAAACCCTTCTTCGCCTGCATAATCCACTTTAGAAACAGAAAGGACCACATCTTTTGTGGCATGTTTGCCGGACATTAATTGCGTTTCAATGCTATATGATTTGTCAACGTCAGGCAGAGAGGCTTTGATATCTTTCCATTGAACGTTGAATAAATCATCGAATTGCAGTTGGGAATTGTCAATGTCTGTTTTACCCAGCAGTTTTTTAAATTTAAAATTGTGATAAATGATGCGGTTCCCAACAATCATCAATGTTCCGTCGTTTGATGCTTCTACTAATGATTTGTATTTTTTCCGTGACAAGCGTAAATTTTGTTCCGCTGATCGTCTTTTGTATTCAATTTTCAGGCTCTGCCTGATCACATAAATCCAGGTGAGGATGAGTAGAAGAACAATCCCGGCAGAGATCAAAAACAACCGTTTTTTCAATTGTGCAATTTCTGCCTTCACATCTTCAAGGTAAATACCTGTTCCGATAATCCATTCCCAGGGTTCAAAACCTTTTACATAGGAAAGTTTTGGTACTGTGCGGGTAGTGTCGTCTTTCCATTGCCAGTAGTAGTTTATAAATCCTTCTCCATTTTCCTGCACGATATCAACAGCTTCAACAAAAAGCTTATTGCCATGTGAATCTTTGTAATCAGAAAGGTTTTGTTTTATTAATTCCGGCCGATAGGGATGCATAATCATTATGGGTTCCCGGTTAATAATCCAGAAATAGTCTTTATTTGTTTTCCCGTAGCGCATCTGTTCAATCTGATGGGCTGCTTTTTCCTGAGCTTCTGAAATTGTTATAAGGCTGTCGGTATAATTTTGATGATATTCTTTTAGTACACTCCACGCTGATTGAGTTAGCTCTTTAATGGTTTCCTTTTTGGCATTCATCAGGTTTTTTTCAAACTGTGGAATGATAATGATAAAATAGGTGATTATGAAAAACAGAATTGCCAGCATTGATGGCAATACAATGCTGATAAAAAATTTGTAGAGGCTTTTATGTGGCATTTACTGACAATTTGGTCATAGGATAAAAATATTGAATTCTTCTATGAAGTCAAAAAATAATCTTGTTAAAATAATAAATACCCTGTAAATAGATTCATTGGTGTCCGATTAAAATTAAAAGAAACGACTGGAAAGCTTAATATAATTGCAATTTACCTAATGTCGCCCCACAGGGCTTACTATTAATGGTAAGCTGCTTTTTACCAAAATAACATCTAACGGGACTAAAAAGAGGGTGTCCAAAAAGTAATAAACAAGAAAAATTGCCATTAAATCACCAAAACACAAAACTTCACAAAACTACAAAAAATCAGCATGTTATATTTTTGTGGATTCCTGCCAGTCCCTGCAGGCCAATGCCAATAAGTTAAGAAACAACTAACTTTTTGAATCTTATAAGGCTTCGACAAGTTCAGCCTTACAATGAGAAGCGAATGTCATCCTGTCCCGATAATTCCTTATATCCATAGGTTATTGCTGAAAAAGTTTTTAAAATTCTAGAATTTAATGTATTGCAACTAAGAGATTTCACCTAAATTGGTATTTATAGTTATTGCTTATAATTAAATTAAAGTGTATAAAATTATGCTTTTTGTTCTTTTCTTGATAAAAGAACCAATCCCGATGGCTATCGGGACAACCGAAATGAACGAACGGCGAAGCCCTCACTGAAAGTAATTTTGATAATCTATCCTTTTTTCAATAATAGTATCTATTTCAAAAAAGATTTAGGGTACAGTTTCTTTTATAATGAATTGTGGTCACCTGGCGATTATCAACAATTCCGCTCTCATTTCGGATTTTCCATCGCACCTGTTATAAATTGTTATTCGATCTTTTTTAATGTTTAATGTTGAGCGTAGGCCCGACAAAACGGCGAGCCATGCGTGGTGTGAATGAAATAAGTCATAGAATTCCGGCAAAGGAGTTTACTTACTTTGTCTGGAATTGTTGAGTTATTGCAGAGAGCGGAGAAGCATCGTTTTGTCTTGACTTTTTTTGTAACTTTTTTGGGTCAAGCCAAAAAAGTGGAAAAGATTAATATTTTTTTTAAAATACTATAAATTAAAAATAATAGATACTTATTCCGCTAATAAAATACTTTTAATTAGTTCCCTAAATAAATAGCTTATATAAAATATACTTTTAAAAATAAGTCATGCGGATTTTAGGAATTATCGCGATGTTGAAGGGTGACATAAGCTTAACTAATTGACATTGGTCCGGAAGGCTGGTTCGAGCCTTTGTGTTCTTGCCTGCTGGCAAGCAGGTTTGTGGCTGAAATTAGACTTTTTTGGACACCCTCGTAATTATGGTAAAAAATAATACAAATGAATAGATAAAGTGCCGTAGGTACGACATTAAAGTTTTTACCGGACAGTAGTGAAATAGATTATAAACTCTTGCAATTAAATCCTTACTGCTTTAACTGTTTCCTGCTTTGTATCAAAAATACAAAAACCATTTTTGCCAAGTGTTCTGGTAATGGGAGGGATAAGGACAGAATCATGAGGGCGCAGCCTGTATTTCCGGGCAAACCCTTTTAATAAAATTTTTGAATGATTGACAATCAAGAGTCCGGGAGGGTGACGATGCCCTGAAAAGCTGAATCTGGCACCTTTCTCATGCATAAACTGCTTATGCTGGTTATAATCTTCAGGTTCAAAATAGAATTCTTTTTCTGAGCCAGTTAGATTAGGGAATATAAAATGTGTGAAAAGTACGGGAGTATGCTCAAAATTAGCCACCACATATTCCGGTAAATTTTTAATGAAATTTT
>JAWLEM010000225.1:0-4089 GCA_041686115.1 Bacteroidales bacterium
GTAAACAACAGAATTGAAGATGCAATTGAAGCTTTTAATAAATATAAAGAATTAATTGATCCGGCCAACGAAGAAAAAAATAAACTTGTAGAAACCCAGCTAATTGCCTGCCAAAACGCAATTGAATTAAGTAAAACACCAACCAATATGATGGAAGTTAATTTGGGTAAAAACATTAACAACCAGTATCCAAATACCAATCCGGTAGTTTCAGGCGACGAAGAAACCATCGTTTATTCAAGCGAACTTAGATTTTACAGCGGTGTATTTATGTCGAAAAAAAGAGATGGAAGGTGGTTACCTGCCCGAAATATCTCTCTGGAATTTAATTCGGAATATCCTGTAGAGCCGGTTTTCTTAACCAGAGATGGCAATACACTGTATTTACAACGAAATGATAATGACATCATTAATCTTTATGTAAGCAGGTATAAAGATGGAGTTTGGAGTCCAATAGAAAAACTAAATAGTAACATTAATACCAAAGCAGCTGAAACACATGCATGTGTTACTGATGATGGAAAAACACTCTATTTTACCAGTAACCGTGAAGGTGGATTTGGAGGTTTTGATATTTACAAATCAGAATTGAATGCGGATGGAACCTGGAGCCCTCCAAAAAACCTGGGAGCAACCATTAACAGCTTTTTAGATGAAGTAACTCCTTTTATTACTGAAGATGGTAAATCATTATACTTTTCGTCGCAGGGACATTTTAATATTGGTGGATTCGATATTTTCAAATCAACGCAAAAAGGAGATAAATGGTCAAAACCGAATAACCTGGGATATCCTTTTAATACTACCGATGATGATATATTTTTCTTCCCATTGAATAATGGAAAAATTGCATATTATTCCAAATTTAAGGAATCGGGTCTTGGCGAAAATGATATTTATAGAATTGAAATCTTTGAACAGGAAAATATTCCTGAGAAAGAAGAAGAGTTAGATGAAGATCAATAAAATCTGATTAAAATATGTTGAAAATATAATGTTCTGCACTTTTTTAAAAGGTCAGGAGTAAATTTGTAGAAGATTATTCATATACACAAAAATATTTTTCATTTTTTTCATTATTTTTAACTATTTTCGTAAGATTTGATAAAGAAAATTATATGAAAAAAATATTAACTATAAGTCTCCTGTTATTAATAAGTTTATCAGGATTTTCACAAAAATACTATGAGCTTGAGGAAATGTTTCTCGATGCTGATTCATGGTTTTTTTATGAAGATTACAGAGAGGCTCTCCCTTTATTCCAAAGAGTTCTTGCTGCCGATTCGCTCAATTACAATGTAATGTATAAAATAGGTTTTTGTTACCTTCATATTCCCGGACAAAAAACAAAATCAATTCCATACTTTGAAAAGGCTGCAGAAAACTATACCCTAAATTATCGAAATAACACTTTTGCAGAAACTAAAGCCCCACTCGATGCACTTTTTTATCTTGGCAATGCCTACCTGATTAATAACCAAATTGATGAAGCTATTGATGCATATACTGCTTTCCAGAATAAAATATCACAAAATAAAAAATTCGCCAACAAAGATATTTACGATGAAGAATACCTACAAAAACAATTCGATGCGTGTAGGAATGCATTAAAATTTCAGGACAATCCTATAAATTTTATTGCCAGCAACATTGGCAGCCCTATAAACACCAGATTTTCAGAATACAACCCTGTAGTGTCCGGTGATGGGTCTACCTTAGTTTTTACTGCATCACTACAATTTTACGATGCCATATTTTTTTCGAAAAAGAAGGATGGTGAATGGAGTTATCCTGTTAATCTGATGTCGCAACTAGGTGTTGACGGTAACACATCAACAGTGGCGTTATCTTACGACGGAACAGAACTATACTTATATCGTGATGATGATTTTATTGGGAATATTTATGTCAGTTTTTACCGGAATGGATCATGGACAAAAATTAAAAAACTCAATGAAAATATTAATACAAAATATTGGGAAGCGCATGCATCTCTATCTCCGGATGGTAATGAGTTGTACTTTGTAAGTAACCGCGAAGGCGGCTACGGAGATTTGGATATTTATGTTTCCGAACGATTAACAGATACAACATGGAGCCAACCCAAAAATCTTGGCAAAGAAATTAATACCCAATGGAACGAAAACACACCCTTTTTAACTGCTGATGGCAGTAAGTTATTTTTTAGTTCCGAAGGCCATGAAAATATGGGTGGATATGACATTTTTTACTCCGAAAAAATTAACGGGCAATGGAGCACCCCGAAAAATATAGGATATCCGATAAATACAACAGACGATGACCTTTTCTTTGTACCCTATGAGAACGGCAAATTTGCGTATAGTTCAGAATATTCAGATTACGGATATGGAGGTTCCGATATCTATCTCTACCAGTTGTTTCATATTCCCGAATATAACAGAATTAAGATTGAAGGAATATTAACCATGGATAATTCACGTGACCGGAATCGAGAAAATTTTAAAATCTTTATTACTGATTCTGTTAGTAAGGATACCATTGCGGTTCTTAATCCCGATAAGGATGAACCAGGTTATGAATATCGTACACCGCGTGGAAAAGACCACCTGGTTTGGGAAGGTAAATCTGATCAGGGAAACCAATATTTTATTTCAAAAGACTATAAAATAAAAGAATTTTTTCTTGAACCTATTGAATTGAAGGAACCTAAAAAACTTGCACTTGAAGATTCCGTTCCGGAAATAAGGCTGGAAAAGGATAATTATACTGTAATTAGCGATCAGGAATCAGTTCAAATTAAAATGTCGTTGCAAAAAGGGAACAAGCTTTTTGTGAATACCTTTTATAAAAACAAATTATTGAACAGCGAAGAGTTTGACATTAAAAAGGAAGATTTTATTTATGAATACAAGCCCCTTGAAGGTGAAAGCCGTATAAAATTTAAGCTGGTAGATAAAAACAACAATGTTAAATACGAAGAAGTAACTGTTTCGTATACACCTGTTGACAAAGAAGCTGAACTTTCTGTTACCGAAAAAACCATTCATTTAAGCGGGGATGATAAAAACGTTAAAATTAAACTCTCTGTAGAAAAAAATTCTACCCTTTCGGTTGAAACTTTTGTTGATGGCAAATTGATAAATAAAGAAAGTTTTGATATTAAAAAGGAAAGTTTTACTTATGAATATGAACCAAAAAGCGATAAAAGCAGACTACGGTTTAAATTAACAGACAAACATCAAAATGTTAAAACCGAAGAAGTTCTAATATCGCATACTCCAATAAGTAACGAATTTGCAACATTGCTACAAAACATTCAATCTTTTGATATTGGGCCTTTAGAAAAAATGATCGTATCGCAAGAAATTAAGTCTGCCAGTTCAGTGAGCGATTTAATTGACCAAATTTATTTACAGGCAGCTGAATCAGGTTTATCTGAGCAACACGCCAAAGCAATTATTGTAGCCCTGGCTGCAAGCTCAACAGATGATACTGATGAATTTATTTCCAAACTAATTGAAATTGCATCAGGGGATATTAAATTGGTTTTAGATTCTGCGGTTAAAAATCAAAAACAGTTTAACTCAAATCTGGAAGTTATACAATATCTTAAACAAAACGCAAAAGATTACGATTACACTGAAAACGACCTCGTTGTTTTACTTGAAAATTATCTAAGAAATTCAGACTTTGATGTTGCTCATTTAATCAATATCTTAGAAAAGATTATTCAGTCTGATATTAGTAAAGTATTAGAAAATATGGATGAATCGGCGCTTGACATTATTACACCTGAAGATTTTATGCAATATCTAAAAACACAAAAAGTATATACCGAAAAGCAATTAGAACAACTATTTGCTTTAATTGAAGGTTTTATGCTCGATGTTTCGGAAGAAAAAATATCAGGCGATGATGTTGCAGAAAAAGATGAACCGGTAGAAAAAGAAAAAAATACATTATTAATTGCTATTATCATTAGTTTTTTAATTCTGGGATTAATAATTGTTTTCTTCAATCGCAGGAAAAATAAGCAAAACAGAAATAGAAAATTTAAATAAAATATAAATAGTTGGTATTTTTATTTAATGTATGTAAATTGATTAC
>JAWLEM010000226.1:0-4080 GCA_041686115.1 Bacteroidales bacterium
GATGCTACATTAATGGTTCATTTAGGATTTAAAGCAGAAAATGACCCGTCAATTCTTGACAATGAACCTAAAGCAATTGATGAGAAAGAATTATATAAAATTCTGAGAAAATCATTAAAAGAAGATTCGAAAAAATGGCACCGGGTGAGTAAAGATATTCAGGGCGTTTCCGAAGAAACGACTACGGGTGTGCACCGGTTATATCAAATGATGGAACGTGGCGAATTGCTTTTTCCCGCCATTAATGTAAACGATTCTGTTACTAAATCTAAATTTGATAACCTTTATGGTTGCCGCGAATCACTTGCCGATGGTATCAAACGTGCTACAGACGTTATGCTTGCAGGTAAAGTGGTAGTTGTTTGTGGTTATGGCGATGTGGGAAAAGGATCTGCCAAATCAATGAAATCGTACGGTGCAAGAGTTATTATTACAGAAATTGACCCAATTTGTGCACTGCAGGCTGCAATGGAAGGTTTTGAAATCAAACCTATTGAAGATGCCCTTGACGAAGGAAATATCTTTGTTACTACAACTGGTAATAAGGATGTTATTACGGCTGAACATATGTCTAAAATGAAAGACCAGGCTATTGTTTGTAATATTGGACACTTCGACAACGAAATTCAGGTTGATGAATTGGAAAACTATCCCGGAATTAAGAAAATGAATATTAAACCACAGGTTGATAAATATACTTTCTCCGACGGACATGCTATTTACTTATTGGCCGAAGGCCGATTGGTGAATTTAGGTTGCGCTACCGGACACCCTTCATTCGTTATGAGTAACTCGTTTACAAACCAAACCCTTGCTCAAATTGAGCTTTGGAGAAACGACTATAAAACAGATGTATATAGATTGCCAAAGCACTTAGACGAAGAGGTTGCACGATTGCACCTTGAGCAAATTGGCGTTAAGCTTACAAAGCTAACTCCTGAACAGGCCGAATATTTAGGTGTTCCTTTAAACGGGCCATATAAATCAGACCATTACAGATACTAAAATTTAGTAAAGATTAAAGTAAGCCTGCCGGGATTTTAAATCTGGCAGGCTTTTTTAATTTCTAATAATTAAAGTGTTGATACCGGATAAATAACAGTTGTATTGTTTTAGCGGAGCACTTGCCGGGCCTTGATAATTACTGCCTGCCAAATCGTTTCCTGTCATCCAGAATTTTGAACCACAACAGGGGCATTGTAAAATACCACTGAAAGTATCATCATCTTCGAGTTTGCAGCTACGGTTGGCTTCATAAGTGCAAGCCCTGTCAAAAGCCAGATATTCGGCTTCACTTTTTCTGTAAATGATTAATCCTCCCAGTCCATAACCGTCAATATAAACATACTGGTCAATTAACATATTCCCAAGCTGTGTGTCAATGTACAAAGTTGCATCAATGTGTACGTAGGGAAATGGAATCTCTTCATCGTCGCAACGGACAAAAACTAAAAGGATTAAGATTGGTATAAAAAAAAATCTTACCTTTGGTATTGAGAATATTTTGTTCATTTTCAGGTTAATTATTTTACAAAAATAGTCAAATGCTTTTCAAATTAAAGCATACGTTCTTTATTATTTTTATACCATTGTTGGTTTTGGGTTGCCAATCAAAACAATTAACCAGTATAGAAAAATCACAACAGGTAAAAGAAAAGGCAGACAGAAAGAGGAAAGAAAAGGCACGTGCAGAACAGGAGAAAGCACGAAAAAAGCATTACAATATGCAGGCTGAGAGTACCAAAACCCTAATGGATTACAATAAAAGTGAATCTGAAAAATGGATAAAGAAAAATTACCACAATCAATCTTTTTTTGAAAAGATAAAAAGTTTTTTTCAGAATTTTAAGCGAAGAACAAAACCCGATAAGGGATTATTTTCGAAAAAACAAAAAAGAAAAACAAAAAAGAATATATTTCAACGAATTTTTAAAAAGAAAAAGTGATGGACGATATTTTTGACAGCTTAATTTATATTCTTATAACACTGGCAGCATTTGCCATTTCGTTATTAGGCAAAAAGAAGAAACCTGCACAAAGAGCTCCTATTAGTGAGGGAACAGAAGATCATGAAGAAACAGGCCAGACACCTTTTTTTTCAGATTTTGAGCGTTTGCTTGATCGTGAATTTGTAAATGATGACTTGGATACTGAGCAAGAGGAAAGTTACCATGCTGATGAGCAGGAATCATTCGAAAGTAATAAACCAGGGAATCAAATTAATAATGAAATATTGGATTCAACTCCTTCGGAATTGAGCGAAGATAAAGAGAAAATGCCCTACAGTATTGAGTATGATGATACCAGTGAAGTGTTTTCCCATTCGATAAATGATGGTGACATCACAAAAGATGAGGAGAGTAAATCAATTGCTGATGATTTTGATTTAGAAAAAGCAGTTGTTTATTCGGAGATACTGAACAGAAGAGATTATTAAATTACCTGTTTATCATTGTTTTAATTAAATTACGCATAGATATATTATGTGTTTATAAAATATTTTATTTAAATTTGTACCCTGTAAGAAGGGTTCCGAATTGTTTTTGGAATTCTTCTTTATTTATTATATATACTTAATAATGAAGATCATTAAAATTAATTAACAATGGCAAAAGTATCTTATGTTACAGAGCAAGGATTAGAGAGATTAAAGAAGGAGTTAGAGCAACTGGAGTCTGTTGAAAGGCCAAAAATATCGCAACAAATTGCAGAGGCCCGGGACAAAGGGGACTTGTCGGAAAATGCCGAATATGATGCAGCGAAAGAAGCCCAGGGAATGCTTGAAATGAAAATAAGTAAGCTTAAAGATACCATCGCTAACTCAAGAGTATTAGACCAGTCGAAGTTAAATACTTCATCGGTGCAGATACTTAATAAGGTAAAAATTAAAAATAAAAAAAATAATGCCATCATGGAGTATACGATTGTTTCAGAAAGCGAAGCAAATTTGAAAGAAGGAAAAATTTCGGTTAATACTCCAATTGCCAAAGGGCTATTAGGCAAAAAGGTTGGCGATTCTGCCGAGATACAGGTACCTAATGGGAAAATGGAATTTGAAGTAATTGAAATTTCACTATAAAATTTTCTGCTTATGGCTACAATATTTTCTAAAATCGTTCAGGGTGAAATTCCTTCGTATAAAATAGCGGAGGACGAGAATTTTTATGCTTTTCTGGATATTAATCCCTTAGCCAAAGGACATACCCTGGTAATTCCTAAACAGGAAACAGATTATTATTTTGATTTGGATGATGATACACTTAGCGGCCTTACGCTTTTTTCAAAAAAAGTAGCAAGAGCAATTGATAAAGCAATTGATTGTAAGCGTGTGGGAGTGGTGGTCTTGGGCCTTGAAGTGCCACATGCCCACGTACATCTTATACCATTAAATTCAGAATCCGATGCAAGCTTTTCCAAGCCAAAACTTAAGTTAACCAAAGATGAGTTTGAAACTATTGCCGAAAAAATAAGATCAGCTATTGAATAAAAAAATCCGTAATACAGACAAAATAAAAAAGCGCCCTTTATTCAGGACGCTTTTTTTGTCAATTCTAAATTTTAGTAAATCTCAATATCATAAGGAATTCTGGCCTGAATGCCCTGTAAGTTTTTAATATTTTGCAAATTTTGGTAATACCTGTATTCGTTACCCAGCTCATTTTTAAGGATTGATGCTTTAACATTGCCTTGTAAATCTTCCAATATTTGCTGGAAGGGATCTTTTAATTTTGGATAATCAACCACTCGGTATTTTTCCAAATCGGCTGTTTGTGCTGCAATTTCAATGGCCTTGTCCAGTCCGCCAAACTCATCGATTAAGCCTATTTCTATGGCATTAGCTCCGCTCCACACACGGCCCTGGCCTATTTCATCAACATCTTCCTTGGTCATATTTCGTCCTTCCGCTACGTGCGTAATAAATGTTTCATATACACCCTCAATATTCAACTGTATTACTTCTTTTTCTTTAGCTGATAAAGGCCTGCTAAAAGAATATATGTCTGCATGTTTGTTAGTCTTAGCTACATCTACATGTATTCCTAATTTATCATTAAGTAATTCCTTGCCATTGGGAATCAT
>JAWLEM010000227.1:0-4067 GCA_041686115.1 Bacteroidales bacterium
CCTTTATTTACTTTATCTATGGTAGCCACAATGAAACCATTTTCCTTTTCACAATTCAAAATTAAACAACCCTTATCAAGTTTTTTAATATCTATTCCCTGCTCACTTTCAATAATAAAATTGCTTTCGTGGGGATAAACTTTTAAAAAGGTTTCTCGTGTTTCCGATTTAAACAATCCAATGGCATCAATGTGTTCGTGATTAAATTCAATGTTCTGAAAATATACAGTATAAAACTCACCTCCTTTAATATTCGGGTGTGTTGAGTTTTCGTAAAGATGTTTGGCAAGATTTATTGACTGATCATAAATCATACTCGAATCTTCAAATATTTTTGTTGCATAATGATAGACCTCGTTCAAATTCAGATCCGATTCGTGATTAAACTTAAAATACTCATCTGTTTTAAACGGGGTTAAAAAATAGGTAGATAACAATGCTTTGATTTCATCATCTAATTTCAAAATATCTTTTGATAATCGAATATTTTCGTCGTTATACTTACTGCCCACCTTGTGTACAACTAATTGGCCTAATATTGTTTCCGAAAATCCTAACATATTTTTATTGTTTTAGAAAATGTAAAGATATGCTATTAAAAACAAATATCCCCGGGCAACCACACCCAGGGATACTCTAAACTACAATCCAATAAATTGAACAATAATCTGCTACAAAGATACTCAATTAATTTTAAATGCTATGATTACAAGGAATGTATTTCAAAAAACAAACAGCATAAACATCCAATGCTGCTTAAATAATATTCAAAAAATTAAACCCATCCTTAATTAAAATGATGGCAAAAAACAATAAAACAAACCCTAAAATTTTTATTACAATAATATATGAGCCGCCGGAAAACACATTTTTAGATTTATCAGAAATATAGGCAACTACAATTTTTGTTGCAATAATAAAAATGTAAAACCCCATTACAAATAGTACCGCTGATAAAATATTTTCATGATAAGCTTTAATAGATAACGGAGCACCAACCAGCATCCAAAATAAATAAGGATGCGGGCTAAAGAAATTAACCAAAACTCCTTTTCTGAATCCATTGATCTTATCACTTTTTATGTTAAGTTCTACAGATTTTATTCGAATATTCTCTAATGCAAGAAAAATAAGGAAAGCAGCACCCAGTAAAGAGATTATTCCCAAAATGAGATCAGAATCAGCAAGCTTATAAATTACAAAAACAGAAAAAAATACAATGGGCAAATCGGATATTATTGGAACAAATGCCATTTTCATTCCTTCTTTACGGTCATGTTTTAAAGTTTCGGTAATGACTAATACCAAAAGAGGGCCTGGTGATATTCCAGCGATAAATCCCAACGATATTCCGGCCATTAAATATTCAATCATATACCATTATTTTTATCATTAATGCAGCGAAATTATGATCTTCTCGTCACTTTTAATGAAAAAACATCATAAAATTTTCGATTATGTTACTTAATTATATTAAAAGTGCTATTCGCTATTTTGGAAGAGACAAATTATATTCAACTATTAATATACTGGGACTGGCATTGGGAATTGCCAGCTGTATTATTTGTTATCTGCATATCAATTATGAACTTAGTTACGATCAGTTTCATACAAAAAAAGATCAGATTTATCGTGTTGTAAAAGGAGATCTAAATACAAATCAATATTGGGCTGCCATGTCTGCACCTGTTCCTCCAAAATTAAAACAAGAATTCCCGGAAATAACAGAATACTCCAGAATAGGTAAATTTAGCTGGGATCCCAAAACCATGGTACAATACAACAATCAATCATTTTACGAAGATCATTTTTTATTGGTTGATCCTGCATTTTTTACAATATTCGATTTTGAATTTATAGAAGGGAATCCTAAAACAGCACTTTCATCGGTTAACTCAGTGGTTATAACCCTTTCTAATGCAAAAAAATATTTTGGAAACGAAAATCCAATAGGAAAAGTCATCAATGCAGATGGTAAGTTTGACTATCAGGTTTCGGGGGTAATTGAGGATCCCCCATTTAACTCACACCTGGATTTTGATTTTTTAATCTCATTTCAAAATATTAGCTCATTATTTGGCAAATGGGCATCGGAATCATGGAGAGCATTTAATTACTATGCTTATATTCAAACCGACAAAGGAATAAATATTGATCATCTGAAACAAAAAATAAGATCTTACAAATTTATTCTCAATGATGATCAGGAAGCTTCTTTTGAGTATATTGATTTACAACCCTTATCAGACATACATTTTCAGCAAAACCGCGGGAATCAAAAACCAGCCTATGATTTAAACTACATTTACATTTTTATTGCCATAGCGATTGCAGTTTTAATTATTGCATCCATCAACTTTATTAACCTTACTACAGCCAAATCGCAACAACGAATTAAAGAAACCGGCGTCAGAAAAACCATTGGAGCTTCACGTTTTCAGTTAATTACTCAATACATTACAGAATCAATTGTAACAACTTTCTTTGCCCTGATCATTGCATTGCTGCTTTTGCATCTGCTTATTCCAACAATTAATCAAATTTTAGAAAACCAAATATCGATTAATTATTCCGATCCATTATTCTTAATGGTCTTAATTGGAATAACAGTCTTAATTGGCGTATTATCGGGCAGCTATATTGCCATTTATGTAACTTCGTTTTCACCGATAAAAGTGTTAAAAGGCAAAATAAAAGTTAATTCCGGAGATATTAATTTCAGAAAAGCTTTATTAGTCTTTCAGTTTGGAATCTCTTCTCTTTTGATCATTTGCAGCACCATAATTATTAAGCAATTAAGCATGATAAACAATCAGGATATTGGCCTAAACAAAGAACATGTATTAAATATTGCCGTTTATGGAAAAGCTGCGCAGGATAAAGTTGATTTATTTAAAAAGGAAATAACTAAAATACCTGAGGTTATAAGTGCTTCAGCATCTTCTTTTGTCCCCGGGTTTCCAAACTACAATCAAACTGTATGGTGGGAAGGGCAAGATGAATCTGAATCAATGTATTTAATCCCATGCGACCAAGATTTTATTAGCACCATGAAGTTGGAGTTAATAGAGGGTGATATGAGCGAAATAAAAAGACTTCAAGAAGGAAATTATACTTATGTTTTAAACCAGGCCGCAGTACAAAAGATTGGCTGGGATAATGCATATATGAAACAATTTAGCGCTTATGGAAAAGACAACGCAAAAACCATTGCCGGTGTGGTAAAAGATTTTAATTACAGATCGCTGCATTTTGGAATTGAACCGCTGGCTTTGATTGTTAAAAACGGATCAGGACACGACCAAATATCTATAAGAATTGCTGAAGGGGAATACAAAACAGCCATCCCTGCCATTAAGAAAAAATTTAATGAAATAATGCCCAATGCCCCTTTTGAATACAATTTTATGGATGACCGGTTTGATCAATTATATAAATCTGAACTCAGGGCAGGGAAAATAATAAGTTTCTTAACTATTATTTCTATTCTTATTGCATTGTTTGGCGTTTATGGATTAGCATCGTTTGCAATAAAGGAACGAACCAAAGAAATTGCTATCCGGAAAGTATTCGGGATAAACAGGCAAAGCCTGGTTGGATTACTCACCAAAGATTTAATGATACTATTACTTATTGGAAATTTAATTGCCTGGCCGGCCGCCTGGTATTTAATGAAAAACTGGCTGGAAAATTTTAGTTATAAAACGCCACTAAATATGGGTATTTTTATTATCGCAACAATTATTGTGCTTGCCATTGTATTTATTACTATTGGATTGAAAGCTTTCCGCTCAGCAAAAGTAAATGTTGCTTCCGAGTTGCGGTATGAATAACAATATAAGATAATGAGGCTGTCTAAAAAGAATTAAAAGTGTCATTGCGAATGCCGTGCCTGCCGGCAGGCAGGAAATGAAGCAATCTATATTTGTTGAATATCAGTAGATTGCTTCACTCTCCCGATATCACCTAAAATCCGCATGTCTTTTAAGAGTTTCACTAAGTTTCTCAAAGTTAAAGCACAAAGTCACACCAAGTTAGGTGAATTTTTTCTTTGTGGAGCTTTGTGT
>JAWLEM010000228.1:0-4040 GCA_041686115.1 Bacteroidales bacterium
TCAATATAAGCCGGGAAATCATAATCAGACTCAATAAAATATTCAAAAAAATCCTGGTCAGGAACTTCAAGTAAATCTTCAGCTATAAATGATAAAAGAGAATCTTCATAGGTAATATATAGTAACCCTTCTTCGTCTGTATTGATATAACTTGTACTATCAAACTGACTAATAATATCGTTTAGCGAAAGTGTTCCATAAGCCAGGGGAGTCATTAATCCCATATTTATCTCCATTTCATCACTTAATTTATCAAACTCAAATTCATCATGCATACATTGATAAAATGAAAATATGATAAGCAATGCTATGAGTATTTTGTAAATACCAGAACGCCTTAAATAGTTCATATGCTTTATAATTAAATTATTAGTCTAATTTACGGAATAATTATATAAAAAGTTATATTGAGAACCAACAATTAAGTTAAATTGATTATGCGAACTTCCTAAATAACCGATACTAAAAAGCGTGCTGCCTTTTAACGGGAATCCATCATATATTTTCCCATTACTGTTAAACAGATAAATATGTCCGGATGTTTCAGAAACAACCCCTAATTTTCTGTCATCATAGGAGAAATAAAAATAAACAGGCTCATGCAAGATTTTTTCTTTAAATTCATGATCAAATAACTTATCCCCATTGTTTTTGTAAACTTCTAACTTGTTTTGATCTAAAAAGATATAGTCTTTAAAACCGTCTGCATCCATATCCTGGTAATCGAAAAAGTGTGATGACGAATATTTCTTTATTCTTTTTTCAGTAACCTGTCCATTTAAGTCAATCATTTTAACCAAGCCGGTAGTGTCTGTTGTAACAAACCTGGTATTTGTTTCTGAATCGGCTAATTCCAATACAAATGGATTGTTTTTCGATTTTGCAAATTGTTGATTAACAGTGATGCGTTCTTCGCCTCTGCGATTAAGGATATGTATCCTATATTGATCTGCAAAAACAATAAAATCTTTGGTTTTTACCCTGAAATGTTGAGCAGGAGTGTTTACACGAGTATCGGTTTGCTGGAATTTCCAGCCGTTAATTAAACTGCCATCAATACCATAGAGATACATATTTTTATTTTTGCAGGGGATAAAAATTCTGTAGTCCATGTTTTTTTCATAGTCAACCAGAGCCATTCCGGCAGTTGACGGCGACCTTAACTCAACAGGATAACGCTCTACATAATTGCCATTTCTGTCAATTAAATGAATTTTGTTTTCGGTACTAAACAATAATTGAAGTTTCCCATTTTTGTAATAATCAACCTGGTATATTTCGCTGTTTATTTTTTCGTTAAGCTGCATTCTCCACAATATTCTGCCTACCTTATTAATCAGGTATATTTTGTTATTTAAATCCTGAACAAATATTTCATTTTCCTGTGTATAATGATTGGTCACCAGGCAGGGCTTAAAATCAATAACTGTATCTAATCTGCTTTCCCATACAGTTGTAGCATCCTCTTTTACTTCAGGTACATATTTCAGGTAAATGTTGTTAAAAATTAAGTCGTTACTGTTACGGAATTGTACTGCAAAAGCCTGGAATTTTTTAAAAAAGTCGATATTGGTTTTTAATCCGGATTTTAAGTTGTTATTTAAAAATTCGGCAATAAATAATGGCGATCGTGAAAGATTGGCATAAAAATAGAAATTTGATTTTGATGATAAGTAGTTGGCAAACTGCCCAAACTTCATGTCGTTTTCAAGGGTTTTTTGTAAAATGTTTGAATGGATAAAATTGGCCAGTGTTTTTTGCGAATTACCCATAACCATATAATTATCTATAAAAGTAAAATATGGATTTTCGAATCCGGAAAAAATGTCTCCAAATATATTTTTAAAAAGCTCATTAACAGGCAATTTGTAAATTTTGTAAACAGTTTCTTTATCGATTCGCGCATCAAAAATAAGCTCCGATTTTTTAATGTTTTCAATTCCTGCAATCTTTGACAAAATACTGTTCATTTCATTTTCTACAATACTTTGACTTTTTGTTCCCATTAAAACAAATGAGTTTTCGCGAATGGACTGGTTAGGATTGTCTAAAATTACCAATCCAATCTCTTTGTCCAGATAATTTTGAATTACCGTTTCGAAATTAACAGCATATTTTGTTTGATAACGATTAATAAAATCATTGTAGTTTTGGAGCTCGTTTTGCTCACTTAAATATTCTTTGTATTGGTTAAAATAACCGGCATTATCACTAATACCCAAAGAAATAAATATAGATGTATTTGCAGGTAAAATGTGGTTTAATTTATGGTCAACAGCCTCTTGCGACGAAAAGATGTTTAAATAATTGTTAACAGACTGGTCGCTAAATGTAAACCCATTTAACAGGACAGCATCGTTTTTTAAATTAACATCCAGCTCCAGCCAATTGCCAAAATTTTTGAAACCGGCAATCTTTCTTTTTTGTTTATTATTTAACGTATACGACAATACCTCAGGAAAATGGTGTAAATTAAGATAAATATTAGCATCAACATTTTTGCCGGCCGTTTTTTGTACCGTAATAAAGCCTTTATCGTTTAATAACGATTCATTTACATCTGACTGCCTGATTGCTGTTTCTAACAAAACACTTGAATGGCTAAACATGATTAATCCGTGCTGAAAAGAAAAATTTAGCTCTTTACCATCATTTTTTACTTGATAGATAACAGTGTTAGCATATTCCCTTTTTTCTAACTTTCTATTTTGTGTTAAAAGGTTTGCAATATGCTCTAATACAAATTTTTGATCTCGAAGTGAATGAAGACTCATTAAAAATAAGTGAGCTATATCTTCTTTTCCCGATTGATGCCCGGATATAATAATGCGATTGTTATCAATTAATTCTTTTATAAATTTATTTTCGTTATAAAATTTAATTAAATAAGAAAGGTCATTGTCGAGTTGCTTTACTGATTTTAAAGACAAAAGCTCTTCGTATATTTTATTATTGGAGCGAATATCATTGACCTTATCAATAAAATCTTTACTATCGATAATATAAGAAGCATCTGTAGGAATGGCTTTTATCATATTAAAATCAGGTAACCGCTGACTTTTAATGTAATGATAACCCCAAATGCCAGCAGCAATAACAATTAAAATAGCAGCAATGGTTAAAACTTTTTTTATCATATAATGTTCTTTGTTTATGATATGTCAGGATTCTCATCAAAATTATTAAATAAAAACCGATATTTGAAATTTCAGTTTCGACAAACATAATTAAAAATTGATTAAACCTAAGGATTATATTTGATTCTAATGAATAAATTTTCCGGGTTTTAAACATAAAGAGACATCCCTTTTTTATGATATCTTTTAACAATAAAATATTACTTGTATTAGCGTTTTTATTGGTTTCATTTTCTGTTTTCGGACAGGAGTTGTTGGTCAAGGATATTGAAACACAGCAAGCAGTTGATGATGTGGCTGTTTTTAATGAATCGAAAAATAAATCAGGCCTTACTAATCATAAAGGCATTGTAAATATCGATATTTTTGATCAGAACGAACGCATTTACTTTCAGCATCCATCATATCAACCGGTAAGTTATACTAAACAGGAAATTCAGCAGATGAATTTTGTAGTTTATCTGGAGAGTGAAGTTTACAGTATTGACGAATTTGTAATTTCGGCTTACCGATGGGAGCAAAACCCTAAAGAAATCCCTAATAAAATTAGCCGAATAGAACAGAAAGAGATTGTTTTTAATAATCCGCAAACCACTGCAGACCTTTTATCGCAAACCAACGAAGTATTTGTACAAAAAAGTCAGATGGGTGGTGGCAGCCCCATGATTCGTGGTTTTGCAACCAATTCGGTATTACTGGTTGTAGATGGTGTACGAATGAATAATGCCATATACCGCGAAGGAAATTTGCAAAACGTAATATCGCTCGATGCCAATGCTATTGAAAGCAGCGAGGTGATTTTTGGCCCCGGGTCGGTTACCTATGGGAGCGATGCCCTTGGCGGAGTAATGGATTTTCATACATTAAAAGTAAAGCTTTCTACAAGTAGTCAAGCTCAATTTT
>JAWLEM010000229.1:0-4033 GCA_041686115.1 Bacteroidales bacterium
GGTGAGTGTTGCTTCGTGTATTTCGGAACCATCGAAAACTCCATTTCCTGCTAATACAACTGCTATTTTTTTCATAATGATAATATTTTTAAATTTAAGAATTGATTTTGAATTAACTTCTGTGCAATTGTAAATATAAAGTTAATTTGATAGGATTTCAAGTTTAATTGGATATGAAAAGAACCTTTATAGCAATAAAAATACCCGTTTCGAAACAAACTGCCGAATTTATACAGGATATAAAATCTGAACTACGCAATGATAAAATTAATTGGGTAGAGATTTTTCAGATGCATATTACTTTGTATTTTTTAGGTGATACAGAAGACGAGATGATTGAAAAGATTTCATATCATCTGGGAGAATTATTAAAAAATCAAACGCCATTTAAACTTAATTGTAAAGGATTGGGGTTATTTAAAAATTTGTCTAATCCACGTGTTTTGTGGCTGGGAATTGAAGAATCTGTGCAATTACAAAATTTAAAAACCAGAATTGACGGATTAATGAAAAATCTGGGTTTTGAGATTGAAAAAAGAGCTTTTAAGCCACATCTAACTTTGGGAAGAATAAAATACATTAAAGATAAAGAAAAGCTGAAAAATTTGTTAGAAAGGTATAATGATTTCGAATTCCAGGAATTTAAAATTGATAAATTGATTTTTTATGAAAGCCGGTTAACTTCTGATGGACCGATTTATAAAGCAATAAAAGAAATACTCCTGAATTAAACATTACCTCCTTTTAAAATGGTTAAAATAGTATAGATCATAATTTTAAAATCTACATAAAGCGACATGTTTTCAATGTAAAGAATGTCGTATTTTAGTCGTTTAATCATTTCGTCTACATTCTCGGCATAACCATATTTAACCTGTCCCCATGAAGTAATCCCCGGTTTTACTTTTTGCAGGTGTAAATAATGTGGAGCAATTGCTACAATTTTATCGATATAATATTTACGTTCAGGCCTAGGCCCAACAATTGACATATCCCCTTTTAAAACATTCCAGAAATTGGGTAATTCGTCCAATTTAGATTTACGCATAAACCTTCCAAATGGAGTTATTCGATCATCATCTTTTGAAGACAATGCAGGCCCGTCTTTTTCGGCATCCGTATACATCGACCGGAATTTATATAATGTAAATGGTTTGCCAAATCTTCCTATTCTTTCATGACTGTAAATAATTGGCCCTTTGGAAGTGGCCTTTATCCCAATAGCCAGGAATAATATCAGGGGAGACAATAAAACTAATGTAATTATTGAAATAATAATATCGATAGCCTGCTTGGCGTGTTCTTGCCAGGTTGGCATAAGGCTGTGGGATATTTGAATAATTGGAGTGCCAAAAATATGCGACATTTTAACTTTTCCGGTTAATATATCGTACATGCTGGGAATAGCTTTTATTACTACTTTTTTATGGTCTAAATAATTAATTATTTTTTCTATCTCTTTGTGTTCAGTGGTTTCAAGCGCAATTATTACTTCTTCAATTTCATATTCGTCAATAATTTTACTTACATCTGTTAAATGGCCCAGTTTTGTTAAATAGTTTTCAATCAGTTGTTTTTCTTTTTCAACAATACTAATGAATCCAACGAATTTATTACCTACTGATTCCTTTTGGTTTTCTATTTTTCTGTAAATATCTACAGCTTTTTTGTTACCTCCCAGAATAATGGTGTTAAATCCTATTTTACGTGTATGAATTTTATGATTTGTAATTGAAGTAATAATTAACCTTGGAATATAGGTCAATGAAAAATGTATTGTAAAAAGCATTAAATACAATTTGTAATAATGTTTATAAGAAACTATCTGGTCATCAAGAAGGAATATGAAAAAAATAATTACCGAACCGGTTATTGTAGTTGCAAATGTTTGCCAGATTTCTTTTAATCTCGATTTTCTGTAAATATCTTTGTAATAGCCACTAAGGTAGTATAAAAAAATCCAGAATATGGGAATAATGATAATACCTGCAAAATACCTGTGCGTAAACTCAATCGGCAAATCAAAATTAAAATTTTGCGATTCAATAAATATTTTCCGGTAAATATAAAATATTGTCCAGCTTAAAGCTGCAGATAAAAAATCAAAAACAAGATACTTAATCGTTTGTTTGTGTTTGTTCATTGTAAATAAGAATAGAAGCTAAAAACAGGTATCTACAAGAACGTAAAAAAAGAAAAATTGTTTTAAATATAAAAATTCCCAGACAACAAAAAATCTTTTAAATTAAAAATAGAATTTATTTATAATAGCTTGTGCAGCCTGAATGTCTTGTAAAACTTCGGGAGATTCAGAAATGTTTAACGATTTGATATTTTTTGATTGGTGAATAAAACTTTTTATTTCTGATTCAAACGGGTCGGAATAAAATATACCAAGTTCTCTTCTTTCAGTATGCCCTTTTACCAGAGAGTGTTTGCATACAAAATGTTTTTTAAAGTCAACTTCAATAAAATCGTTAACCTGATATACTTTTACTAATTTCTCATCATCCTGCGACAAATTGTTTATTTTTATTTTAGCAATTGATCCATTATCAAATTCGATGTAAACAAAAGCAAAACTTAAGATATTTTCATCAATTCTTACAGGTGTTATGTTAACTTTTTTTATACCGGAATTAATTGATGATGTAATAATGCCAATGGCATTAAAAATCTGATAAAAATAATCCTGTTGCCTTAATATTTTACTAAAAAAGTAATCGATTTCAACAAATTTAGGGTTCGTTAACTCTTTTTTAATCAATTTAAATTCGGGAGTAAATAAAATGGTTTGTTTAATTTGAAGTAGCACACGCGCTTCAAACGAAAGTTTGTAAAGTTGCTTTATTTCATCAAGAGATAAATCAGAGAAATTTTCTATAAAAACGTGGCATGAATTTTTTAATGCATTGATGGCAAAGTTAATATTGGGTTTTAAAGGGTTTGCAAAATACACAGCATCTACGTCCTGGCAAAGTGCAGTTGCCGAGGGATATAAGCTGATATTATATTTTTTGGAAAGCGCATGTACCTCTTCGGTATGGGGCGAAAAAATTCCGAATAGATTATTTTTTAATACTTGTTGTATAGTTGCAAAATGTTTTTCTTCTTGAACAGAATTAATCCCGATTAAACCTATTTTCATGATTTTTAGTATTATTTATACAAACTTAATAGTTTTAAAAAAACGTTATGCAAATATATCGACCTATTTATCAACGATTTATTGTTAATAACCTTTACTGGTATGATGAAAATAGCCGTTTGGCTGTTAAGTTGTTATAAATTAGCTGTATAAATGTTTTTAAAAGTTGATTTCATATATTTTTTTCTTCCTTTGATATTTGTGAATTGTTCTGTTATATTTGTTTGATATTTTAATCACCGATTTTTATTTGTAAATGACTGATACATATAGGCATAAAGGATTAAGAAAAAAACTTGTTGAAACCGTAAGCGAAAAGGGAATAAAAGATCAGCGGGTATTAGATGCCATTGGCACAGTACCACGGCATTTATTTATGGATAGTGGATTTGTTGAATTTGCTTATCGCGATCAGGCATTCCCTATTGGATCGGGGCAAACCATTTCACAGCCCTATACTGTTGCTTTTCAAACAGAGCTCCTCAGGGTTCAGAAACATGATAAAGTGCTGGAAATTGGTACGGGTTCCGGATATCAATGTGCAATATTGCTTGAATTGGGAGCAAAAGTTTATACTATTGAGCGGCAACGCGAATTATATCTTAAATCACGAACATTGCTAAACAACCTGGAATATAAACCGTACTTTTTTTATGGAGATGGGTATTTAGGCTTGCCTCGTTTTGCACCTTTTGATAAAATATTAATAACTGCCGGAGCCCCTGAAATACCTGAAGGATTGCTAAGTCAATTGAAAATTGGTGGAAGAATGGTAGTGCCGGTCGGAGGTGGTGGCGGACAGGTTATGATGGCTATTGACAGAACCGGAGAAGATGAGTTTAAAGAATCAAATCACGGATATTTTGCTTTTGTACCTATGATTAA
>JAWLEM010000230.1:0-4030 GCA_041686115.1 Bacteroidales bacterium
TTTTCATGGCTGTTAATGATTGAGACAAAGTAAAGTTACAAAATATGTTCATATCTCTTATCTAACAATTAAATTATTTGTAATTTTAGCTTATGATTGTAGTGATAAAACTGGTTTTATATATGAGTTTAATGATGCATCCGGTACATGTATCATTTACAAACCTTGAATACCTGCCCGATGAAGAAAAAATGAATGTATCGTTTAAGGTTTTTACCAAAGATTTTCGATTATTATTTGTTCATTTATATGAAGAAAATATAAGGTTTGGTGAAAAGGGTAATTATTCGCAGTTTCAGGATAAGATTGACCAATACTTTAATCATCATTTTAAAATTAAATCGGAGAACCAGAATTTTGAGCTTAAAAATGTTGGGATAGAAACTGTCGATGAGTATACATGGTTTTATTTTGACATTCCTTTAAACGGCAACTTATCTGGCGAGTTGCTTGTTAAAAATACAGTTTTGCTGGATTTATTTCTTGACCAGAAAAATTTATTGATTTTTAAATCCGGCGATTTTGAAGATGGTTACCAGTTTGATATCAGAAAAAAAGAATTATTAATTCCATTAAAATGAAGCTTTATAAATTCTATCTGTTTTTACTGCTTGTTTTATTCATAAATAATAAAATTAATGCAACCCATAACAGGGCCGGAGAGATAAGTTACACCCAAATTTCTGAATTAACTTTTGAAATTACGGTAACCACATATACTTATACATTAAGTAATGTCGACAGGGAGGAGCTTGAAGTAGATTGGGGCGACGGAACCTATTCTATGGTTCCCAGGCACGATTTGGTTGAATTACCCGATTACTATCAGCGTAACCGGTATATTGCCAGGCACACTTTCCCGGGACCTGGAATTTATGAGGTTTTAGTGCAGGATCCCAACAGAAATTATGGCGTGGATAATATCCCCAATTCAGTAAACACTGTTTTTTCAGTTAAAACGACCATCTATGTAAATCCTGAGTTTGGCCCCAATAGCACACCTGTTTTGTTAAATCCACCCATAAATCAAGCTGCCCAATATCGTGTTTTCGTGCATAACCCGGGTGCTTACGATAAAGAAGGCGATAGCCTCGCTTATTCGTTAACCGAGTGTACCGGAGAAGATGGTAAGCCAATAAGTGGATATACATTGCCTCCTGCCACAACCTCTATAGGAATTGATGAAATAACCGGTGATTTGGTTTGGGATACACCTCCAGATACCGGTAAATTTAATTTGGCAATAAAAATTGATGAATGGAGGCATGGAGTAAAAATTAGCTCGATGGTTCGCGATATGCAGATTGATGTTTTTGCTACCGATAATCATCCTCCCGAAAACGATGATTTTAGAGATTGGTGTGTGTTAGCTGGCGATACGCTCGAAGCATTGATCCGAAGTACAGATATGGATATGAATGAAATTGAACACTCGGCTACAGGCGGCCCTTTTATTTTCGAAACCAGTCCGGCAGTATTAGAAGAGATATCGAGTAAACCGGGCGAAGTAGTTTCTAAATTTACCTGGGCAACTGATTGCAATCATATTCGCAAGAGTGAATATATGATTCTGATAACAGCTAAAGATGCACATCCGGATATAAACCTGATTGATGTGGATCATTTTTTTGTAAAAGTAATTGGGCCTGCTCCAACTGATTTATCTATTGAACCGGGAAATGCTTTTATGCGATTAAATTGGAAAAACGGAGGCTGCAACCCTGTGAAATATTTAATTTACAGGCGTGTAGATTCTCTTGATTATGTTCCCGATAGTTGCATTACAGGGCTGCCGGAAGAAACAGGTTATGAACTAGCCGGCGAAACAACTGATACCTCATATATTGACAATAATAATGGTGAAGGCCTGGTACAGGGATTTAATTATTGTTACCGTATTGTAGCCGAATTTGCTGATGGTGCTCAAAGCTATCCTTCAGAAGAAGCATGTGGAACCATAGCACCGGGTTTCCCGGTAATTACCAATGTTAGTGTACTTGAAACTGATGAAAATGATGGTGAGATCATGGTGCGATGGGCAAAACCTGAAAGACTCGATACTGTAGCCGGTGCCGATGGTCCGTTTAAATATATCATTTATCGTTCTGATGAGGCTTTTGGCATGAGATTAAAAAGAATTGATTCAATTTCAGGACTCGATGATACAACATTTTATGATTCAGGGTTGAATACAACCGAAACACAATATTCTTACGAAATAGCCCTTTATAATGATACACCCGGAAATCGTTTTAAGATTGGGAATCCGCAGCTGGCTTCAACAATATTTCTAAATCTGGAACCTTTCGATAATGCGGTCACAATTAACATTGAAAAAAATACTCCCTGGCTCGATAATGAGTACATTATTTACCGGTTAAATAATGCTACAATGAATTATGATTCTATAGATTTTACATCCAGCAGATCATACACTGATCGTAAGCTTGCCAATGGTACGCAATATTGTTATATGGTAAAAAGTATCGGGTATTATAAAATTGATACCAATGAATATTATACAGAGAATTATTCGCATAAAAATTGTGCCATTCCTGAGGATTATCAACGGCCATGCCCGCCAACGTTAAATGTTAGGTCATCGTGCGATAGTTTGAAAAATGTGTTAACGTGGAATAATCCCAATCTTACCTGTGCTGATGATGTAATTGGCTATAAAATTTATTTTACCAATGAATATGATGCCCCTCTCGACTCCATTGACAGAATATCGGGTGCTGACAATACCTTTTACGAACATTATCCCGAAGAATCGATGGGAGGGTGCTATGCGGTATCTGCTGTTGATTCTTTTTATAATGAGAGCGATTTATCTTATGTTCGGTGTGTTGACGATTGTGCTTATTACGAATTACCGAACGTTTTTACGCCCAATAACGATGGAATAAATGATGTTTATATAGCCAAAAATCCGCTCGATTATGTAAAAAAAGTACATATGCGAATTTTTAATCGCTGGGGAGAGTTGATATACGAAACCAGGGATCCCCTGATTAATTGGGATGGAAGTGTTAAAAACTCCAGCAAAAAAGTTTCAACCGGTGTTTATTATTATATTTGTGATGTCTGGGAACCACGGATTACCGGATTAGAAGTCCGTAATGTGGTTGGATTTATTCATGTTTATGCCGAAGGAGGTTCCGAAACCATAATTTACGAATAGTATGCACAGGTTATTTTTAGCTTCAATCTTTCTTTTTATTGTTAATCTTACTATAGCACAGCAGATAAAAACTTCTGAGTTATATCCTTTTGTGCAATTACAAAAAGGCAATTATCGTGCAGCTCTCGATACTTTAGAAAGATTGAATCATAACCGTCAAAATATTGATTTTTACCTGGCACAAATTGAAGCGACATATCAGCTTCAACAATATCAAAAGTCTTTAAAAACATGTCATCAGATTGAAAAAATAAAGCCAAATATAAGCGCAACTTATCAAACGAAAATATATTTAAAGATTGATGATTACCAATCAGCCAAAGCTGCGTTAATAAGGAATTTAAACTCATCGAGTAAATTGTCATTATTTGAACTGTTAACCGATAAGAATTACGAAAAACTTGTAAATACCGAATTTCTGGATAGTATTTTAAAATCCGGAATTTACATTTCGGAAGAAAAGCAACTTTATAAAGTGGAGCAGTTAATTCATCATAAAAAATATACCGATGCACTTTTTTTGGCACAGGAAGTTATTTTACGAAATAGTAATTATCATAAGGCATATTATCTGCATAGTGTGATTAGTTCTGAAATGAATGATTTGAATAAAGCGCTTGACGATATCAATCGTGCATTGGAAATTACCAAAGTTCCGGCAAAATATTATTTTCAAAGAGCTCAATTGCTGGCAAAGAAAAACGATTATCAGAATGCTTTAGCTGATATTAAAAAAGTTATTAGAAAGGAACCTTATCATACCGAGTATTATTTATTTAAGGCTGAATTATTGTTTCAATTGGAAAGATATAATGAGGTGGTATCTATTATAGATGCTCTTTTGCC
>JAWLEM010000231.1:0-4020 GCA_041686115.1 Bacteroidales bacterium
ACCACTGTAACAACACGATTGTTTTCCCAGATGCTCTAATATATATATCCTTACCGGATGAGACATAGCCTTTGCAAAGCGTGCCAGCTTTTTTTGTTGTTCTGTAAAAATTTCTATTTGCTCCATTTTGTTATTCGTTAATTTGCGAACAAAAATACAAAAAGTAATTGAATTTTTGGAATGGTTTACTTCGTTGAATTCTTTCAAAAGCGAGGGTAAAAATTACTCATTGATTCAAAATTTACACAAAAGGATAAGCAGCTATACATCAGCGCTTTAATTATTTATTAGCAGAAAATTCCGGATGCTTGATTTTTAACAACTTAAGAAAAGTTATCAACAAAGTGGTAAAAAATGGGAGAAAGTGGTATATTGTGGTAAATTTTTGTATATTTTTACAAGTTAATTAAGGTTTATTTTATGACAACGTTTATTGGCGACTATAATTGCAGAGTAGATGAAAAGGGCAGGGTTACTTTCCCGTCATCGCTAAAGAAGCAGATGGATTCTGCTTCACAGAACCGCTTTGTTGTCAAAAAAGACATTTTTGAACAATGCCTGGTTTTGTATCCTATCGAAGAATGGGAAAGGCAAAATTCGATCATCAGAAGCAAAATTAATCCTTATAATAAGGAACATAATAAATTTTTAAGAAATTTTTACCGGGGCTCGGCAGAGATTGTACTCGATAGTAATAATCGATTGTTGATTCCCAAACGATTACTCGAACTTGCAGAAATCTCTAAAGAAGCAATTTTAGCCGGCCAGTATGGCAAAATTGAAATTTGGTCGAAAGAACTGTATGAGGCAGCTGAAGAAGGGCACGATGACTTTGCAGCTTTGGCTGAAAAAATAATGGGGGGAAATTTAAATCCGGAAAATGATTAAAATATGGGTTATCATACGCCAGTATTGCTTAACGAGAGTGTTGACGGTTTGCAAATCAAGCCACAGGGGATTTATGTTGATGTTACTTTTGGGGGCGGAGGCCATTCGCACGAGATCTTAAAAAAATTGAACAATGGGAAACTGGTTGCATTCGACCAGGATGATGATGCACTGCAAAATCTGATAGATGATGACCGGTTTATTTTTGTGAATCATAATTTCAGGTTTTTAAAAAATTTCTTGAAATACCATGGAATTGAAAAGGTTGACGGAATTTTAGCCGACCTGGGCGTTTCATCTCATCATTTCGACCAACCCGAAAGAGGTTTTTCGTTTAGGTACGATGGCGGCCTGGATATGAGAATGAACCGTAGCGCTAAAGTATCGGCAAAAGATATTGTTAATCAATACCCGGAGCAGGAACTTGCCAAAATATTCTGGGAATATGGAGAATTAAAAAGCAGTCGCAAACTGGCAAAAGTTATTGTCAACCATAGAGTTAATAACCAAATCAATACCATTAAAGAATTTACCGATTTGTTGATGCCTTTTATTCCAAAACATGCAGAACATAAGTTTCTGGCTAAAATTTTTCAGGCATTACGAATTGAAGTAAACCGCGAAATGGACTTTTTGAAAGAGATGCTGTTGCAAACAGCCGATGTTATTATACCCGGAGGCAGGCTCGTTGTGATAACCTATCACTCGCTTGAAGACCGGTTAGTAAAAAATTTTATTAAAAACGGAAAGTTTGAAGGCGAAGCGGAAAAAGATTTTTATGGAAGAATTGACGTGCCTTTTAAAGCAATAAACAGGAAAGTTATAACTCCAGACGAAAAGGAGATTGTAGAAAATAACAGAGCAAGAAGTGCAAAACTAAGAATAGCAGAAAGATTATGATAAAAGATGATGATAAACATGTTGAGTTTATTGACGAGAAACAAGAGCGTAAAGAACATAAGTTTGGCTCCGTAAAAGATTTTCTCGATGGCTCGCTAATTGCCAATGATTTTATCGTTAGGCAATTACCGTTTATCGTATTTCTTGTTTTCATGGCATTTATATATATCGGTAACAGGTACCATGCCGAAAAAGTAGTTCGCAGAAATGTAGAATTACAAAAAGAGATAAACGAGTTAAGAGCAGAAGCCATAACTATTTCTTCTGAATTAATGTTTATCAGCAAACAGTCTGAAGTAGTAAAAAGGGTTAAAACACGTGGCCTTGAACTGGAAGAATCGGTGGAACCACCGCAAAAAATTGTAATTAAAGAGTAAATAGAAATATGCCTTTAAAAAAAGAAATAGTATGGAGAGTTGGTGTAGTATATATATTTATACTTGCTTTTGCTATACTTATTGTTGGCAAAATTCTTTATTTACAGCTTATTGAAGGTAATACATGGAAAGAGAAAGCACAAAAGCTAACCTTAAAAGATATTACCATTGAATCGAACCGTGGTGATATTTTAGCTTCTGATGGAAGATTGCTTGCCAGCTCAGTACCCTATTACGAAATAAGAATGGATACGCGAAGTACCGGGATGGACGAGCGCACATTTTCAAAAAACATCGATTCACTTTCTATAAGGCTGTCACAACTTTTTAAAGATAAATCCGCAATTGCCTATAAAAATGAATTGATTGCTGCTCGCAAAAATGGAGAACGGTTTCATTTGATTAAACGCAGGGTAAACTACAATCAGCTTAAGGAGCTGGAGACATTTCCAATTTTTCGGCTGGGAAGATATAAAGGTGGTTTTATTGCTTTGCAAACAAATATTAGAATTCAGCCTCATGTAAATCTTGCTTCCCGTACAATTGGATATACTACAAAAGGTATAGGCGGGAATATTGTTGGCATTGAAGGCGCTTATGACAATGAACTAAAGGGTGTTGAAGGTGTTCGGCTAATGCAGCGGTTACAGGGAAATGTCTGGATGCCGGTAAATGATGGTAACGAAGTAGAGCCTAAAGACGGGATGGATATTGTGACTACCATTGATGTTAATATTCAGGATGTGGCAGAGAGCGCCCTTCTCAGGCAATTATTAAAGCATGATGCACACCACGGTACGGCTGTTTTAATGGAAGTTACAACAGGTGAGATAAAAGCGATTGCCAATTTAAAACGGAATAGCAACGGGCAATATAAAGAAACTTATAATTATGCTATTGGCGAAAGTACCGAACCGGGATCTACTTTTAAACTGGCATCAATTATTGCAGCATTAGAAGATGGATATGTTGATTTAAATGATACGATCGATACAGGCGAAGGTGAAATTCAATACTATGATAAAAAATTAACCGACTCCAGGATTGGTGGGTATGGTAAAATTACTGTTAAAGAAGTATTCGAAATTTCATCCAATGTTGGCATTTCGAAAATTATTACTGATAATTATACCGGGAGAGAAGATAAGTTTATTAACAGGCTTTACCGGATGAACCTTAACAATAAGCTTGGCCTTGATATTAAAGGAGAAGGAGTTCCGGAAATAAAATATCCGGGAGATAAATACTGGTCTGGAGTTTCTTTACCCATGATGTCTATTGGTTACGAAGTAAGATTAACACCTTTACAAATGCTTACCTTTTATAATGCCATAGCCAATAATGGGAAAATGGTAAAGCCTAAATTTGTTAAAGCATTAAATTATCATGGCAATCAGGTAAAAAAAGTTGAAACAGAAATTATTAACCCGTCAGTTTGTTCAAAAGCTACTTTGCGGAAAGTTAAGGTAATGCTCGAAGGAGTAGTTGAAAATGGAACAGCCAATAATATTAAAAATAATAATTACAAAATTGCCGGAAAAACAGGTACCGCACAAATTGCTAATATAGAATCAGGATATACAGATAAATCGAAACTAAGTCACCAGGCTTCTTTTGTTGGATATTTTCCGGCCGACAACCCTAAATATTCATGTATTGTAGTCGTTAATTCTCCATCGAGAAATATTTATTACGGAAACCTTGTTGCTGGCCCGGTATTTAAAGAAATAGCAGATAAAGTTTATGCTACCAGTTTTGATATGCATGGTAAAAAGCTTGCTGATATTAGTGATGATGTGAAAGTGCCTTATACAAAATATAGCTATAAACAGGAACTTGATTATGTTTTAAAAGA
>JAWLEM010000232.1:0-4010 GCA_041686115.1 Bacteroidales bacterium
ATCATGAAAAAAGCACTTGTAACTCTTATTTTTGCATTAATTGTTTTAACCCTTAATGGACAAGAAAATATTCACGAGAAAATTCTAAAGCACGCCCCGGACATGGCCTACGTGCCAGGAGACGAAAATACCGCACCTTTTTATATAAGCCGGTACGAAGTGCGTAACAAGGACTATGTCACTTACCTGGCATGGTTGAAACATGTTTTTGATTACCCGGAAGTTTATGAACAGGCTTTACCTGATACTACTTTATATTCAAATTACCTTTTTAATCCCGCTTATAAAAATTACCCTGTTCTAGGAGTATCAAAAGGCCAGGCTTTAAATTATTGCAAGTGGCTCACCGACAGGTTCAATGAATTTCTTTTAATAGACGAAGAATTATTTCTGGAGGTTCCAAACGAGATGAATGAAGAACATTTCGAAACAGAAGCCTATTTAGCTGGACAATTTAATGGGATAATAAAAAATGGTTTACCTTCTGCCAATTTGCAAGGTAGAATTGCCTATTGGCCTGATAAATTAATGGTGCCAACTTTTCGCCTGCCTTCCCAAGAAGAAATTGAATTTATTAAGCAACTTGATCAAAATCAAGAAGATCAACTGAAATATTCAAAAACAAAGCGTAAAAAACCTTACGGGAAAAAGTACTTTCTTGATCTGTTTTATCACTGGTACATAGAAATAGATCCTAATTGGGAAGGTAGTAGATTCCAATTCTACCTTGATGATATAACACCGGAAAGTAATCCGTATGATTTGGCACCTGTTTGTAACGATAACAAACATCAAATATTTAACAATTTAAATGGAAATGCGAATGAATGGATATCAAAAGGTTACAACAGCGAACCCTTGATAGAAAAAATAAATTTAGAATTAATAAAAAAAGATAGCATGGGAAGTATGCCCTACCTTGTTTTTAAGGATAATAGAATTGGAATGCCTTTATTCATTGACAAGGATTATCCCAACACACAATTCATCAAAATGGGTGATAATAAGCATAAAGGCTTCAGAGTTGCTATGTGTGCTTTAAATAAGCCAAACAGTCAAACTTATTATTCCATAAAAAAAGCCTTAAAAACCCCTAAAGATGTTATTTTTCTGAACCTTGTGGCATACAAAGAAAAACACAGGCAAAAACTGCCAAACGATTTAGGGTTTATATTTAAAAATACCAGATTTTTACATATTGGCAATTATGAATTAAAATCTGTTCCCAAAATAGGATCAATGAGAAATCTTATTGAATTAAACCTGGCAGGTAATTCAATCTCTAATCTGCCTCCTGATTTCTACAAGATGAATAGTTTGCGATTGCTGAATCTTGATTATAATAATTTAAATATTTTTCCTGAAGAAATCAAAAAATTGAACCGCCTTACAACACTCCAAATAAGGGGGAATAATATTTCATCTATGCCAGAAGGCTATAGCGGTTTAGAAAAACTTGAAGTATTTGATATTTCTCACAATAACCTTGATTCTATAGCTATATCATTTGGTGAACTGAAAAACCTCAAAACGCTTGATCTTTCCAATAATAAACTGCTTTTTTTACCAATGTCTTTTGGTTACCTGAAAAAACTCAACAGGCTAGATCTATCGAATAATGCCTTAAAATGCTTGCCTGGCTCATTAGAAAACATGAAAAATATTGAAGTAATGGATGTTTCCTCTAATAATTTAGAATCCCTTCCTGTTAATTTCGGGAAACTGGAAAAACTCTATGATCTTGATTTGAGCAACAATCAATTGTCAGGAATAGCTGATATCATCGTACAGCTTGAGAACATTCAAAAATTAAAATTATCATCAAATAATCTTTCTGAAGAAGAAAAACAAAAAATTGAAAACTGGTTCTATTCAAGGGAAGGGGTAAGTAGGGATAATTACGATTATAAACTATATCTTGAATAAAGACTAAACCTCTCATCTATTTATTGAAATAAAATGACCAAGAAATTGAATAGCTTAATTAAGGATAAAATAATGAAAAAGATCAACCTCATCGTAATATTTTTTACTTTTATTCATTTTGTAGCTTTTTCACAACAGGACTCTGTTTACACAGAACTAATTACTAGTAAAGAGGAAGCAATGAATGTATATCATCTTGATCTTTCTCAACATTTCAAATATTTTGGGCATCAGCTTCCCGATGAGATAAAGAATTACAATAACATTGAAACGATTACGCTGGGTGATATTTTTATTACGCATATTCCTAAATGGGTGGGTAAGCTTAAATCATTAAAAACCATATCCTTCAATAATCAACTTTTAGAATGTGCAAGCCAAGAGCGATTAAAAGAGTTTGGAGTAGTAAATCCTAATGAGAATGAGGATTACGATTGCTATGCAAAAGTTTCAGGCATTGCTTCCAGCTGGGGCACCCCGGTAATGGCGGGTGTTTCCATTAACGATACGCTCTGCATTATTAATATTAAAACCCGAGATATGCTCTTTAAAAATATCGATGAACTTAGAATTACGCCCTGTGGTTTGCCAATTATTTTAGTAGGCAGAACAGTCTTTTTCCCTCCATCTTCTTATGATGAGTTTACTACCAGAGATGTTTTTTACGAGTATAATTTTCCTGCTGACATAAAAAAGATAAAACTTGAGCATTGTGAAGGCGGAATACATAAAATCACACTAAAAAATAGCGATACCTACTTTTTCAATAACAGGCTGCCGATTATTGTAAAAAAGGGTCAGAAAAAAATTGAATATTACGGTGAGAAGAATGATTGCGAAAAAATTATAGACCAAATTGATGATAAATGGTATGAGCTAAAACAAATTCTTGAACAGTACTACTTCTATTCCGATTGCTCAAAGAAAAGGCAACAAAGAGCAACCGAGCAAGTAGAACTCATTAACCATCTTGGGCAGTATTATAAGTGGGATTTTAATAAGCAGGATATTGCTGCAAAAGAAGTCAGGGCTTATCCTGTTAAAATGAATGAGAGTAAGCAAAAAGAGTGCTTGGAAATTATGAATAGTTGGGAACAAACAAATGAAGGTCAGGATAATTTACCTATTGAAATAATGGATATTTTAGAGAAGAATGGATGTTTAAGGATTGAACTATTGGATTAAATTTTTGATAATAGATTTAATGTGTATACACACCTAATTGAGTTTTCATTTTTCACACCAAATCAAAAGCAATAGCGAATCGTATAAGCTCAGCAAAATTCCGATGCTCAACCTTTTTGGTGATGTTTTTACGGTGCTGTTCTACTGTGTGGCGTGATATGTAGAGCTCTTCGGCAATGCATTTGCTTTCCTTCCCAGTGGCTACAAGGGAGAGAATCTCTTTCTCCCGTTTGGTAAGAGCAGCAAAGCGGTTAAAATTCTTCTTCATATACAGATTCTCCTCAAGCACGCGGTGTATCTTTTGGTTCACCTGCCCCATAAGTTTTACGGGTGTTGCTATTAACAATCTATTATCAGCAGGTTCATTTGGCTTATCGCAAATAAGTTTGGAGGCAATATAAACCCATTCGTACCCTTTCTGGTGCTTTGGTCTTAGTCTTTGAAACTGAGCCAGCACTTCTCCATTATCCTGGCGTTTAAAAAAAAGTTCAATCTGTTTAATAACCTGCAGAGCTTCCTTCTCATTATAATATATAGTTTTCCAGTATTCAGTTCCCATCTCCCGGGTCTCCTCAGCAGCGTATCCCAGGGTCTGCTCCGAAGCATTATTCATATACAAATTTTCTCCCTTATTGCTGTTAATCAGTACTCCTACAGGGAAGTAGTCACCCACCTCATTGATTGTAATTATACCCTTGCGTCGCTTCTGGTCAAGGGCAAACAGCTTAGCAGCCATTTCATCCTTGGTCTCTTGGAACGATAGGTGGTTTTGTGAGTACATTACAATTTTGAGTATTTCTGTTCAGCAGATAAAGCTAAAAGTTATTTGATAGAAATACAAGCTCTATACCAAACTTTTTGCCGTTCGTTTTCGGACAGCTATGCTTTTACCCCATAAA
>JAWLEM010000233.1:0-3989 GCA_041686115.1 Bacteroidales bacterium
GTTAATGACTCTACGTGGACACCCAAAAACTCAGGGCCTTCAGACTATGATGGCAAAATGGTAACACTTAAATGGGGTTTGGCAAATTCGGTCAATTATATTTCGGCATGGTTAATTAAACAATTTAACCCGGAGTCGGTCATTGATGTGATGAGAAAAATGGGTATTGAAAGCTATGTTGATCCTGTACCATCAATATTCCTGGGTACATCAGATATATCATTAGAAGAAATGACCGGAGCTTACTCCACCTTCTCAAATAAAGGCGTGCATTCCGAGCCGGTTTACATAACAAGAATAGAAGATAGTAATGGCAATGAACTGGCAAAATTTACATCAACCAAAAACGAAGCCATTAGCGACCAAACTGCATATTTAATGGCAAACTTACTTCAGGCCGTTGTGAAAGAAGGAACTGCAGGAAGAATTAAATGGAAATACGAATTGCATAACGAGATTGGCGGGAAAACCGGCACAACGCAGAATCACTCAGATGGATGGTTTATGGGCATAACACCAAACCTGGTTTCAGGGGTATGGGTTGGCGGCGAAGACCGTAGTATCCGTTTCAAAGGTATTGGAATGGGTGGTGGGCACAATATGGCTTTACCTGTATTCGGCCTTTATATGCAGAAAGTTTATAATGATTCTACCATTGTATCTGTTACTAACGAAGATAAATTCGAAAAACCTTCCGGGTTTTCTATTAAAATTGATTGTGATGATGACAGCGACAAGGACCCCAAAACTGAATTTGATAATGAATTCTTTTAAAAACTAATACGAGGAATCGAATCAATTAGTTTTTTGGTATAATCAGAAGCAGGTGACTGGTAAATTTCACCTGCTTTATTTATTTCTACTAAAGCTCCATCCCTCATAACCATAATTCTGTCCGACATGTATTTTACTACAGATAAATCATGAGAAATGAAGATATAAGTTAATTGATAATCGCGTTTTAAATCGTTTAAAAGATTTAATATTTCTGCTTGTACAGAAACATCAAGTGCTGAAACGGATTCGTCGCAAATTAAAAATTCCGGATTTAAAGCCAATGCCCTTGCAATAACAATCCTTTGTCTCTGGCCTCCGGAGAACTCATGTGGATATTTATAATAGGTATCATGATCTAACTTCACCTGGTCTAGTAGCTCAAATACTCTTTGCTTTCTTTCAGCCGATGTTTTATAAAGCTTATAAACTTCCAATGGTTCTCTAATTGCATCTCCTACAGTAATTTTTGGATTTAAAGAAGAATAAGGATCCTGGAAAATAATCTGAACACTTTTTCTGAATTCGGATAATTCTTTTTTTGATAAATTGTTTAATGCTTTTTCTTTGTATTCAATCTGGCCCGAGTTAAAATCAATTAATTGTGCTATAATCCTTCCCAGTGTAGTTTTACCGCAACCAGACTCACCAACAAGCCCGAGGGTCTCTCCTTTATAAACATTAAAACTAATATTTTGAACTGCTTTTAATGCATCTTTTGATTTACCAAAAAAATTAGCTTTAGATAAAAAGTTTTTATTTAACTGATTTACAGATAAAATTATTTTTTCATCTTTAAAAATAGCATTCTGCTCTTGTTGATCTGTTTTACTAACCGGTTTCTTTTGATTCTGAATAAAATCAGACAGTACTGGAAGCCGTTTACCCTTAAAATTCAAATCGGGCCTGCACTTTATCAACCCTTGTGTATAAGCGTTTTTCGGATTGTTTAAAATGGTTCTAACTGATCCATATTCAGCGATCTTTCCCTCGTACATCACTAAAACATTATCAGCGATTTGAGAAATAACCCCAAGATCATGCGAAATAAAAATAATACTAATCTTATATTTTTCCTGTATATTCTTTAATAATTCAATGATTGCTTTTTGTACGGTTACATCAAGTGCTGTAGTTGGTTCGTCGGCAATTAAAATGGAGGGTTTAAGTGCAATAGCCATAGCAATCATTACCCTTTGTTTTTGTCCGCCTGATATTTCATGTGGATAACTATTATATATCCTTTTGGGATCAGGAAGCTTAACTTCGTTAAACAAATCCAGAACAGCTTGATATCGATTCTTTGAAGATAGTTTTGTATGAATGAATAAAATTTCTGACACCTGTTGTCCGCATTTCATGGTAGGATTTAAAGATGTCATGGGCTCTTGAAAAATCATGGAAATGCTTTTGCCCCTGAATTTTAACCAGTCATTACCTGGTAATTTTAAAAGATTAATCGACTGGTTTGGATTATAAAAAAATATATCCCCCGTAACCATAGCATTAGCCGGCAATAAATTTAAAAGGGCCATTGCTGTTAAAGATTTTCCTGATCCGGATTCGCCAACAATGCCCAACGTTTCGCCTTTATTTAAAATAAACGATACACTATCAACAACTTTGGAGTTTACCGTGTTTTGATCAAAAGATATTGAAAGATTATTTACTTCGAGTAATTTCACGAATTTTTAATTGTTTTTAAAAAGAGACCTGAATAATTCTTCGACTTTTCCTACCTTTTTAATTTCAATTTTATATTTAGAAGCATCGATCCCTTTAGAGTTGAACCTGGAAATATATATTTTTTTAAATCCTAATTTATCGGCTTCAGCTATACGTTGTTCTATTCTGTTTACCGGTCTTATTTCACCTGTTAAGCCAACTTCGCCTGCAAAACAAAATGTTTTATCGATTTTTAAATCCAGGTTTGACGAAAGAACCGATGCAATAACAGACAAATCAGTAGCAGGGTCATCTACTTTTATTCCACCGGCAATATTTAAAAAAACATCCTTCTGTCCTAACCGGAAACCGGCACGTTTTTCCAAGACTGCCAGCAACATTCCGAGTCTTCTAATATCGAAACCTGTAGAAGACCGTTGTGGAGTGCCATAAGCAGCAGAGCTAACCAATGCCTGAATTTCGATCAATAGCGGGCGGGCTCCGTTTATTGTAGATGCAACTGATGTTCCGCTCAGTTCTTCGTCTGTTTGGGTAATTAAAATCTCGGAAGGGTTATGCACTTCCCTGAGTCCCAAAGTACCCATTTCAAAAATTCCCAACTCGGCAGTGGAGCCAAAACGGTTTTTAGTAGTGCGCAGAATTCGATACATGTGATGATGTTCGCCTTCGAATTGCAAAACAGTATCAACAATATGTTCTAATACCTTGGGGCCGGCTAAATTTCCCTCCTTTGTAATATGCCCTATTAAAAATACAGGGGTACTGGTTTCTTTAGCAAATTTAAGCAACCGTGCAGCTGTTTCTCTAATCTGAGAAACTGTTCCCGGTGTAGATTCAAGGTTTTCGGAAAATAAAGTTTGAATAGAATCAACAATAACAATATCAGGATTGATATTTACAATATGGTTAAAAATTTTTTCTAAAGATGTTTCACTAAGGATAAAACACTGGTCGTTTTCAAGCTTTAACCTGTCGGCACGCATTTTTATTTGTTGCGGGCTTTCTTCGCCAGAAATATATAACGATTTTAAATGATTAAGCTTTAGTGCCATCTGGAGTGAAAGTGTGGATTTCCCAATTCCGGGCTCGCCACCTATTAAAATTACCGATCCGGGTACAATACCACCTCCAAGAATCCGATCCAGTTCATTAATATTTGAAGATATCCTGCCCTCCCTTTTGGATTTAATCTCTGATAACTTCAGTGGTTTTTGTTTATCGGAAAATTCGCTAAAAGTTGAAGATTTCTGATTCGTTGTTTTAGAGATTACCTGCTCAACAAAAGTATTCCACTCACCACACGAAGGGCACCTGCCAACCCATTTAGAAGATTCAACTCCACAGCTTTGACAAACATAAACCGACTTTATTTTGGCCATAATACATTTTATTTCTTCAGTTTCTCAATAATAGATGTTGTTGAATATCCAGGAATAAAATCAATCGTTTTAATTTCACCACCCTTTTTCTTAACAATATCATAGCCTACAATATCTTCGGCCTTATAGTCACTCCCTTTAATCAAAATA
>JAWLEM010000234.1:0-3984 GCA_041686115.1 Bacteroidales bacterium
GTGTTAGTGAAATATGAGTTTCTGTTTTTAGAATGGCCTGTTTTTATGTTATTTATAGCAACCAGTTCATCGCCTGGTTTAATCGGATTATCTAGGATATCTACAGGCGATTTAGCCACAAAATCTTTTACTTTGTAAGGGTTTTTATCATCGAAAATAATTCCTGTTTCATTGCTTTTCACACTATAAAAAGTCTTCTGTTCATCACCTTGTGTTCTAAAATCAAGATGAGAAGCATTTAATTCGCCCAACATATCAATTTGCAGCTGGCGTAAATTCTCACGATTTCTTATGTAAGGAAGAAATTGCTCATAGTGGTTTTTTGTTTTTTCCCAGTCTATACCGTGGTAATTTGGGTCATAAAAGTTTTCTGCCAGCGCCGCCCAGTTTTCATAAAACATTTGCTCAAACTCATCATTCAGATTTTTATTAAATGAATAATCGATCGAAATTTTATCCAATTTACTTCCTTTAACATTTACTTCATGAATATCACCCTTAACAAGGGCATAATATTTATCCTTCGATTTTGTAATCATGCTAAACGAATTATCCGAAATTGTTTTCGACTCATTTTTTTCGAAAGGCTTTATCTCCAATAAGTTAAATGATGATTTTCTATCATCAGTATAGGAGTTAAAGAATAAAATTTCCTTATCCTTTTCTTTAAAAATATATGGGCTGTGATGTTCTCCACTCACATTAATAACTTCTTCCCAACGTTTTTCAATGTTTTCTAATTCCAGTTTAATGTCAATTGTAGTGTCCTTTTTGCTTTCCTTCTCAAAAAGGTTTTCATATTCTGTGGATTTAAAATCTTCGGCAAACCGATACAAAGGAATTCTGTATAATTTATTGGTTCCTTTTCCCCTTGGAAACCCCGGAAAAAATTTTTCGGCACTGATATATAAATATTTTCCATCAGGCGACCAAACAGGCGAGTTTTCAGGTACCCCGTTATTGGTTATATTGATGCTTTTTTTCAGATTGATATCATAAATCAAAACATCTGGTTCAAAATTTCTGAAAGCTGTGTAAACAATAAAATTTCCATCAGGAGAAAATCTGGGTTCCGAGCCTCTAAACCAAAATTCATCTTCAATAGCTTTTTCAACTTTTAATGTTTTTAAATCAAGGATATTGATATTTGAAGTGCCACTAATATAAACAGCTTTTTTACGATCTGGTGAAAGTTCAATATAACGCTCGGTTTTTTGCTCAAAAGTTAATTGTTGTTCATTTGAATTTTCTTTGGCAGATATCTTAAAAATGTTTGTCCAACCTTTAATCGTTCTTGTAAATAAAAGGGTTTCATTATCAGAAAGCCATTTTACTTCTTTTACGCGCTCTTTTGCATGGGTATTTATTTCTTTTACAAATTTTCCTTTAATATCCGAAACAAATAATCTGCCACGAGAAACGAATGCTATTTTCTTCTGATCAGGAGATATGTCAAAGTTTGATATTTTACCTTTAACATTAAAATTTTGCTCAATGGTCAGGGTTTTATTTTTAAAAATCTGAATCTGTGGTTTTATCGATGTTTTTGATTCTATATCATAAACAAAAACCTGGTAATCTTTGGTGAAAACTACTTTTTTGCCATTGGCACTAACCTGTGGATGAATAATTGCAGTTGCAAAATCGGTTAATTGTTTTTTAGTATCATTTTCCAGGTGAAAAAGATTGTACACCGAGTTTATTTCGTCAGAAGCAAAATATAATTTCCCATTAACATCAACGCTAGGCCAGAGATCTTTTCCAATGTATTCAGTTAATTTTTTATATTCGTTTGTTTCTGAATTATAGTATTTTATATCAGGATTGTGGGCACCTTTATATCTTTTTCGATGAGGAAACATAAAACTTTCCCACGATTCGGTAAAGTAATATGTATTTTCATCAGGATGCTCTGCAATGTGGTGTACATTGTTGAAGTAATTGTCTCCAAAAAGACGTTGTGGAGTGCCTCCATTTAAAGAAATCTTATACGATCCAATTACATTGTACCGGTTCGATGTAAAATTGATGGTTTGAGAATCCCACGACCACCCGTCTACCAAATCATTGGCATCATGATAGGTAAGCTGAGTAATTTCGCCACCATCCACAGGTAAAATATATACATCGGCATTTCCATTTTGTTTTGATGAAAATGCGATCCATTTTCCGTCGGGAGAGAACCGTGGATTCGATTCTGCCCCGTCCATTGCAGTTAGCCTTGAAGCAATGCCACCATCGGTATCAACCTGCCATAAATCGTTTTCGTAAACAAAAACAATCTTTCGGGCATCGGGCGATAAAGTAGGTTCTGTTACAAAATAGGCAGGATCGCTTTGTCCTAATACTTTGAAACTAATAATGCTAATTAATATAAGCGTTACAACTGTTATTTTTTTCATTTTTTGATAGGGTTTAATTTATTATTTAATCATTTTCTGGATTATATTTTATTACTTTGATTGATAAAACAGCAAAAAAGTTTAAAATACAAAAATGGTAATTATAATTAAATAAAATTTCAATGTTTTTTACTCCCATAAAATATGACGAACCGGTTTTTCGTCCACCCGGCGAAGCCCGATCAGCTATTTTACAAGCTACTTTGGGTTGTTCATGGAACAAGTGCGCATTTTGTGAAATGTATACTTCAAAGCAATTTAAAACACGAGGAATTGATGAATTAAAATCTGAGATTGAAATTTTGGCTAAAAATTATGCAGGAGTTAAAAAAATATTTCTTGCCGATGGCAATGCGTTTGTATTATCAGCCAATAAATTAATTGCTATATTAAACGAAATAAATGCCCGTTTTGGGAAAATACAAAGGGTATCTTCTTATGCACTACCCAGAGATATTCTAAATAAATCCGAAAGCGAACTGCAAGATTTAAAAAACCTGGGATTAAAGCTTTTATACATTGGGATTGAAACAGGAGATGATGATCTGTTAAAGTTAATTAATAAAGGAGAAACATTCAGTTCAACTATTGATGGCATTCAAAAAGCACACCATGCAGGGATTGATACTTCTATTATGATCATTAATGGGCTTGGCGGAAGAAAATATTCGAAGCAGCATGCCCTTAAATCAGCCGAAATAATAAATGCTGTTAACCCAAAATTTCTTTCAACACTTACTTTAAGTTTGCCATTCGGGCAAAAGCATTTTGAAAGTCGTTTTGGTGGCTTTTATGAGCAACAAACAGTAAAAGAACTTTTTGAAGAGTTGCTCCTGTTTATCAAAAACCTTGATTTGGAAAATGTAATTTACAGGTCGGATCATGTTTCTAATAACCTGGCATTAAAAGGTGTATTTTCAAAAGATAAAAATCTATTGACTGATATGTTAAAAGATGCCATTGAGTCTACTCCTGATCATATTTATCCGTCAACAACATCAGTTCTTTAATAAAAATATTTATTTTAGTACGATCAATAAAAATCTAAAATTATGAATCATATTTTAATGGCTTTAATTATTGGAATTGTAGCTGGCTTATTGGATGTCATACCAATGATTATGATGAAATTAAATAAGAATGCTATTTTATCTGCTTTTATGCACTGGGTAGTTTTAGGCTTAATAATACCATTTGTCGAATGGGATATTGATCCATGGTTAAAAGGCTTAATTATTGGCGAATTATCAGCCATACCGGTAATGATTTCTGTTTATTCAGATGATAAGAAATCAATGATTCCAATTATTTTAATGTCAGCTATTCTTGGTATTGGAATTGCTATAGCTGGTGCTCGTTTTATAGGTTAATTCAATTTAATTTTAAATGTTTACTTAAAATAAATTTTTGTTATGGAAAAAATAGAAATGAAAACAATTACAATTTTAAGTATTTTATTGGCTGTTTCGTTAGCTGTGGTTTCTTATTTTGGCGCTTTTAATCCTTTAACCTATGCCCGTGATTCTGCATCGATGGGTGCACAAGGAATAGGGCAGGATTTGGTTGATTTGTTCATTGTCGT
>JAWLEM010000235.1:0-3982 GCA_041686115.1 Bacteroidales bacterium
GTAATGTTTCGTAAAAGTTCAAACCCAATAATTGACATAAACGCACCGGGGACACCATGCCCAGTACAGTCAACAACAGCGACAAATATTTTATCATTTTTAATATTTATCCAGTAAAAATCGCCGCTAACTATATCTTTTGCTTTGTGCAGAATAAAAGTAGATGGTAAAAGAGACTGAAAAAATTTCATCGAGGGCATTAAGGCCTCCTGTATTCTTTTTGCGTAAACAATACTATCGGTAATATTCTTATTTTTTACAGTAAGTTCTTCTTTTTGCTTGGCTACCTGCCGAGCAATTTTTTCCTTTTCTTTTAATTCCTGGTTCGACCTGCGTAAAGAAGAAGTTCTGTACTGAAAAATCCAGAAAATAAATAACAGTATTAATAAAAGATAAAATGCATAAGCCAATTTTGTTTCCCAAAGGGGAGTTAGTACTTCTATTTTTAAGGTTGCCCCTTCTTCATTCCACACATAATCACTATTTGATCCTTTTACACGGAAAGTGTATTTGCCAGGAGATAAATTAGAGAATGTGGCATATCGCCTGTTCCCAAGATTTATCCACTCTTCTTCAACCCCTTCGAGCTTGTAGGCATAATTATTTTTATCAGGATTTGTAAAATCCAGGGCTGTAAATTCTATGGTTATTAAATTATTTCTGTGAGGGATTCTAATAAGATTATTCTTTCCAATACGAATTGTTTTTAGAACATCTCCTGCAAGAACATCAACAGTGGTAATGGCAATTTCGGGAGCAATTTCATTCTTTTTAATCGAGTCGGGGTAAAATGAATTAAATCCGGCAATTCCTCCAAAAAACATTTCGCCCGATGCTGCTTTAAAAGAGGCGCCATGATTAAATTCAAAATCTTGTAATCCATCAGAAATACCGAAATTACTAAAGTTTTCAGTTTCAGGATCAAACCTTGATAATCCGCGGTTAGTACTCATCCATAAATAACCATTATTGTCGGCCAGAATTGAATAAATTAAATTGTTGGGTAATCCGTCTTTTTCAGTAAAAGAAGTGAATTTACCGGTACTTAAATCCATTTTATTCAATCCTGAAACTGTACCCAACCAAAGAGTATTATTCGTTGTATCTTCATAGAGACAAAGAATCTCATTGGAACTTAAACAATCTTCGCACAGGTAATCTGTTTTAAAATATTTTATAATTTCCCTGGATGCCAAATTGAGTTTATTTAACCCATTATCAGTTGCAATCCAAAGATTATTATCTGAGTCAATTAATATATCGTAGACCAGGTTAGAACTAATTGAATTTTCATTATCATTGTCAGCCAGATAGCTAATCAGGGTATCACCTTTTATATTATGCAGCCCATACTTTGTCCCAACCCAAAAACCTTCAGAATCCGATTGAATTATACCATAGACCCTGTTTTTCTTAAACATCTGGTTAATTTCTTCATTTTCAAATCTTGAAAAAGTTCTATCTTTTTTATTAAAAATACTTATTCCATCTTGTGTTCCAATCCAATAAATGTCGTTACCGGCTTTAAATATACTATGAACATAGTCGTTTTGTAAATTACTATTCCCGGTATAGTATTTAGAAACATTATACGTTTTCCGGTTAAATAAATGCAGGCCGGTACCCCAGGTACCAACCCAAACCTTATCATTATTTTCAAGTAAAATTGAAGAAACATAATTATTAGAGAATAAAGGTTCTCCCTTTTCATTCTTTGCATAAATATTGAATTTTTTCTTATTCTTTTCAATTTTTATGAGTCCCTGTAATGTCCCAACCCAGATTATTCCTGTTTTATCTTCAACTAATGATGTAATTGTTGTTGTAAGAATGATACTATTTTCATATTTAAATTCATTAAATACGGTAAACTGGCCAGTCTCTTTGTTAAATTTATTAAATCCATCATTTGTGGCAATCCACAAGTTCCCTCCCGAATCCTCATAAATATCATTAATAACATTATTACTTAAACTATTGGGTTCATCGGGATTATTAAAATAGTGTGTAAAACTTTCATCGCCCCAGTTAAACTTATTTAGCCCGTTTTCAGTTCCAATCCATAAATTATGGTCACTATCTTCGTATATAACTTTAACTCTGTCGTTACTAATCGATTGCTTATTTTGGGGGTCGTGTTTGTATCTTTTAAAAATTTCTAATTTTCTATCAAAATAATTTAACCCATCTTTGGTTCCTACCCACAATTGATTCTTATGATCTTCAAAGATTGAAAACTTAGCATCAACAGAAATAAAATTAAACACATCATTATAATGTTCGTAATGCCTAAAATTATTGGTTTTAGGATTAAGCCGGCTTAAAAAGTTTTCTGTTTTTATCCATATATAATTACTCTTATCCTGGTATATGGCAAAAACTACATCTTCCGGTATACTATTTGAATTAGAATTATCATTATAATATCGTATAAATATCTGTTTTTCTGCATCAAACTTATTTAACCCATTATTAGTTCCAACCCAGATATTATGATCACGATCTTCGTAAATACAATGAATGTAATTATTTGAAATTGATGTGGTATCCGACGGTTCATTTTTGTAGCGAGTAAAAGAATATCCGTCATATTTATTTAATCCATCCTGAGTACCAATCCATAAAAATCCTTTACTATCCTGAATTAAACATTGCACGCTTGTTTGGGATAAACCATCTTCGATAGTAAAGTGCTTTACACTTATAGGTTGAGCTCGCAGGGCACTATTAATTAAAAATAGGATAAGCCCGATTAGCAAAGAGGTCAATATGTAGTTCGAGAGCTTCATTTAGATAATGCTAATTTAATATATATTAAGTATAAAGCAAAGGTTTGTATTTAGTTTAAATTAGCTTTTAAAGTTTTTACTTATCTGCAACTGCCCCTCCGCCATAAAGTAATTTTTGATACTTTAAGGATGGTGATTGAATAAAGTCTCCGAGATTATAATCTTTCCATTTCTGGTCAACTTTTAAAATTGTATTGTTTTCGGATGTTACAATATTTGGCCATTCTCGCCGAAAATTGTCTTTTTGCATTGTTTTACGTGTTGCATCAATAAAAATACACGAATTACTTTCATCGCTAATGCTAAGTATTGTAGAATCTCTTTTGGGATCAATATTTCCAGATGCTATCCATGTAATAAGGTTTAGATCAGAAGCATCTACTACATCATCAACCAAAACACAAAATTTGATATGACTAAAATTAGACTGGTTAAATAATTGGCCGGCTAAAGTTTCGATATGTAATTTGTTTTGCTTTTTAATTGAAAGGATTAAAATTCCAAACCTGGATGCCCAATAAATATGAGCATCAAAAATTTCATTAAAATTATTTTTTAGGGACTCGATATTTAAAGTTTTATTTTGATTACCATTTTTGATTTCCGAATTGATCTCTTCATCATATTTTGTGGTGGCATCGATTCCCATTTTACTTCCAAAAGCCATTTTTGTTGATGAATGATCCAATACATCGAGAGGGCCACGCATAAAATGGATATCCGAAAAGGGATTTACATTTTCGAGAATGACATTACTCAAAAGATTATATTGATGAATATCGACTTGTTGGTCAATCACAATCATGATCTTATTAAACATCATTTGGCCGGCACCCCAAAGTGCATTCATTACTTTTAGGCCTTGTCCTGCATAAGTTTTATTAATCTTTACAATGGCAATATTGTGCGCCACCCCCGCAAATGGTAAATCATAATCAATAACTTCGGGTAAGATGGCCATTTTTATGGGTGTTAAAAAAATACGCTCAGTTGCTTTGCCTATCCATGCATCTTCCATAGGAGGCACGCCAACAATGGTTGCCGGGTATACAGCATTTTTGCGGTGTGTAATGCACGTTACATGGAATTTAGGATACCAGTCGGCCAAAGAATAAAAGCCGGTATGATCACCAAATGGGCCTTCCCATATGAATTCTTCTTCCGGATCGATATAACCTTCAATAATAATATCA
>JAWLEM010000236.1:0-3972 GCA_041686115.1 Bacteroidales bacterium
GATAGTACATTAAATTTGGGAATAAGTAAAATTACCAGCACAATAGCAATTACAAAAGACAGCAAAGACATAAAAACAGATTCGCTAAAAAATTGGGTGATGATATTTCTTCTTTTGGCTCCGACTACTTTTCTTAAGCCAATCTCCTTTGCTCTGTTACCCGACCGGGCCGTGGTAAGATTCATGAAATTGATACAAGCAATTAACAGCACTAAAAAAGCAATAGCCGAAAAGGTAATAACATTATTCATATCACCACGAATGGTAAAATCATAAGCAAAATGCGATTTTAAATAAATATCGTTTAACTTTTGAGCAAACAGTTCTCTGTTATTTTCTTCATCGAATTTATCTAAGTATCGTTTCAGTTTTTGATTAACCGTTTGAAAAGAATCTTTATTTTTCAATAAAAAATAGGTTGTAAAATTATAAGATCCCTGCCCCATTTCATCGATATTTTCTCCATCCTGTCGCAAATTGTGGAAAGGGAATAAAAAATCAAAATCAAAATGTGAGTGATTGATATTCTCAATAATACCTGTTACTTTATATACTCCTCGTTCACTCACTTCAAGCATCTTGCCCATGGGATCTTCATCGCCAAAAATACGATTAGCCAGTTCTTCGGTCAGAACTACACTGTGTTCATCAGAAAGTGCACCATTAGCATTTCCATGTATAAACTTAAAATCAAAAACATTAAAGCCTGTTGTGTCAATAGCTCCACTACTTCCCTGAATAAATTCTCCATCATCATATTTGAACAACCAATTGCCCCAGTTTTTAAATCTGCACATATATTCGATTTCAGGAAAATCATGGTGCATGTTGGGTGCTAATGCAGCAGGAGTTACGCCCACTTCAAAAGGGTCGTCTCCTTGTAAATCCCGAACTAACACCCGCCCAATTCGTTCGTTTTTTGCATGCCAGCGGTCAAATTTTAACTCATCCTGAACCCAAAGCAGGATTAAAATACTACAGGCCATACCAATAGATAGTCCTATAATATTTATAAAAGAAAAAACAGTATGTCTTTTTAGGTTTCGAAAGGCTGTTATTAAATAATTCTTAATCATTTTCCAAAATTTTAATTTAAAATCTTGAAACAATTAACAATTTCCATACCAACAACACATAAAAACCTGATAATAAACAACTAATATATGCTTTAATGAATTTTAGAATACCCGTTTATGTTCGATTTTATATCACGAGTGTTCATAATCGAACGGAATACAATCTTTTACTTTTTTATTTCATAACGCTCGTAATAACCTATCAATTCATCGTTATCATTTCTCACAGCCCTCATATAAACCCGATACTTTTCGTTATCAGTAATTAACTCCTCATCCAGTCCGTTCTTCATTTTTTCAAATATTTCAAAAATTATCTTTACCGATTTCTGATTATGACAATCCAGCAAAGATGAATTAAGAAGCTCTATACCTTCTTTATATTGTTCTATTGCAGCCTTATTCATGTACCGAATAATATGATTTGTATCGGCAAAAACAATTTGATTTTTTAAGCTATCCAAAATATTCTTAAATAATTCTAATTGATTCATATCCATAAATTATAAAGTGAAATAACGTTTATTTTCATTCATTAAATACATGTTGAACAAATCTTTTTACAATAACGGCCCCATGTTTGCGCTATCGTGCAGGTTTCAACTCTGATTAATTTATCAACCGGTAAAAGATCAACACGAATATAATACTACGTCATCAAACCACCAAAAACCCCGCATGTACGCTGAACATGTGTTATAAGTTGGGCGTTTAGAATTCCCTTACTTGTCATTGTTGGTAAATATTATCCACGAAACACCGACAAATTTGTTTTAGGGGGCAAATATTAATTGCACGGTAGTGTAAAATTGGGTAGGAATACAAACTCTTTGGTAAGCCATGAGCTGTGTGTTGAGTTAGCGCAGGCTTACCAATGTGTTGTATAAGAGTTTTGTAATCTCCTTATTACATAGGTATTGTACCTTCAGCGTTAGAGATAATAGCATCAATTTGTACCAAAGCATCCATAGGGATAGCTGAAACACCAATTACTGTTCTTGCAGGAAGATCGCCTTTGAAGAAGCTTGTGTAAACTTCTTTTACTGCATCAATATCAGCGATATTTCTAACCTGGATATTGATTTTAACTGCATCGTCCATATCATGGTTTATGCTTTCCACAATTGCCTTGATATTTTTTAGGCACTGTTCAGTCTGCTCCTTTGCACCACCTGCTACAAGTTTACCCGTTTTAGAGTCTACCGGTAATTGAGCTGAAATATTGTTGTAATGAGAAAAAGCTACAGTTTGTGCAGATAAAGCGCTTATTGGAGCATTTTCCGTATTATTTGACCTGATCACAATTCCATGTCTGTCTTCAACAGCTTGTGGGGGTGTACCATCTCCGTGTGACACAGTTGCATCAATTTGTACCAAAGCATGCATAGGCAAAGCTTCAGCTACAATTACCGAGCGTGCAGGAACATATCCTACAGTTCTGGCGATAGACGAGTCTGGAAAGAATCTTGTATAAACTTCGTTTACAGATTCAATATCCGATAGATTTTGAACGTGGATATTTATTTTAACAATATCGTCAAATGGTACATCGATACTTTCCATAATAGACTTGATATTCTTAAGACACTGAGCAGTCTGCTCTTTTATACCACCAACTACAATATTACCTGTTTTAGAATCGACTGGCAATTGAGCTGAAATGTGATTGTAATGAGAAAAAGCTACAGTTTGTGTAGACACTGAAGATTTTGGAGCATTTTCAGTGTTTCTTACAAGTTTAACCAAATCGCAAGGAGCTTGTGGTTGTGTACCCTCACCGTTTGAAATAACGGCATCCATCTGTACCAAAGTATCATCCAAAGGTAAAGCAGCAACAGCAAGCACCGTACGTGTTGGAAGATAGTTTTGGAAAAATGAAGCATACACTTCGTTTACAAGCTTAATATCCATGATATTCTTAAGGTATACATTAATGCGAACAACATCGTTCATCGTATGATCGATGCTTTCTACAATGGCTTTAATGTTTTCCAGGCACTGCTTGGCCTGCTCTTTAATACCACCAGCTACAATTTTACCTGTTACAGCATCCACAGGCAACTGAGCTGAAATATTGTTGTAATGAGAAAAAGCTACACTCTGTGTAGATACATCACTTATTGGTGCATTTTCCGTATTTCTTGAATTTTTTATGATTTTACTACTCATATTAATTTCTACTTTTAATTTTATTACAGATATTTTTTATTTGAATGGCAAATTTAGACTAAATATTAATAAAACTGTCTAACAAATAATTATTTCTACTTTTTTACAAATAGATTAAAACTAAATTAATAATTTTTGTGTAAAAAAAATTTAAGCGTGAAAGCCTTATAAGATTTAAGCCTCTTTTGCGAAGCAAATGTGCCTAAATGTGCGGTTGGTTATTAAAAATCAACCGATAGGAAGAAAAAGCGGTGGCATACAATTTTTTTTCTACCAATAAAGTAAAACCTATCCATAAAGAAACTTCACTATCAAAAATTGACCTTTTCATATTTAACCGTTTCAATATCGAAATACAATAACCTAACGCAACGATGCATAAATTCATGTTACCATCAAAATTGAGCGTAAAATTACTTTTTATAAACATATAATTTCAAATTTTATGATTGTTTTATACCTTTAACTTTTTAATCTATTTTATGATAACATGGTCTAACAATTTTATAAACTCAAAACAAAAAAATATGCGAAAAAACAAACTTATTCCGGCATTAATAATCTTAATTATTTTCAGTTTATCCTTAACAATAAAGGCTGAAGAAGATGTACGGTTATTGCGCTTCCCTGATATTAATAATGATTTAATTGCATTTGTTTATGCAGGCGATATCTGGACAGTAAACGCTAATGGTGGAGATGCCAAACGGCTGACATCACATAAAGG
>JAWLEM010000237.1:0-3959 GCA_041686115.1 Bacteroidales bacterium
ATCTATTAATACATACTGTCCTTTCAGTGATGATAATTTGGATGTATCTCCTTCCGGGCCTGGTAATGCAATTTCGGGAGCAAATGCTCCTATACCAACCATGCTGTTCATTGTTTCTTCGGATTTAATCTGCCGTTTTATTTCAGCAACCTGTGAGCTCAATGTCCTTACGGGTTCAGATGACGGGTAAAGAGAGCTAAGTGTTGAATCTACAAGCTCAAAATATTGTAAATCTTTTTTGGGTTCCAGAACATATTTCCGGGGTGCCACTTGTTGATATAAAGCCATTAACCCCGCAAGTGAACCTGAGTTTTCTTTTATAAAACTGATGGTTTGTTGTTTATGCTCTTCAATAATCTTTTCCGATAATTGATTGAGTGAATCTTTAATATGCGATGTAAGTTTTCTTGTTCCAATGATCGACTGATAAAACATTCCTATCGAGTCAATTTTCGATATGGTTTGATCTAATTGCCTGCGCAAAGCAAGGATTTTTTTTGAGTCTTCAGAACCTTCAATCTCTGCTGATGAAATCAGGTTATTTATATCTGCATGAACAGTTATTTGTTCGTTAGGATTGATAATTAACGAAAGATAGTTATCAGGTGATGTTCTTAAAACATAAAACTTGGGTATTTCGGAATGCCCGGTAAATTTAAAATTACCTTGATTGTTCAAAATAATCGAATCAAGATAGTTTAATTGGTTGGCTTGTAACTCAATAAAATAAAGTTTTGTGCCGTTGGCGTTCTTTATCTCACCCGAAACGGTAAAGTGCTCAGGTTCTGAGTCGCATGAGGAGATAATAATCCCTGCCATTAAAATAAAAAGTAATTTTTTCATATTTTTTGATTTTTCAATTCATCGATTAATAATTGTTTTATTTTTTTTGCCTGAAAACGATTTTCTGTTATTTTCATTATTTGTCCTATAAAAAACCCCAACACTTTATTTTTTCCATTGTTGTAAGCATTAACTTCGTTGGGATAATTTTCTATCGTTTTTCTTATAACAGAAAACAGCGCTTCGTCGCTATTGTTTATGAATAAGTCGTTTTCTTTTGCGATGTCAAAAGTAGTTTTATTTTTGGAAAAAATAAGTTTGGGCCATAATTTTTGATAGGCATTTTCTCTTGAAATACGACCATCAGAAATCATATCAATTAATATCAAAATATTGGATTGCAGCAACTTTAAGTTATTGAATTGATCAGGGTGTTTTTTATGTAATGATAGAAAAGGGCCAAGTAAAAAATGGATTAGTTCAGCCGGATCCGACACGTCTGATATTAAATGCTCAAAAAGAATAAAAAGTTTTTTGTTGATACTTATGACATAAGCAGCCTCGGATCTTATCGAGTATTTTTCTAATAAAAATTTAAATCTTTCAGCCGGTAGTTTCGGTAAATCAGATTTAAGCTTTGATATTTTTTGTTCTGTAATATAAACAGGAAGAATATCAGGCTCATTGATGTAAGCATAATCAAGTAAGTCATCTTTTTTTCGGCTGAAAGAAATATTATTTGGCCTTGTTTTAAAGTTTAAAGTGAAGCCTCTTTTAAAATTGTTGGTTACAAATTCCTGCTGTTGCCGTTTAATTTCTTGTTTCAATGCTGTTTTTAATTCTTTGGTTGAGTTTAGATTTTTAATTTCATTATAGCCTTTTTGATCATGAAATTTGTTTACAGAAACATTGGCATCGCATCTTATAGCACCCTTTTCCATTTCACCATCAGAAATCCCCAGTTCTTTAATCATTATTTTTAAATAATCGATAAAAGCAGCAGCTTCCTCCGGCGATTTTAACTCAGGGGCAGTAACAATTTCTAACAACGGAACACCAGCCCTGTTATAATCAATCATTCGGTCATTGTTTTTATAACTGCTTTTGGCGGAGTCCTCCTCAATATGAACCTGGTGTATTTTTAAAGATTTTAATTGTTTTTTATGATTGACAAATGATATTGTTCCATCATATCCTACAGGATTTGTTTTTTGTGTTATTTGATATCCTTTAGGTAAGTCGGGGTAAAAATAATTTTTACGGTCGAAAGTTATTTGCTGGTTAATTTTGCAATTCAATGCAGTAGCCAGAATAAGAGCAAAATCCAAAACTTTTTGATTGAATGATGGCAATGTTCCGGGCAAACCAGTAGTTACCGGATCGATAAAATAATTTGGTTCGTTGCCAAATAGGTATGGTTCAGGTGAAAAAAGTTTCGATCTGGTTTTTAATTGAATATGAACTTCAAGGCCTATTTGAATAATATGATCCATTCAATCAATAAATTAATCCATTGCGAAGTTAAGCAATCCATTTTATCATTTTAATAAACGGCTTAGCAAATAGTTTATTTTTTATATTTTTGTCATCCAACAAAAATAGTAATCTGTGATTATTCATCATAACATAAATGATCTTAAGATCAATAATCCTGTATTAACCATTGGTGTTTTTGATGGTGTTCATCAGGGGCATGTGCGAATTTTAAACCGGTTAAAAACGCTCGCGAATGAAAAAGGAGGCGAATCTGTTGTATTAACCCTATGGCCACATCCACGCATTGTTTTAAATAAAGATATCAATACATTGCGGTTACTTAATACCATCGAAGAAAAGAAATTTTTAATGACGGGTACTAAAATCGATCATTTAATTATTGTTCCGTTTACAAAAGAGTTTGCAAACCTTACTGCTTGCGAATTTATTGAACAGTATCTGGTAAAAAAAATCGGGGTTAAACATTTGGTTGTTGGGTTTAATCATCAGTTTGGGAAAGATAGAAAAGCAGGATATGAATTTTTGAAAGAATGTGCATTAAAATATGACTTTGACATAGAAAAGTTGGAAGCAAAACTGGTTGATAACGACCGGGTGAGCTCAACTAAAATACGAGAGTTCCTTACATCAGGGCATCTTGAGTATGCTAACAAATATTTAGGCTACGAGTATTTTGTTACCGGTAATGTGGTTGAAGGAAATCAGATTGGGAGAAAAATAGGTTTCCCAACAGCTAATATAAAAGTTCCTGAACCATATAAACAAATTCCGCGTGATGGTGTTTATGCAGTAAGAATTAAATTTAATGGAGATTTATATCACGGAATGTTAAATATTGGCTCTCGTCCAACAGTTGCATCCACTTTAATGTCTAAAAATATCGAAGTGCATATTTTTGATTTTAACAAAAAAATTTACGATCAAAAAATAACTGTATCGTTTGTAAAAAGGATACGCGACGAAAAAAAATTTAACAGCCTTGATGAGCTTTCCGAGCAACTAAAAAAAGATCAAAAGGAAGTTTTAAAGATTTTTTATAACCAGTAACTGAACAAATCTTAAAGTTTAACCGTATAGTTTTTAATGATGTGCAAAAAATAATGTAATTTTGCCATTCTGAAATAGAGTTTGTTATATAATAATTATAAAATTTTAATCGAATGAAAATTGAAGGAACAATGGTAGAAAGTCTTCCCTACAAGGTTAAAGATTTAAGTCTGGCCGAATATGGAAGGAAAGAAATTGAAATAGCAGAAAAAGAAATGCCGGGATTAATGTCGCTTCGCGAGAAGTATGGTAAAGAAAAACCATTAAAGGGAGCAAGAATAACCGGTTCGTTGCATATGACTGTTCAAACAGCCGTACTAATAGAAACATTAACAGAGTTAGGCGCCGATGTACGATGGGCCAGTTGTAATATTTTTTCTACACAGGATCATGCTGCAGCAGCCATAGCAGAAACCGGAGTACCTGTTTTTGCATGGAAAGGCGAAACACTGGAAGAGTATTGGTGGTGTACAAATCAAGCACTGACATTTCCAGGAGGCCACGGCCCGCATTTAATTGTTGACGATGGAGGTGATGCTACATTAATGGTTCATTTAGGATTTAAAGCAGAAAATGACCCGTCAATTCTTGACAATGAACCTAAAGCAATTGATGAGAAAGAATTATATAAA
>JAWLEM010000238.1:0-3932 GCA_041686115.1 Bacteroidales bacterium
AATCTGAAAGAATACAATAAAATATTAAATTTGCGGATTAATAAATTACTGAATGATTATTAAAAGGATTAAAATTATTATATTCGAAACTTAATTTTAGATAAAAACAAAATTCAATGGCAACTTTAGAGAAAATTAGAAATCGAGCAGGAGTATTAGTTGCAATAGTGATTGGAATGGCACTATTAGCATTTATTTTAGGAGATTTCCTTAATTCAGGTGGAGCATTATTTTCAAATTCGCAATTTGAAATTGCAGAGATATCCGGGAAATCAATCTCATACCAGAAATATCAAAAAGAATTAAACGACCTTACAGAAATTACAAAATTTACTTCCGGTGATAATTCTCTTGATGATGAAGACATGCAGAGAATACAGGAACAAACCTGGCAACAACTCCTACGACAAAATATTTTAGACGGTGAGTATGAAGAATTAGGGTTGGCAATTAGCAGCCAGGAGTTATGGGACATGGTGCAAGGAGAAAATATTCACCCTATAATTCAGAATTTATTTACCAATCCCGAAACCGGCGAGTTAAATACAATGGCCGTAATCCAGTTTTTAAAGACATACGACCAGGACCCTACCGGACAACAAAAAGCATACTGGTTGTTTGTTGAAGAGCAGATGATCCAGGAGAGAAAGTTTTCAAAATATACCAACCTTATTAAAAAAGGTTTATATACAACAAAAAGCGAAGCACAAGCGGAGTTAAATAAAATTAATAAAACAGTCGATTTTGATTTTATAGCTCAAAACTTCAGTCTTATTCCCGATAGCTTGGTTGAAATTAAAAAAAGCGATTTAGAAGCGTATTACGATAATCATCAAAATGATTTTAACCAAACAGCATCCCGAAGTATTGAGTATGTAACCTTTGATGTTAAACCATCGGAAAGCGACCAGAAAGCTGCCGAGCTCTGGATTAATAATATTTATAATGATTTTGCCAATACCGAAAACGATAAAAATTTTATCAGTTTAAACAGTGATATCCCTTTTGACGACAGTTTTTATAAAAAGGATGAACTACCTGAATTATTAAGAGAAGAGTTATTTAATGCCGATGAAGGTTATATATATGGCCCATATTTTGAAGATGAAACCTACCTGTTAGCCAAGTTATCGGAAATTAAATATTTACCCGATTCGGTTAGAGCACGGCACATTTTACTTCAACCATCGGAGCAAGATACAGATTATAGTCAGATTTATGCCATGGCTGATAGTTTAATTGATTTGTTAAAATCAGGAGCAAATTTTGCTCAATTAGCCAATCAGTATTCAGCCGATCAGGCAGCTAACCAAAGAGGTGGTGATTTAGGATGGTTCAGAGCAAACGAAATGGTAAAGCCATTTAGCGACTCATGTTTTAATGCAAAAACAGGCGTATATAAAACCATCCCAACTCAACACGGGCTTCATATTGCCCAGGTTACAAACCGAGGCAGAGAGATTAAAAAAGTTAAAGTAGCTGTTTTAGGACGTAAACTGGAACCCAGCACAGAAACATATCAGAATGTTTATGCAGAGGCAAGCAAATTTGCAGGTAATAACCATACTTACGAAGAGTTTAACCAGACAATTAGTGAAGATGAAAATCTAACAAAGAAAATCGCAAGTAATATAAAAGAAAACGATCGAAAAATACCCGGATTAGAAAACCCGAGAGAACTAATCAGGGCAATTTATAATACCGACCTTAATAAAATTGTTAAATCGCAAAATAACCCAATTTTTGAATTAGGTGACCGGTTTGTTATTGGATTTGTTACAGACATAAAAGAAGAAGGGATTGCTCCCTTTGATCAGGTTAGATCGCAAATATTAGTGCAGGTTAAAAGAGAGAAAAAAGGCGAACTTCTGGCAGAAAAGATTAATCAACAAATAAACCAGGCCAATAACTTATATACTTTAGCTAACGAGCTTAATACCGAAGTAAAGTCTGCTAACGATATCAGTTTCAGATCATATTCAATTCCTGAAGCAGGCGTTGAACCAAAACTTATTGCTGTTGCAACAACAATTGATCAGGATAAGATATCACACCCGGTAAAAGGTAATTCGGGAGTATATGTTTTACAGGTTAAATCAGTTAATATTACCGAAAATAACAACGTTGAAATGCAACAAATGCAGAACATGATGCAATACCAAAACAGAGCAGATTACGAAGCATTTGAAGCATTAAAAGAAACAGCAAATGTTGTAGATAAAAGAGCGAAATTTTATTAGAATAAATAATTTTATAAACAAAAGCGGGGTAACAAAATTATCCCGCTTTTTTTATATCTGATTCTGCAATTTTAATAAAATGCGGAACATGGGCTCGTTAGATTGATTCTCTTTACGGTAAGCTATGGCTCTTTTCATTAATTCTGGAGATGGAGCAGTATCTATAGAGTTTAACACATTTCCTCTTTTTGCAATTTCTTGTTCAAGCAGCAAAGTAAGATTTTCTTTACCAATAGAAGGACTTACATAAAACATAGGATGTATTACATTATCATCTTGTGAAATAACACCATCTTCCAGGGCTATATCATACAATTGCGTATTTGGTATAATTCTAATTCCTTCAGTAATATGCACCATATCTTCCGGTGATATATAGCGGTCGATAAAATCAAATGTTTCAAGAATCGTTTCTTCTGTTTCGCCCGGGCCTCCTACCATAAAAAACCACATGGTAGGCATATTGTGTTTGCGGATGATATCAGCACATTGAATGAGTTTGTTTTTTGTAAAATTTTTGCGATAAGCCTTAATCATTATTTCAGAAGCCGAATCCGGGGTGCAATCGATTTGCGAAAAACCGGCTTTTTTCATTACACTTATTAACTCATCTGTTACATCGCCAGGATTTATACCCATGGTTCGCAGCTTAACATTTAAGTTTCGGGGGATAATTTCTTTGCAGATATTTATAGCATGATCCAAAGGAGTATTAAAAACAGAATCGACAAACTCAAAGGTAACCCTGGGAATCCTTTGGTTTATATCTTCAATTTCATCAACAATATCAACAACTTCTCTTAAACGGTATTTTTTCCCTTCAATATTAGGGTATGAACAGTAAATACATTGATGAGAACAACCACGCTTGGTTTGTATTGGGTAGCTCCCTCGTGTATTATAAGAATGATAATTGATAAAAGTATCGATGTTGGACCTGGGAATAACAAGTTGTTTACTACTTATCTTTTCATCTTTATAGCTCTTTTGCCTTTTAGTAATCACATTATTTATTGAAAGTTTGGTTTCTCCTTTTTCAAGGTACGATAAAAGTTCGGGTAATTTATTCTCCGCTTCTCCAATAATTCCATAATCAGCATCAAAAAAGTCAAGAACTTGTTTTGGAGCAATGCTAAAGCCAGTGCCTCCAAGTATTAATGGCCCATTAAAATTTTCCTTAACGGGATTTATTATTGATTCTTTAATTTTACCAAGATACCACTGGCAGCGACGCATGGTTACGTTATCGATATTACGTAACCCAACACCAACAAAATCGGGCTCAAAATCTTTCATCAAATCAACCAATTGGGATGTAGTGTTAAATGCAGCATCAAAGACTTTTACAAGGTAATGACTTTTTAACGATGAAGCCACCAGGGCTACTCCCAGGGGTGCAACAGGATAGGGTAAAATTTCAGTATTTGAATTAACAATTAAAACTTTTTTCATAGGTAAATTTACCAACTAAAATCAAACCCCAAAAATAAGAAAAGAGATCATCAAAATACATGATGATCTCATAAAAATAACCTAAATAAAATGTTATTCGTCTCTTAGGCTTTCGGCAGGGTTCGCTGTTGCTGCTGCATAAGCCCTGTAACCGATCGTAAACATTGCAATTAAAAATGAAATTACCGAAGCAAGAATAAATATGCCGAAGCTGATATTAATTTTATATGCAAAATCCTG
>JAWLEM010000239.1:0-3927 GCA_041686115.1 Bacteroidales bacterium
AATAAATTATAAATCTTTAAAAAAACATCTGAATAATGAAATACGATATAATAATTATTGGAAGTGGTCCTGGAGGTTATGTAGCAGCAATCAGAGCATCTCAATTAGGACTGAAAGTTGGTGTAGTAGAAAAAGCTGAACTGGGTGGAATTTGTTTAAACTGGGGATGTATCCCAACCAAATCGTTGCTAAAAAGTGCCCAGGTATATACTTACATGCAACATGCTGGTGATTACGGAATTAAAATCGAAGGCGATATAAAACCAGATTTTGAAGCTATCGTAAAAAGAAGCAGAGGTGTTGCCGAAGGAATGAGTAAAGGAATTCAGTTTCTATTTAAAAAGAATAAGATTGAAACCATTCCCGGTTTTGGTAAAGTTAAAGGAAATAAAAAAGTAGAAGTAAAAGATGCCGATGGGAACATAAACGAATACGAAGCCGAACATATTATTCTAGCTACCGGAGCTCGCTCAAAAGAATTGCCTAATCTTAAACAGGATGGAAAGAAAATAATTGGATACCGCGAAGCAATGACCTTGTCTAAACAGCCCGAATCAATGATTGTTGTTGGTTCAGGGGCTATAGGCAGTGAGTTTGCAAATTTTTATAATGCTTTAGGTACGAAAGTCTATTTAGTTGAATTTTTGCCCAATGTTGTACCTAACGAAGACGAAGAAGTTTCAAAACAACTGGCTCGTTCGTTTAAAAAAGCCGGAATGAAAGTGATGGTTAATTCGAGCGTTGAATCGGTTGATACTTCAGGAAAATTGTGTAAGGCAGTTGTAAAAACGAAAAAAGGCGAAGAAACAATTGAAGCAGAAATTGTTCTTTCGGCAGTAGGTGTAACGCCTAACCTTGAAAATCTTGGACTGGAAGAGTCAGGTGTAGAAATAGAGAAAGGAAAAATAAAAGTTAACGATTATTACCAGACCAATATCGAAGGTATTTATGCTATTGGGGATATTGTTCATGGACCGGCACTTGCTCATGTAGCTTCGGCCGAAGGAATTGCCTGTGTGGAGAAAATTGCCGGATTAAATCCTGAACCTATCAATTATGGTAATATTCCGGCTTGTACTTATACTTCTCCTGAGGTTGCTTCGGTTGGCTTGACCGAAAAAGCAGCTAAAGATGCCGGTTATGAGATAAAAGTTGGTAAGTTTCCATTTACAGCCTCGGGTAAAGCAAGTGCTGCAGGCGAAAAAGACGGATTCGTTAAATTGATCTTTGATAAAGAATACGGCGAATTGTTAGGAGCTCATTTAATTGGTGCCAACGTTACCGAAATGATTGCCGAACTGGTTGTTGCTAAAAAGTTAGAAACAACAGGACATGAAATTATAAAATCAATTCACCCGCACCCAACCATGTCCGAAGCGGTTATGGAAGCTGCAGCAGCTGCTTACGATGAAGTAATTCATATGTAAAGACTATAAATTATGAAAAAGAAAGTGGATGCGTTTTATAACCATCCACTTTTTTTGTTAAAATTAAACGTTAATATCTTTCTTAGGGGTTTAGAAAGAAATGTACAAGATATGTCTGAGAAACTCTTGCTACTTTACAAACTCAGTATTCTGTGTAAACAATTCTTTGCTATAGTTACTTTTTGTTAATGAAAGCAGAAATACCAAGGTCACAATGATAAAAATTATAATCACACCCATATTAAAATCTGTATGATAAAATTTTTTCCTCTGTTTTATTTTAAGTTGCATTTTATACCTTTTTGAGTTTTTGGTTTTAATATTTGTTCGTTAAAAAAATAACTGTATACATGCATTAGATGTTAAAATATATAGGAAGGTTGCGTAAATAAAAAAAATATTCTAAACGCAACCAAATTTGTTTTATTCCCATCTTAAAATTACGATAGAAAAAAGAGGCAAGCTTTTTGTTCGATAAAATTATTCAATAAATTTGTATAAATACAAAATCTGAAAACCTGTTGAATAATTCTATTGAAATAGTTAAAGCTTGCATTAAAGGCAATCGCAAAGCACAAAAACAGTTGTACCAACTTTTTGCAGATAAAATGTTTGGTGTATGTATGCGATATGCTGATAATGTGGATGAAGCAAAAGATATTTTGCAGGATGGGTTTATTAAGGTTTTTATGAATCTTGAACAATTTAATCATAAAGGTTCTTTTGAAGGTTGGGTTAGAAGAATTATGGTAAATACAGCACTTGAAAAGTTTAGAGATAGAAATTATTTGTTTGCCGTAAATATGGAACAAGGATATGAATCCCGGGACAAAGAATATGACCATATTCTTTCCGAACTGGCTGCAAAAGATTTGCTGCAACTGGTTCAGGAGCTGTCTCCACAATACAGAATGGTGTTTAACCTTTATGCTATTGAAGGATATTCGCATAAAGAAATTTGTGAAATGCTAAATATTAAAGAAGGAACATCAAAATCTAACCTTTCACGAGCGCGAGAGATTCTGAAAGAAAAGATAAAAAAAAACAGTGATGTAAAAATAAAATATATTTGATGAAAGTGCATTTAAATAATATGGATCAGGTATTTAGAGATAAGTTGGAGAATTTTCAACATACTCCCCCTGATGAGGTATGGAATAATATTGAACAAAAGCTGGATGGGAAGAAATCATCAAATATTCTGATTTATAAAATTGCAGCGTCATTAGCCATCTTAACTTTCATTGCTACATTATATTTTTATTTAAACAGAACCTCTTATCCATTTCCTTACGAAATCACTCCCAGATTTACGGAAGCAGTTAAAGACTATGAGTATCCTGATAAGTCATTTAAGTATTCAACAATATCCATAGCTGATATTAATTTTGTGGATGAAAACAGAAAAAGTCGTTCCTTTCTGCAGGAAGAAAAAATCGTTGTTCATCCAGCAGAGCGGATAAATAACGAGGAAATAGCATCTCTTACAACACTTCCTGTAGCCATAGAGGAACATAGAAAACGTCCTGATATTTTGATTAAAAAGAAATCCCCAAAACAAAGTCTCTTTGCTGAAATTTTTCCTGAATTTTCTGCTGTAAACCATGAAGAATTTGATATTAATTATTCAAACGCCAGCAAAAAATGGATGGTAGGAGGTGCTATTGCTCCCTCTTACTCATACAGGCATATACCAGAATCGAATATTTTTACCGGGAACAGCTATTATAATAATCTTGAAAGCGCTGTTTTTACTTACTCCGGAGGACTTAATATTCAATTTAAAGCTCAAAAAAAACTTTCTATACAAGCGGGTATTTACTATTCAACAATGGGACAGGATATGAATTATGTTACTGTTTATGCGAATCAATTATACCATATTGCTGATGATAAAACTCGCGATAACTATATTAATACTTACGAAATTGTTAATTCTGCGGGAGATATAAAATTTAATACCCCTTTAGTTTTCATCGATGAAACAGCTACTGCCAGAGTTAGAAATCTGAGTGGCTCAAAAAATAATACAGTGTTATCCGAGACTTTTTTAGATAATATGAATGCTAATATCCGGCAAAGTTTTGAATATATTGAAGTTCCTTTAATTTTTAGATATAAAGTGTTGGATAAAACCCTTGGAATCAATATTCTTGGGGGTGTTGGTGCTAATTTTCTGGTTGGAAATAATGTGTATTTAATTTATGATAATAACAAAGATGTTATAGGTAAGACCAACGGGGTTAATGATATAAATTATAGTGGTTTACTAGGTCTCGGATTGGAATACCCAATAATGAATAACCTGAATATACTTATCGAACCCTCGCTCAAATATTATCTGAACCCAATTAATTCTAATTTAGAGATAGAATCGCATCCTTATTCTTTAGGTATTTATACAGGGGTAAGTTATTCTTTTTAATTTTTCTTTTCAGCATAAAAAATCTTTAATTTTGTAACCTTTATCCAAAAATATTGTTAACTAATTTTGGATATT
>JAWLEM010000240.1:0-3921 GCA_041686115.1 Bacteroidales bacterium
TTGATCAGCTTACTGCGCAGGGAGTTCCTTTTGCACGAGAGTATGGTGGAACCTTAGCCAACAGAACATTTGGTGGCGTGCAGGTTTCGCGTACAAATTATGCACAGGGGCAAACAGGGCAACAAGTACTACTTGGAGGTTATTCGGCACTTAAACGCCAGGTAGGTTTAGGTAAGGTTAAAATGTTTAGCCGCCGACAAATGCTTGACATTGTTTTAATCGATGGAAAAGCACGAGGAATTATTACACGTAACCTGGTAACCGGTGAAATTGAACGTCATTCGGCACATGCTGTAGTTTTGGCAACCGGTGGGTATGGAACCATATATTACCTGTCAACATTAGCTGTTCAATCAAATGGATCGGCAGCAATGCAGGCATTCAGGAAGGGAGCTTTTTTCGGAAACCCCAGTTTTATTCAAATTCATCCGACATGTATTCCGGTTTTAAACGAATATCAATCGAAGCTTACATTAATGTCGGAATCGTTAAGAAACGACGGACGAATATGGGTTCCTAAAACAAAAGGAGACAAGCGTAAACCTAACGAAATTCCTGATGAAGAGCGCGATTATTTCTTAGAACGCCGTTATCCTGCTTTTGGAAACTTAGTGCCTCGCGATGTTGCATCGCGTGCTGCAAAAGAACGTTGCGATGCAGGTTATGGTGTGGGTAAAACAGGATTAGCGGTATATCTGGATTTTAGAGATGCCGTTGCAAAACAAGGAGAAAAAGTAATCAAAGGAAAATATGGAAATCTTTTTGATATGTATGAAAAGATTACCGGCGAAGTTCCTTATGAAACACCAATGATGATTTATCCTGCCGGGCATTATACCATGGGCGGTTTATGGGTAGATTATAACCTGCAAACTACTATTCCCGGCTTATTTGCCATTGGCGAAGCAAATTTCTCTGACCATGGTGCAAACCGTTTAGGTGCTAATTCATTATTGCAAGGTGCTGCCGATGGTTATTTCATTGCCCCTTATACGGTTTCGAATTATTTGGCAGATGAAATTACTACCAAGGTTCCTTCAACGGATTCTCCCGAATTTGTTGAAGCAGAAGAAAAAGTAAAAGCAGCTCTGGATAAGATTTTAAGTATAAACGGAACAAAAACGGCTACATCATTCCATAAGCGTTTAGGCCATATCATGTGGGAGCATGCCGGAATGAAGCGTAACGAAGAAGGTTTAAAGAGAGCATTAGAAGAAATTGCCGAATTAAAGAAAGAATTTTGGAGTGATTTAAAAATTCCGGGTAAAACCGATGAATTAAATCAGGAATTAGAGAAAGCTACTCGTGTTGCTGACTTTATTGACCTGGCAGGTTTAATTGTCAGGGACGCATTGAACCGTAAAGAGTCGTGTGGTGCACACTTCCGCGAAGAAAGTCAGAGTGAAGGAGGTGAAGCAGTGCGTATCGACGATAAATACTCTTATGTTGCTGCCTGGGAATATCAAGGAGATGATAAAGAACCAAAGCTTCATAAAGAAGAACTTAAGTTCGAAAATGTGGAAGTAAAAGTTAGAAGTTATAAATAGTAACAAGACATGAGACATTTTGACTCAAAATCTTGATACCAGTCTGCCGACAGGCAGGCTTGATACTAAAATCTAAAATCTAGAAAAAATGAAAATAAAACTAAATATTTGGAAACAGGCGAATGCTAAAGCCAAGGGTAAATTCGAAAAATACGAATTAGATGGCGTTGATCCGGAAATGTCGTTCCTTGAAATGTTAGACGCCTTGAACGAAAAATTGATTAAAGAAGGTAAAGAAGCTGTTGCTTTTGATCACGATTGCCACGAAGCAATTTGTGGATGTTGTAGCTTATATATTAATGGCCGTCCACATGGCCCGGGAGAAGAAGTTGCTACCTGCCAGGTTCATATGCGAGCATTTAAAGATGGAGAAACCATTACAATTGAACCATGGAGAGCGAAAGGATTTCCGGTAATTAAGGATTTAATTGTTGATCGAAATGCGTTTGATAAAATTATGTCAGCTGGTGGATTTGTTTCGATAGATGCCGGCCAGGCACCGGATGCAAATTCTATTTTAGTATCTAAAAACGATGCTGATAAAGCTTTTGATGCTGCAGCCTGTATTGGTTGCGGGGCATGTGTTGCAGCTTGTAAAAATTCATCGGCCATGTTGTTTGTTGCTGCAAAAGTTTCGCAACTGGCATTATTACCTCAAGGTAAAGTAGAAGCTAAGCGCAGAGCATTAAATATGGTTGCTAAAATGGATGAGTTAGGATTTGGCAGTTGCACTAATACAGGAGCCTGCGAAGCAGAATGTCCCAAAGGAATTTCTATTGAATATATTGCACGTTTAAACCGCGAGTATTTATGTGCATCCTTTACTGAGGCTGAATAATTAATCAATTGATTAAATAAAAAACCCTGACGAAGCAATACTTGTCAGGGTTTTATTTTTATAGTAATTATTTATGATTTCATCGTTTCTTCAACCTCTTCGACAGTAATTGGGATGCGTTTTCCTATTAACTGAGATCCTGATTCGGTTACCAACAGATCGTCTTCAAGTCTTATTCCTCCAAAATTGTTGTATTCATTTAATACCTTATCAAAATTAATAAAATCAGCATTGATATTTTCTGCTTTCCATTTTTTTACAAGATCAGGAATAAAATATATGCCGGGTTCGTTGGTTAAAACAAATCCTTCCTGCAATTTACGGCCTAAACGCAATCCTTTTAACCCAAATTGTGTGGCTCTCTTAATTTCATGGTCGTATCCAACAAAATCTTCTCCAAGGCCTTCCATATCATGAACATCAAGTCCCATCATATGGCCTAAGCCATGAGGCATAAACATGGCATGCGCTCCTTCTTTAACTGCATCTTTAGGATTACCTTTCATTATGCCAAGATCGGTTAATCCTTCAGCAATAATTCTGGCTGCCTCAAGGTGAATGTCCCGGTAAGGAACTCCCGGTTTTATTAAAGTTGTTGTATGATTTATAGCCTCCAAAACAATATTGTAAATGTCTTTCTGTTTTTGTGAAAATTTGCCTCCTACCGGAACAGTTCTGGTGTGGTCGCTGGCATAATGCATGGTGGTTTCTGCACCTGTATCGGTAAGCATTAATCTGCCTTCCTGCAACATATTGCTGTGGTCGTGGTTGTGCAGTGTTTCTCCATTTTGTGATAAAATGATAGGAAAAGAGAGCATTCCGCCATGCGCAAGTGCAATACCTTCAACTGTTCCTGCAATTTCCTGCTCATAAATACCGGGCTTAGCCATTTTCATTGCTGTTGTGTGCATCTTGTATCCAATAGCCGATGCTTTAACTAATTCTTCTATCTCATACTTATCTTTTATAGATCGTAACTCAACAACAGCTTTTATCAATTCAACAGAAACATGATTTTCTGCTTCGGCATGATTAATTTCTAATAAGTTGCTGAATTGGATAATTGAATCGCCACGGTAGAATGGTAACACATGAATATTTCTTTTCTGGTTATTTGCATTACGCAAATAGTTCCCTAACTGATCAAAAGGTTCTGTGTGCTCAACTCCTATGTCTAAAGCCAGTTCTTTAATCGTTGGTTGTGGGCCCATCCAAATGATATCATCAATGCTAAAATCATTACCAAAAAGATAATCTTTTCCTGAATCGAGATCAATTAGTCCCGCAAGATTAGGTAAATCTAATCCGAAAAAATATAGAAAAGAGCTGTCTTGTCTAAAATGATAAGCATTTGCTTGATAATTAAATGCTGATTCCTGGTTTCCTAAAAATAGTACTAAACCTCCTTTAAGCTTATTCTTTAAGCGATTACGCCGCTCAATATAAACATCTTTTTTAAACATAATTTATTGATTTATTTGATAATTAACATGTTAAAATTTCAAACGAATTTACGTCAGAATTTTGAGAAAACAA
>JAWLEM010000241.1:0-3919 GCA_041686115.1 Bacteroidales bacterium
TCCTGACTTATTTTCTCATAATCAACCTCTGCTGTTTTATTTACAGCATTACATCCAAAAACCAATACAAGAAAAACAATATATATTATTCTTTTCATAGAAACGATTTTTGAGCAATTTACAAAAAAACGTTTACAAAAAGAATAAAGCTACACCGCCTACAGCTATAATTGATCCTATAATTTCTTTCAGGGTAACTTTTTCTTTAAAAAAAAGTACCGCAGGCGGAATAATTAATACCGGTACAATTCCCATAATAGTGGATGCAACACCCGTGGTTGTATGTTTCACAGCCAGCAATGAAAAAGACACTCCTAAAAACGGGCCAAAAAATGCTCCAATCCCTACCCTGCTCATGGCTTTTTTATTTTTAATGGCTTCAAATACTTTTTTCCATCGTTTTAAAAAGATAAATAAAATGGAAAAACCCACAAATCCGGTAATCACCCTTATCTGAGTGGCAGCAAAAGGGTCCATATCCTGCATTCCGAACTTGCTCAATACCAAGCCAGTACCCTGCCCTACGGCACCTCCAAAAGCCAACAAAAGTCCGGCAACAGGGTAAGAGAAATTAATCCTCTTCTTTTTCTTCCTGGATGATTCGCCCAGTTTATTTGATTTTCTTTCTATCACAACCAAAATAATACCGGATATCGTTAAAATCATTCCAATTATATTTTGTGTCGACAAAACTTCACCCATAATTAACCAGCCAATAAAAGCTGTAATAGGAGGTGTTAGCGACATAATCAACATCGAAACCCTGGAACCAATAACTACATAAGCTTCGAACAAAAGCAAATCTCCAATAACAAACCCTACCAATCCGGACAAGGAAAGCCATAGCCAATTATGAACCGAAGCGTCAAGGGGGATAAATGACCCCCGGGTAAATAAACCATAAGTTCCGATAAAGAAGAAAGCCATAAAGAGCCTGATAAGATTTGTGGATAGAGAACCTACTTTTTTCCCCGCAGACTCAAAAGCAATACCTGTTATGGTCCAGAAAACAGCTGTTAACAATGCCGCAAATTCGCCCAAATGTGATTGAAACATAGAATTTTTATTTTGTATTCAAAAAAGTTTTTATATCCCCAAAATGACTGTTTAATTTTATAATCTGCAAAAAAAACTTAATTTAGCCTAACGTATTCATAAATATTATCTTTTCAAATATTTTTGAGTAGCACAGGTTAACCTTAACCAGAAAGAATAATGAAGATAAACTAATTATAATAATTATGATTTCTTTGTTAAAAGGTTCGTTCAGATTTTTAATAAAACATTCCTTTAGATGATTATTTTGCCCTAAAGTTTAACTATGAATGGAAAACTAAAATATTTATTTATCGCTATTGGTGTTGCCATCATTGGTTTTATATTATGGTATTTTAAATCTATTGTAGCATACATCCTTATTGCAGGTGTGCTATCGCTTATTGGAAGGCCGCTGGTTAATTTCTTGGATAAACTTCATATCTTAAAAATTAAAATCCCGGGAGCTATTTCTGCACTTATTACGTTAATTGTGATGTGGATCATGATTTTTACATTTTTTAGCGTTTTTATTCCTCTGATTGCTGATCAGGCAAAGGAAATATCCAGTATTGACGCAAATTCATTGATTATAAAATTTCAGGGACCAATTGACAGCATTGAAGAACTGTTATTAAAATTTAATATTCATGCCTTTACGGATAAATCCATTGAACAGTATTTAACAGAAAAGCTCATGTCTGTTTTAAATATATCGTTACTGTCCGGATTTTTTAGCTCAATGGCCAGTTTATTAGGTAACATTTTTATCGCTGCTTTTTCTATTTCATTTATGACCTTTTTCTTTTTAAAAGATAAAGGATTGTTTTATGAAAGTATATTTTTATTTGTTCCGGATAAATATTTGAAGAACTTCGAACGGGTGCTTCACTCTATAAAAAAGTTATTAACAAGATATTTTATAGGAATTATTGTTCAAATCACATGTATTATCCTACTGGTATCCACCGGATTAACCATTATTGGATTAGATTTTTCTGATGCTTTGTTAACCGGGCTTGTAGTGGGTATTTTTAATGTAATCCCTTATTTAGGTCCTATAATAGGCGCAAGCCTTGGATTAGTCATGGGTCTAGCCACTCATATAGAACTTCCTTTTTATGCTGAATTACTTCCTTTGTTGGGGTGGATGCTCCTCGTTTTTATCATCGTCCAGGTAATTGACAACATTGTATTTCAGCCGGTTATATACTCCAGTAGTGTGAATGCACACCCCATGGAAATTTTTATTATTTTATTGATGGCTGGAAGCATGTTCGGGATAACAGGAATGATACTGGCCATACCGACTTACACTATAATAAGGGTATTTTTAAAAGAATTTTTTAATAATTTCAAGCTGGTTAAAAAATTAACCCAAAAAATTTAAGATTATAAAAGGGTATTTTATATATTTACGTGAATAAATGAATTTTAATGACGAAAGCAAAACTTTTTATTTACATACTGTTTTTTATAACCTTATCATTAAAAGGTTATGCACAAATCGATGCCGTTACCTTTAGATTTATAAAAACGGCTGCCAGTTTTGAAGTAAAATGCCAGGCTCAAAAAATATTGGCAGGCGACACTTCCGATTTTACTATTAGCGATACCGCAGATTATGCTTTTAACTGGTCGGGTGACGAACTCCCTTTCGAGAATAGTTTCCCCTCGGCTTCATTCTTTTTCGATGCTGCAGGAACCTATTCTTTCTCTTTGGATGTTACCGACAAAACTTCTGCCACTGTATATAGTGAAACCAGAACGCATTCCATTCAGGATACACTAAAAATACCCAATGTTTTTACGCCAAATAACGATGGCATAAATGACCTTTTTATTGTTGAGTCCAATGGTGTTATTCCTTTGGAAATCTCCATTTTTAGTCGTACCGGAACACTGATTTTTAAAACGAAAGCACCCATTATTGTTTGGGACGGACGAAATACTTCGGGTTCAATGGTAAGCCCTGGTATTTACTATTACATTTTAACCTCCGACGACCCGGCAGTGGATACACAAAAAGGATTTATTCATGTTTTTTCTGATGCGAAACAATACAATTAACTTTAGAAAACTCCCTTATTTATTCCTTGAAAGCACCCTATTGCTATTTTCTTATTTTTTTTATCTTTGGTAAGTAATAATCCATTTTAATCATTCATGATGAGAAACAATATTTTCAAACGGATTTTTTTATTCTACTACGAAGGATTTAAAAGCATGACCTTAGGCAAAAAATTGTGGGCATTAATCCTGATTAAACTTTTTATCATGTTTGTTATATTGAAACTTTTCTTTTTTAAAAATTTCTTAAATGAAAAATTTGATACTGAAGAAGAGAAGAGTGAATATGTATTAGAACAACTTACAAAACCTAAAAATACAGATAATGATTGAAAATCTTGATTTTGCTTTGGTAAACTGGTCAAGGGCACAATTTGCCTTAACAGCCATGTATCACTGGTTGTTTGTTCCTTTAACGCTTGGTATTACCTTTATCATAGCGTTTATGGAAACCATTTATGTAAAAACAGGTGACCCTGAATGGAAGAAAGCTACCAAATTCTGGATGACCCTTTTCGGAATAAACTTTGCTATTGGTGTAGCAACGGGATTAATTCTCGAATTTGAATTTGGAACCAACTGGTCAAATTATTCCTGGTTCGTAGGCGATATTTTTGGTGCTCCATTAGCTATTGAAGGAATCATGGCCTTTTTCCTTGAATCAACCTTTATTGCCGTAATGTTTTTTGGCTGGAATAAAGTAAGTAAAAAATTTCACCTGGTATCTACCTGGTTGGTAGCCATTGGAGCTAATTTATCCGCTCTGTGGATTTTAGTCGCCAATGGATGGATGCAATATCCTGTAGGGATGCAT
>JAWLEM010000242.1:0-3913 GCA_041686115.1 Bacteroidales bacterium
ATTTTTTGATAAAAGTACAGTTTATTATCGAAATTAAAAAAATCTTGCTTCAAAAACGAACGATTGAGTGCTTCAAAAACGAACAAAAGCACAAGTGTGGTAATGGTTATTGCTTTGAAATACATTCATTTAACTGCATTGGCATGTAGCTTGCCCAATGATTAGTGATTAATATTGAATAAAATGATTAAATTTAGAAGTTATGATAAAAAATTATATCAAAGTTGCATTACGAAATTTAACCAGGAATAAAATTTATTCGCTGATCAATATTGTTGGATTGTCGGTAGGACTGGCAGCTACCATTCTTTTATTTTTATATGTACGGCTAGAATTAAGTTACGACAAGCATTTTAATGAGCATGAAAAAATATACAGGATTCTTTCTCATTCATCCCGTAGTGGTGAACAGGAAATTCGCATGCCTATTACGATTTATGAAATTCCCAATGTTGTTATGGATGAGGTGCCTGAAGTTGAGTATGCTACTCGTTTATCATCTTTTGTTCAAAACGAAGTAAAGGTGAAAAATGAATCGAAAGGCTTTTACACAAGGGTACTTGCAGATTCGTGTTTCTTTCGTATCTTTTCATTTAAATCGGTTGCAGGTGATCTGGAAAAAGCACTTGGAGAGCCTTATTCGGTTGTTTTAACTAAAGAATCGGCCGAAAAAATTTACGGCCATACTAATGTTGTAGGTGAACCCATTCATGTTTTCGGCTCTGACATGACCGTAAAGGCTGTCATGGAAAATATTCCTGAGAACACTCATCTTAAATTTGATGTACTGGTATCTATCAATTCCGGTGACGAGGCATACATGAAGCAACAAGGAAATAACTTTCATGTTTATGTTAAGTTTAATCAGTCCATTACACCTGATATAAAACAAAAAACCGTGAACATAGTTTCTGATTTTGTAAATGAAATGTTTAAGGAGTATAAAATTGAATATACGCATGAACTGCAGCCGGTTTCCGATATTCATTTGCGTTCCGGAAGATTAAACTTTGACTCTGCTGAGTTGGGCAGTATACAGTATATTTATATTTTTTCAATTTTAGCAGCTTTTATTTTAATCATAGCAGTATTTAATTATGTAAATCTTTTTACTTCAAAATCAGAAACCAGGGCAAAAGAAGTTGGAATACGAAAAGTGAGTGGTGCTTCCAAAAGATCTTTGGTTCAACAATTTATTGGTGAATCGGTGATTATCGCTTTTATTGCTTTTTTAATTGCCATGTTACTGGTAGAGTCATTTTTGCCGGGATTTAGCAATTTGGTAAGCCGTAAAATTGAGATTTCATATATCGATGATTTTTATTTGGTGTTATTGTTTTTCTCCATTTCTATTTTAGTGGGTATCTTATCGGGAATATATCCATCTCTATATATCTCACATTTTAATTCGGTTGATATTTTAAAAGGCACATTTAATGGTAAAAGAAAAAATAAAGTATTAAATATTTTATTGGTTGTTATTCAGTTCTCTATTGCAATAGCACTAATTTCCGCTTTGTTTGTTTTATATTCCCAGGTAAATTATATGAAAAACAAACGGTTAGGGTTTGATAAGGAACAAATTGTATATTTTTCTAATTTATCCGGGAAAATACAATCGAATTATGAGTCGATAAAAAATGAATTGCTCTCTAATCCTGATGTGGTTTCGGTTACAGCTTCCCAATCTGTTCCGGGGCGGGGCAGGAGCGGAATGAATATTCGCCTTCCGGATTGGCCATTGGAAGAAGCAATCCCTGTGAATGAAAATCGTGTACAGGATGATTATGTAAAAACCATGGGTTTTGAAATTATTGAAGGTTCAGACTTTTCGGATAAATTAGCCAGCGACAGTGCAACATTTATTTTAAACGAAGCAGCTGCAAGGTTGCTTAACCTGGATAACCCGATTGGAAAAGAGATTGTTGTTTGGTTGCATAGAGGAAGAATTAAAGGAATTATCAAAGATTTTCATTACGCATCGCTGCATACCGAAATTGAACCACTGGTGTTTAGTCATTACTGGGAAGGTTTTCATATTATCAGTATAAAGCTTAAAGCAGAACGAATTCAGGAAGGATTAGAACATGCACAAAAGGTATTTAAAAGCTTTGACCCTGATTATACGCAAAACTATACATTTCTAGATGATCAATTTGCCCAAATGTACCGAAGTGAGGAAAAATCCAATCAACTGATTTTTGTTGCTTCATTGCTGGCAATTATTATATCGGTTTTAGGCTTGTTGGCTTTAACTTCGTTTGTAGTTGCCCGGCGTACCAAAGAAATTGGTATAAGAAAAGCGTTGGGTTCCAATGTGCAGTTAATCCTTGTGTTGTTGAATAAAGATATTTTGAAATGGGTGTTTATATCCTCGTTAATAGGTATTCCGGCATCGTACTATTTTATGAAAAACTGGCTGGAGAATTTTGCTTATCGTATTGAATTAAATATCTGGTTTTTTGTATTTGCATTAATTATTGCATTGGTCATTGCATCGTTAACCATAACGGTACAATCGTTTAAAACGGCCAGTAAAAATCCGACGGAATCGTTGCGGTATGAGTAATTTCATTTTTATACAATGAGGGTGTCCAAAAAGCCAGAAAAAAGTGACACTTGTAATTCTTTTTGGACACCCTCGTTCCATTAAAACTGCAACGTAAAAACAGTTTCTACATCCGGTGTCGATTTTACTGAAATAGAACCACCATGCAAATGCATAATCTGGCGCGTAAGGCTTAAGCCAATACCCGAGCCATTTTCTTTGGTGGTAAAAAATGGAATAAATATCTGGTCTTTAAGTTCAGGAGCAATACCGTTTCCATTGTCTTTTATTTCTAAAACGGTTTTTCCGTTTTGCGTTTTATATCCTGATAATTTTATTTTACCGTTCTCTGTGGTAATTGCTTCTAACGAATTCTTTAACAGGTTAATAAATATTTGCTCCAGATATTTTTTGTCGGCTTTTACTTCCAGGTCAAATGGGATAATCTCGATTTGTAAATCGATATTTTTTTCTGAGAGTTTGTCTTTCATCAATAACTCAAGATTATAGAATAACTCGGCTACTTTAATATTTTCCGGGTCTAACTGTTTTAAGGAGGCAATTAACTTGTAATTATTCACAAAATTAATCAATCCTTTACCACGTTTAGATATAACATTTAATCCTTCGGATGTTTTTTCAATGATTTCTTCTGAAATATCCTGCTTTGCGATTTTTTGATTTTCATTCTTATGGTACAGTTTTTCTAAAGAGCCGGCTAACGAAGTAATGGGTGTTATGGAATTATTTATTTCATGAGTTAGTACCCGTATCAATTGATGCCACGATAGCAATTCCTTTTCATTTAATTCGGATTCGATATCCTGAAAGGAAACAATTTTAAGATGATTCCCTTTTTGTTTAAATTCACTAATCCTTACAGCTATAGGGATAGCTATGTTTTTGTTTTTTATCATCACCATTTTTTCGGTGCCAGCTCCTGAATGCTGTATTAACTGATAAAACTCCGGATGTATATTTTCAATTGCTTTGATGTTTGAGATTCGGTTGATGCTGAGTAATTCCAGAGCGCTATGATTGATAATGTCTATTTTACCGTTTACTCCTACCGTAATAATTGCAGTTTGTGTATTTTCAATGACCGCTTTAAAATAGGATTGTTGAATTTCTTTGCGCTCTGTGATGTTAAAAAGCTGGTTTCTGACATGTTCGATATTGTTTCGGAAATCTTCGTCGATATTTGAAAAGACTTGATCATGAAAAGCAAAAGAAGCATCATTTGTTTTTAAGGCAGCAAAAAAATCGGCAACATCTCTGTTGAATTTATTGATATACTGTAGAAGAAGAAATATTTGCAAAAGAAGTAAAAAGCCTAATCCAAATATGGTAAATAATTTTTCTTCT
>JAWLEM010000243.1:0-3888 GCA_041686115.1 Bacteroidales bacterium
ATGCATTCCGGTATCAATATCCATGGTGGTTGCTACTAAAAAAAAGATTAATAACAAGAAAGCAATATCTGCCATTGAAGCTGCGCTAAATTCACCACTTGGTCTTCGTGCCATAGTTTTTAATTAAATGTCAAAATGTATGTTTAATTTATAATACAATTATATAACTTATTTTTAAATAATGCAACTTAAAAATAAGTTAATCTATTTATAATTAAGTTCGCAATATCATAAATATAACTAAGTCAATGTTTTGTGATTTAGAAAATCCAAGAATTATTTTTCTGTTTTCCGGACTTTTTCCAGTCAAAGAATTATAAAGCGAGATTAAATTAATTTATCATGCCTGCCAGTGTTTCTATGAGGGTATCCAAAAAGTCAAAAATCGTCGTCATTCCGAGGAGGAACGACGAAGGAATCTGTTGATTATCAATTCAAAAAGATTCCTTCACTTCGTTCGGAATGACGTTTTCAAACCTTTTTGGACACCCTCATGATGGCAACAAAACCGACTACCGTTGACTTCAGTCAACGGGTTATAGGAACAGCAGAGAAACCCGAGCATTAGCCCGTTTAGGACTTATCTGCTCCAAATTCCCGGTTTATTGCTGAAATATTTATTATAAGTAAGTTAGCTCCCTATTACCAATAAAAAAGCAGAGAAAAAAATCTCTGCTTTTAATTAATCTTTAAAAAAGTGTTATTCTATTTTATAAATACTCCTTTGATTTTTATTATTTCACTTCTTTTTCAATCCATCCCGACCGGTCGGGGTCAGCAGGGCGTTCTGGCTTTTTTACAGGATTTTCTTCCAGTTCTTTTAATAATACTTCCACAGCTTTTTCGATACTAGGGTCATTTCCTTTGGCCAGCTCATGTGGTTTATCTACTACTTCAATATCCGGATAAACGCCAACACCTTCAATAATCCACTCACCATCTGTATCATAGATTCCAAATCGTGGAACGGCAATATAACCACCATCAACAAGTCCTGCATTGCCGCTAATTCCTACTAAACCACCCCAGGTTCTTGTTCCAATAAGTTTTCCTAATCCTTTTTTCTTAAAATAGTATGGAAAAGCATCTCCACCCGACGATGCATAGCCGTTAATCAGCATTGCTTTTGGTCCATCATGTGCAATACCCGGAGTTTTCATGGGTTTTTGTAATCCTCTTCGGTGCCAGTAACTAAGTGTTTCACGGTCTAATAAATCAGCCATTTGGTCAGGGATAAAGCCTCCGCCATTGTATCTGTCGTCAATAATTAATGCTTCTTTGTTATGAAACTCATACATGCCTCTGTGCAATTCATAATTACCTTCAACGGCAGTATTAGGAACATGTATATATCCAATTTTTCCATCAGATAATTCATCAACCATTTTTCGTCTCGATTCAACCCAGTCGAGATAGAATAATTGTAATTCGCTTTTTATCGGTTTAATTTGGTAAGTTCTGGCCCCATCACTCGTTGGTTTATTATTTACCGTAATTTCAATTACTTTACCAATAGTATTTTCCATGTATTTGTATGGATTAGTGGCTGTTGTAAGGTCGTAGCCATTCAGGCTAATGATATATTCACCTTCTTTTATATCAATACCTTGTTCAGTAAGTGGAGACCTTCTGTCATCGTTCCAGTTTTCACCTGGATAAATTTTAGCTATAATATACCGGTTAGATTTGGAATCAGCCCTTAATTTTGCACCGAGCAATCCTGTATTAATCCTTTTAACACGATCAAAATCTCCGTAATTATTATAAGCATGTCCGGTATTCGATTCAGCAATAATCTCATTCAGTATATAATCTAAATCTGCCCTGTGACTTACATACGGCAATAATCTTCCATACTTTTCTTTTAAACCTTTCCAGTCAATATTATGAAGATTTTCCACGTAAAAATAATCTCTGAAGATTCTCCATCCATCGGTATAAATCTGTTTCCATTCTTTTTTAGGATCTATTTTCATTTCAACATGGCTAAGGTCTAATTTTCCGTCACCGGCTTTCTGATTAGGAGCAATATCTACAATTCCATAGTTATTTCCATCCCTGTACAATAATTTTTTACCATTGGATGAAAGCATAAATTGCCTTACTTTTTCAATAACTAATTCATCTTTTTCTTTTTCGATATCAAATTTATGGATACCATCTTCTGCAACATACAAAATTCCTCCATCAATGGCCTCTATGCTGCCATAATTTCCTGATGACATTGGGAAAGCTGTCACTCGCTCAGCAATTCCATTAAAATCAATTGTAATGTTAACATCTTTTTTAGCATCTTCTTTTTTGTTGTCATTCCCGTTTTCTTTAATTTTCTCCTCATCGTTTTTGAACTGGAATAATTTCGGAGAATCTTTTTTCAGTGCGAGAGCATAAATCCGGGTTGCTTTATTGTACAAATAGTCGAATTCGAAACTCGAAAATGCCAGGTTGAAATTGCGGTCGGATCTGAAAAAAATGTAGCTTCCATCTAATGAAAATACCGGAGTATGATCATTAAAAGTGTCGTCGGTTAATTGATGATTTTTACCTGTTTGTATATTGTACACCCAGATGGCATTATTCCCGTTTTCGGTATCTTTCGAGTAGGTAATCCATTTCGAGTCAGGTGAAAATTTATAGTCCCTGATCTCGTTGGCATAAGCGCTTGTTATGGATTTTAATTCTAAAGTTTCAATATTTAAATATTGTAGTTTTAGTGTACGATCGAAAAAGAGTAAATATTTGCTGTCTGGCGACCAAATAGGTTCGTATTTCCAGGCTTTTGAATTGAAAGTTAACTGTTTTGGTTTCGAATCATTTTGGGTTTCAAGTAAATATATTTCATACTCACCTGTTTGGTCTGATATATATGAAATATACTTTCCACAAGGCGACCATCGGGGAAATGTTTCTCTTATCCCTTGTGTTTTAGTAAGATTTTCCGTTCTTCCGTGTTTTGCAGGAACAGAAAAGATATCGCCACGGGCATCGAATAACGCCCTTACACCACTTGGCGAAATGGCAGCACTTTCAATAAATTCGCTTACATTTTTGATGTAAGGAAGAATATTTGGGTTATCGAAATTGATGTTTACTGCTATTTTTTCTGCATTTCCGGTTTCTGTATTTAACTTGTAAATATATCCGCCATTTTCGTAAACAATCATTCCATTATGCCCTGAGGGCCACATAACATCAAATTCCGAATGGGTAGTTATTTGATTTGTTTTTTTTGTATCAATATCATAACTATAGATATTTAAGGTAAGGTCTCTGTCGGAAGCAAAATAGATTTTATTCTTGTGCCATACAGGGATTTGGTCGGTGCCTACAAAATCGGTAATCTGTTCTGAATAATCATTTTCAAGGTCATAAATCCAGATGTCCGAAGCACGTCCGCCTTTATAACGTTTCCATGTTCTGAATTCTCTGTCGACAGGAGCAAATGCCAGTTTCGAAGCATCAGGAGATAAAACGCCAAATCCGCCATTTTTGATTTGCAATGGTTTTTCCAGGCCTCCGTTTATATTAACTAAAAAGTATTTTCCGTTTCTGTCGCCAAAAGGAGTTCTGTTGGCTCTTACCAAAATATTTTTACTGTCTGGGGTCCAGTCGAGAATAACATTGTCCCAACCACCTCTTGGAGGCATTTCACCCACATCATTATAATAGGTTAATTGTTGAGGGGTACCTCCTTTTGATGACATCATATATACCTGCCGGCTTCCTGAATACTCTGCCGAAAAGGCAATCCACTGTCCGTCGGGAGAAATTTTGGGGAATAATTCCAATCCTTTATGTGATGTCAGCCGTTTGGCATCTCCACCATTAGCGTTTACTGTCCAGATATCGCCTGCATAAACAAATGCAATTAAATCATTATTAATATCA
>JAWLEM010000244.1:0-3887 GCA_041686115.1 Bacteroidales bacterium
TAATGTTTTGGTATTAACCATTATGAAACCCGTGGAGGAAAAAAATATGATTGGCATTTCTAAAACAGTTAATAAAATTAAAGAACATGCCACTGCAGATACTATATTAAACGAGGGGGATATTATGGTGTTGTATGGAAAAAATAAAAACATCCAAAAATTACTTGAGGAATAATATAAATAATAAAACAATGACAAATAATAAAAAGATAGGTTTTGGAACTGCTCCGGTATTTTTTACGGCTATATCAACTATTTTGGGGGCAATATTGTTTTTGCGTTTTGGATTTGCAGTTGGAACACTAGGTTCATTAGGTGTGCTGGTAATTCTTGTTGTTGGCCATTTTGTTACCATTCCAACGGCTTTTGCTATTTCTGAAATTGCTACTAACCAACGAGTCGAAGGTGGAGGCGAATATTTTATTATTTCACGTTCGTTTGGCTTAAATATTGGCGGAACAATAGGCATTGCCTTATTTATGTCGCAGGCCATTAGTGTGGCTTTTTATGTCATTGCATTTACCGAAGCTTTCGAATCGGTTTTTAATTGGGCAAGAGATGTTCATAACTTATATCTGCCCCGGCAGGTAATTAGTTTGCCAGCAATGGGGTTATTGGCAATTCTTATTTTAAAAAAGGGAGCCAACCTTGGTGTTAAAGCTTTATATGTTGTAGTGGCAATATTGTTTTTATCGCTCTTTTTATTTTTTATCGGAAAAACGCCTTATGCTGAATCTGCGCAATCCGGTATTTCTGATACTCCAATGCGAAATATGGATGATTTTTTTCTTGTTTTTGCCATTATATTTCCTGCTTTTACCGGGATGACTGCTGGTGTAGGATTGTCTGGAGATTTAAAAAACCCGGGAAAGTCTATTCCATTGGGCACCGTTGCTGCTACCATTACAGGTATTATTGTATATCTTTTTATTATTTTAAAGCTTGTTAAAACAGCATCTCCTGATGATTTAATAAATAATCAATTAATTATGTCTGATGTAGCTACCTGGGGAAAAATAGTTATTCCTTTGGGCCTTGCTGCATCAACCATTTCTTCAGCTTTGGGGTCAGTTATGGTTGCTCCAAGAACACTTCAAGCACTTGGTGTAGATCGCACATTTCCTTTTCAGAATTTTAACAAGGTTGTTGCAAAAGGGAAAGGAATATCAAATGAGCCTTTTAATGCTTCGGTTATAACCATCCTTATTGCATTTGTTTTTGTGGCACTTGGTGATGTTAATGCGGTTGCACGTATTATCTCCATGTTTTTTATGGTTACTTATGGATCATTATGTTTGATTTCCTTTTTAAATCATTTTGGTTCATCACCCTCATATAGGCCAACTTTCCGTTCGCATTGGGTATTGTCACTTATCGGATTTGTATTCTCTGTTTTTCTGATGTTTAAAATGGATTCATTATATGCTATTCTTTCCATTATTTTTATGATAATCTTATATGTATATATTAGCAATTATCATAAAGACCGGCAGGGCCTTGAATCTATTTTTAGAAGTGCGTTGTTTCAGATTAACAGGAATTTGCAGGTTTATTTGCAAAAAAATCAAAGTATTAAGAAAAAAGAAAAATGGCACCCTTCTGCTGTTTGCGTTACAGAGTCAAGCTCCGACAGGGATAATGCATTTAGGTTACTTACATGGTTATCTCATAAATATGGGTTTGGCACCTATATTCAATATATTCAGGGATATTATAGCCGAACAGCCTACGAAGATTCAAAAAAAGCTTTGGATTTACTGATTGAACGAGCCGAATCGCATAAAAGCCATGTTTATGTCGATACCATAGTTTCTCCGTCATATACATCTGCAATTGCCCAGATTATTCAGTTACCGGGTATTTCAGGTCTCGAAAATAATATGATTTTATTCGAATACGACAAAAAAGATCCGAAAAATTTGGGCCAAATTGTAGAAAATTATTCTTTAGTGCGTTCCGGAAATTATGATGTATGTATATTGGGTGGTTCAAACCGTGGCGTAAATAATAAAGAAGGAATTCATATATGGGTGCGCAGAGTAGATGAAGAAAACCTGAACTTAATGGTTTTATTAAGTTATATTATTTTGGGCCATCCTGATTGGAAAGGTGGAAAAGTGAAAATATTTAATGTAAGGAGTAAGAGTCAGGATGATGAGACTACTGACAATCTCCTGGAACTTGTAAAAACCGGCCGTTTGCCTATTTCTTTGAGTAATGTTGAGTTTGTAGATATTGAGGAAGGAATGAATCTTAAAGCGATTATCAACGAAAAATCTGTTAAAGCAGGTTTAACGATGCTTGGATTTAGAAGTGAACAAATAAAACATGAAGGCATTAAACTGTTCGAGAATTTTAATGATTTAGGTGATATTTTATTCGTGAATGCTTATAAAAATAAAGAAATAGAATGATAAGAATTGTGTTTTATTTCCGATGATTTTGTTTTGATTTTATGATGTTTTTAAGCGTTTAATAGCAGAGAATGCCCTGTCAATATCGATATCTTTTAATAGAATAGTAAACTCGTTTGTTGTAGAGATAACTTCGAGTATATTAATCCCTTCCCAGGCAAGTTTTCTGAATATAAAATAATACAATCCGGGTTGATCTATATTTTCTGCCGGAAGTTTGATGGTTATGGATGAAAGGTTGAATCTGTATGATATCAGTTTTTCGCCTTCGAAAATGAACGGCAACTCATCTTTTAACAAATCGCTTAATACAAAAGTAGTTTCGTAAACGCCTTGTGATATGGTATAAAAAAAATCTTTACGCCCTGATATCATTTGTAATAGTTCCTGTTGTTTCTTTAAAAGGGTTTCGGAATTGCGAAAAGTATAATCTACAAGATTTGAGCGTACAATAATATCTCCCAGGGATTTAATAAGGACTTCCAGCTTTTTTGTAATGCTAATATCATTTGATGTTTTTAATCGCCTCAGCGACATCATGATAGCGTTTGGGTTTACCTGCTTCGATAGCCTTTCTTCAACCTCCGGTTTTAGAACCTGTGCAAGAGCCGAAAAATTTATTATCCCATCATTCAAGGCTTCAGTAATAAATGGCTTTCTATTTATAATATCAACAATAGCCTGCGAAATAGTTATCATAATATTTATATTAAACAATTTGTTAAATATATAACAGATTGTTATAAAAATGTAAATTATTGGTAATTATTTTTATTATCGTTTTTTCAACCCATATTTTAGCACAAAAAATATAATATGGTGGTATTAAAATTTGGAGGTACTTCGGTTGGTAACGAAAATAAAATTAAAAAAGTAGTTGATTTATTAAAAAACTATTTTACTGAAACGATAGTGGTTTTTTCTGCATTTTCAGGAGTTACAAACTTGTTGTCGGAATTTGTTAAGCAATCAAAGGCAGGAAATCTAATTGCGGCAGAACAAATGATTCTGCTTTTGGAAAATAAACATAAACATATAATTTTCAAACTTTTTAAAAGTGATGGTTTTAAAAAGTTAGCCTTAAAAAAGCTTCAGTTATCGATCAATTTACTAAAGCGGTTTCATGGTAAACGAATAACCGAGTCAGGCGAGAAGCAAATAATTGTTCAGGGTGAGATTTTATCTGTAATGATCATTTATCTCTATATGCTCGAAACAGGAATTGATGTAGGTTACCTGGATGCCACAAAATTTTTAAAAATAAACAAAGCAGGGGAGCCCGATTATAAGTTTATTAGAAAAAGGTTATTTAAAAATATAACCCGGTATAATGGATGTAAATTATATATAACCAGTGGTTTTTTATGTTTAAACCATAAACATCGAATCGACAATTTGGGACGTGGTGGTAGTGATTATACAGCCACTATAATCGGGAACGCTTTAAATGCTGAAAAAGTAGAAATTTGGACC
>JAWLEM010000245.1:0-3879 GCA_041686115.1 Bacteroidales bacterium
AAAACCAATGCCATTAAAGGAGTAAAAGAAGCCAAAATTAACCTGGTTTTCGATCCACCCTGGGATAAAAGCATGATGAGCGAAGAGGCGATGTTGGATCTTGGGTTGCTTTAACTTGCCACTACCTACTTTTCTACACCGTATATTTAGTATTAACTGTATCTGAAATAAGTTCTGAGCTTGCCTGCCGAACAGGCAGGTTCTGAGCTTAAGATTACATATTTTCTTTGTAAAACTTGTGCTTCAATGTGACATTCGTGGTTAAATTAAACACTGATTTTTATACATTTGCATTGTTCTGATATTGAAAAAATTGAAATCGAAAAAAGAAAATACAAAGTATATTAAACAAAAAGCACTTGAATTAGGCTTTTTAGCAATCGGTTTCTCCAAAGCAGAATTTCTAGAAAAGGAATCTCATCAATTAAAAGCTTGGTTAAATAGCGGGTTCCATGGTGAAATGAAATACATGGAAACCCATTTTGAAAAACGTGTTGATCCAACGAAACTTGTAGAAGGAGCAAAATCAGTTATTTCTGTTTTATATAATTATTTCCCCAAAGAACAACAAAAAAAGGATGCTTATCAAATTTCAAAATATGCATATGGTAAAGATTATCATTATGTTGTTAAAGAAAAACTATTTCAACTGCTAGAGTTTATAAAAGCAGAAACAGGTAATGTTAACGGAAGGGCATTTGTCGATTCAGCTCCGGTTATGGATAAAGTGTGGGCTGCAAAATCGGGTTTGGGATGGATTGGAAAAAACACAAATCTAATCTCAAAACAATATGGTTCTTTTGTTTTTATTGGTGAATTAATTATTGATTTGAAACTGGAATATGATAAACCCAGTAAAGACTATTGTGGAAATTGCACCAAATGTATCGATGCCTGCCCTACTAATGCTTTAACACCATACCGGCTGGATGCCCGTAAATGCATTTCTTATTTAACCATTGAGAAAAAAGGAGAACTGCCTCCTGAATTGAAAGGAAAATGGGAGAACTGGATTTTTGGTTGTGATATTTGCCAGGATATTTGTCCCTGGAACTCGAAAGCAAGGCCACATAATGAACCTCAATTTAAACTCACTGAAAAACTTCAGTATCTCAAAAAAGAGGATTGGGAAAAACTGGATAATACAAAATTTAAAAAGATATTTAAGAATTCAGCTTTTCAGCGAACCAAGTTTGAAGGCTTAAAGCGGAATATTGAATTTTTAAAGTAATTGCTATCATGTATTTTTTGTATTTATAATGTTAAAACATTTTACAAAGCCTGATTAAAAACAATATCAACTGCTTGATTGTTGATTATTGTTGAATAAAATTCACAATTGGGTAAAACATCCACAAATAATGTGGGTATTTTATATCCCTGTCAGAGATTTTAAAAACTTTTGTGTCAGAATTATTTACGAAATCTTTCCCGATATCAACAATTACATTTAATTGCTCTTTCGCCAATCATCTTTTTTAATACATATGGCACGGTATTTTAATAGAATCTTACACCATTACTAACACTAAAACGATTAAAATTATGAAAATCATTCAACACATTACGGTTACAACGGTTTTAATACTTATTATGGGCTTACAGCTTAATGCCCAGGAAGATTCTAAAGAATATCCTAAAAAATTTACGAACCGTATGTTTTTATCAATGGGTACAACTTTCTCTGATTATGGTGATTTGAATTCCAGTTTAAGCCAGTTTGGTTATCCTGAATTATCAGAAAATACCTTTATTATAGGCGGCTCCAGCTTTAAAATCATGAAGAGGTTTATCCATGGTGCTGAAATACATGCAATTATGGGAGATAGAGCAGAAGGAAATAACTACCAGGTATCCTTAAAGGGAATTTCCGGTAAACTAAATTTTGGTTATATCTTATTTGAACCCGGAAATTTTGACCTGTTTCCCCACATTGGTTTTGGTGCATCATCACTGATTCTAAATATGGACAGGGATATTGGACAGGCTTCATACGACGATATTATTCAAAATCCGGATGACGGAGCAAAATTATACAGAACTGGGTTTATCGCGGATATTGGTATTAACTTACATTATACCATTGACTTTATGAAAAACAAGGAAAGAATGGGAGATATCGTACTTGGACTTAGTGCAGGGTATATGTTTGACCCCTTTAACAGGGACTGGGTCGTAAACGGAGAAAAGCTTACTAATGGCCCGGATTTAAATCACAATAATATATATCTTAAGATAATCATTGGCAAAGGCAGAAATAAAGCTTTCTCAATGTATAAAAAATCAAATTAGTATTAAACAGGTTTTGATTTAAGTTTTTATAACTCTATAAATTGGGTTTTTTTGGGGATTATGTTATTTTTTCAAGGATGAACGAGTAGAGAGATTGTAAAAAAACATACGACAAAAGACAGGGAGAACAAAGTTATTCCTAAATGGATATGAAAACTGCTGCTCTGCCCGGGAAAGGAATGTTAAATTCAATTTATGGTCAAAAGGCAAAAAATACATCTACTAACATAACTGATCCGGACAGGGAAGACAGTACATCATTTAAAAGATAGAATCCATGTTTTAAACTGTACTTTGTATTTTCTTTCATCTATTAATACGAAGTGTGGAATTTATTCTCCGCTCTGTGTAATATCTCCCCACATTTATTTTCTCTATTCTTAAAACTTGTAGGTCAGCCCTACACCAAAAACTTCTTTAAACTGAATCCTTGCTCCCTCTTCATTTCCTTCATCATCAGAAGTTTTAATATCATCATCATAAATAAAATGTGTATTCAGGTTGGCCGATAAATAATCATTGATCTTCATATTAATCGACATTTTCCAATCAACATCTATATTCTGTGGGTTTTCAAGATAATTGGAGAATAATCCAAGGGTAGACGTTATGGTTACATTTTTCATGATTTCTTTTTTAAAACCAATAGTAGCAGAACCCCCTAACTCTAAACGCGTTTTTTCTCCGGGATCAACTCCAAACGAACCTCTTGTCGAAAGTATCGTCAAAAACCATGGTTAATTTCATCGCTACCGGAGAAAGCACAAAATAAAACATTTCATTGGGTTTGTATTCCATACCCAAAGCACCTTGTAAATAAGCAGGGGCAAAAAATCCGGAAATCACATAACTCGCATCTTTTTCATATTTTTTACCGTCGTCCATTTGCGTATTAAAATTTAATAACGCGCTTATAAAAAAAGATTCGGAAATTTTCCGGCCATATTTTGAATTAAAATCAATGTTATCGTTTGTTTTGTGTATCTCCTGCTCGCCTTGCTTTTGGATTCCATAGCCAATATTTAATATATTCGACCAGTCGTTATTATCTTTTGAATACTCAAGCGAAAGATTTAATAAGCCATTAAATGCATATGAATTTTCACCACCGGCAGCTCAATTGGTTAGTGATACCTGCGAAAAGTTTATTGAACTTACACCATTTAATTTTCAGTATTTTATTGTATCTGCTTTTTCCTGTGCGCTTAATAATCATGAACATATCAGTAATGAGATTATCAAATATATTTTTTTAATCATAGTTATAGAATTAAGGTGCTACATAAAAAGCTGATTTTTAACGATTTTAATCAGAAACAATGGAAATAACAACATCTCGTTTACTTCTTGGCCCATCGAACTCACATAAAAAAATATTTTGCCAGGTAGATAAGCCCAATTTACCATCAATAATTGGTATTGCTTCGCTGGGGCCAACAATTCCGGCTTTTAGGTGCGCATCGCCATTATTGTCGTGTGCATCGTGTTGCCAAACGCCCGGTGGAATTATTTTTTTTAATAAACTAACAACATCTTTCTGTACCGAATCATCCCAGTTTTCCTGAATCATAATAGCAGCGGTTGCTC
>JAWLEM010000246.1:0-3865 GCA_041686115.1 Bacteroidales bacterium
AAACAAGAGTTTTTGCTGAATTTCGCCGGATTTGTTTTTTTTCACAATAAACAACCCTTGCTGCGATGCAACCCAGTAATTTCCTAAATCATCTATTACAAAACTAAAAATATCTTTAATGGTAAATCCGTCCTTCTCATTTAAAAACTCAAAATTATTGTTTTTTCTAATGGATAACCCATTGCGGGTGCCAATCCAAATATTTCTCTCCCTGTCTTTGAATATTGTACGGGTTCTTATTTCTGGTAAGTCATTATTTTTTCCATACACGGCAAATTTTACATTACCATCATTATAATTAACCTTTATTACACCATTTCGTTTTGTGCTCACCCAAATTTCGTTTTCGGAATTAAGTACAAAATCATTAATCGATCCAAACTCCCAATCAGAAAGTATCGAAAATGCTTTTTTATCCAGATTATATTTACAAATTCCGCCGTCTTCCATTGCGATCCATAAGTCGGAATCCTTAATAATCATATCTTTAACAATGTTGTCAGGCAGGCCGTCAGACATAGTAATTTTATTAATAAACTTTTTGCTTTCAGGATTATAAACAGAAATCCCTTTATCTGTAGCAAAATACAGATTTGAATCTCCATCCTGAACCAGTGCATAAACATAATTGTCTAAAAGGCCATCGTCTGTATTGAGATTATATAATCTTTTCCGAATTTCTCCGGTATAATAATAAACTCCCTCTCCATAAGTGGAAAACCATAATACCTCAGAATGATCTATAAAAAAAGATGATATTTCTTCGGCACTCAACCCTTCTTCCGGGTTAAATTTTTTGAATTCATTACCATTAAAATAGGATATTTTCCCGGATTTATGCCCTATCCACAAATTTCCTTCCGGATCTTCGTTGATGCAGGAAATCTTATTATCATATAAACTATCTTCTGTAGTAAATAGTTGAAAATCGACACCATCAAATTTTACCAGGCCATAATTTGTTGCTAACCATATATATCCCTTGTGATCTTGAAATATATCAGCAACATCTACACTTTTTTTATTTTTAAGAATTTTATATGAATCAAATCTTGGGCTTTGCCCATAAACATTGATCAATATAATGGATAATATAACTATAAAAACAATTTTCAATAAATATTTCATCATTTGGGCACTAGTTCAAGGTCAACATTAACCATTATTTCCTCTGCTATTTTCTGACTTACAACTGATGGTATTTTTATATTATGTTCTTCGAGAAAAACAGTGAATTCGGAACTTACCAAAATTTTATTTTGTTTTATTTCAACTTTACATTTAATAATGCGTTCACGTTTTACCCCATGGCAGGTAAAAGCACCTTTTCCACGAATATGATAGGTTCCGGGAGTATTAAAATCAATTTCTTCAATAATTTTGCCTTCAAAAATGGTGTGTGGATACTTAGCCGACTCAAGGTAGTTCTCATTAAAGTGTGTTTGTTGAAGAGAACTGTTAAATCCTTCGAATGTTTTCATTGGAACACGAAACACAAAAGAACGATCTGATATTTTTAGTATCCCGTTTAACTGATCAGATGCTGCTTCAATAAGCTCTAATGGAGCATCAGAAGTAAATTCTACATTTCCTTTTGAAGTGATGTATAAATCTTGTCCCAACGAGTATTTTATCAATGGAAGTAATAAAAGCAATATTAAAAATGTTTTTTTCATAATTAATTTATCTAAAACTGAATAAACGAATGATGTTAAATCCAAGATTAACATCACCATTCATCCATCTGCCGGTTGTTTCAGGTATAAATGCTTTTTCTGTCATTCCCGTTGAATTCGAGAAATGCAATTGAAACACATGTCCACCTGTTTCTATTTCAACACCAAAAGCCAGTGAATTGTTGAATTGATTGGCAGTATTTCCGGGAAAAAGATAATAATACTCGCAAACAGCAGTAAATCGGTTAGTAATTCTATACCTTCCACCAACACCTAATGCTCCGACTGTGTTCTGATCTTCTCTTGTTTTCACCATATTTCGGTGAATAATTACAGGTGAAAGTTGTATAGATAATTTTTCATTAAATTTTCGTGCAATAAATAATTCATGAATATAAAACAATCTTGCAGTATTAGGATAATCTGCTGCTTCATTAGTCCATTTTAATGTTTTAACTGACATTCCTTCGAGCAGTGTAATGGTAAAAGGAAAACTTTTTTCACCGGAAGATTGTTTTGTAAGTTTTACTTTAATAAAACCATCGTAAAGTTTTTCATAGTTGCTCCGTCCTATTCCTAAATCAATTCTATCATTTAATCCATATTCAAATCCAAATCTGATGGTAGATTGATCCAAACCAAAAAAATCATATACCCCTTGATTTACATTTCCAAACCGGTGGGAAATTGAGAAGATTAGTTCATTTTTTGCAGCAATTTCACTGGTATACCCGTTTATTAAACGAACACTTTTAAATGTTCCATCTGCATATACTGTTTCCTCTTCTGCTTGCATAGAATCCAGCATAGAAAGTAAATCCTGTGCATAAATTTTAGGAGTAAAACATAAGGAAATTGCCAGGCTAAGAATCAGAAATTTTTTCATAATCATTTGTTTTCCGGCATCCCTGCATCAATCCAGGCCTGTATTTTGGCCAAATCACAATCAGATAACTTTGGTAATCCATTAGGCATTGGAGGTACTCCACTTTCATGATTAATTGCAGGCCATACCAATCCAGTATTTATTGATGATTTTACATTTTCATAATTATCCATTTTAATTTCTTCACGGTACGTGAAAGTTTCATTATGACAGTTTGCACAAATATCTGAAAATATATACGTTAAATCATGATAACTAACATCGGTAGTATCACATGTAAAGTCTTTTAATAAATCTTCTTCATTATCAAATGTGCAGGAAGATAAAATGATGATTAAGAATATAAAAAAATATACTCTAGCGAATAAAGTAATTTTTAATAATTTCATATTCTTTTTTTGAGTTTAGATAAAAATACTCAATTATAATTAAAATTACAAATACGAAGATTTCAGATACTTAGTTCTTAATAAACCTGGATGTGAACCCGGTTTTATTGTTTTTAAGCTGAAGAATATATAAGCCAGATGCCAGATTAGAACAATCTACTTTAATAATATCATTTGAAACAGAATAAATTTCAGAAATTTTAGGTTTGCCTGTAATATCATAAATAACCAGATTAAAAATTGCTTCTTCTTTGTCAGGCAAGAAAACTGTCAGATAATCTTCATTTAAGGGGCTCGGATAAATTTTTATGGATTCAGATTTCATCATCTTAGCACTGGTAGTAGCAGAAACGGTTATCTTTCCTTTCATTCCACTTGATATATGATTTTCACAAATATAATAATGTGTGCCTTCCTCATCAAAACTTATTTTTCCTACTCCGGATGGAAAAGAAAATCCGCCTGATAGCGGCGTATTACCATTTTCCTCCCAACTATCCTGAGTTACTTCAAGTATTGGATGTTCGGAATTCCCATCAAAAAATACAGTATCACCAATTGAAATTGTAATATCATCGGGATTAAAAGAAAACCCGCTAACACTAATGGTATGTGTAGCTTGTGCTAAAGAACCCAAATAACAAAAAATGAAAAAGACTATAGAAATAGCAATTCGTACCATAACCCCTGTCTGTTTTTATAAAATAACAGATCAGTGACTAAAATTGTTCATTAAAACAATTCTTTTATTGTCTGTTAATTATAATAACTTTTTAGTTTTTGTTGAAAAACCTCCTTATTTACCTCATTAATCTGATTAATAATAGTTTTTATGTGGGTTATGCGGTCCATCCGGGTTTCCATAGAAATAAATTTTTCATCGGCAAAAACAACTTTATCTACCTGATATCCTC
>JAWLEM010000247.1:0-3859 GCA_041686115.1 Bacteroidales bacterium
ATTCTTGAACAATACGATGATTTATCTGATAAAGATAAAATAAGATATGTGCAACAAATAAACTCTGCGGCCAATAGTGGTTTTAATTTGCTAAACAATTTATTAGATTGGTCAAAAACACAAACCAACAAAATACGATATAGCCCTCAGAAAATTAATTTAACGAAAACCATAAATAGTGTTGTTTACACATTAAAAAACACAGCGCTGGCTAAAAACCTGGAATTAAAATTTAACCCATCATCTGAAATGATTGTATATGCAGATGACAATATGTTAAGAACGGTTTTAAGAAATATCATTACAAATGCCATAAAATTCTCGTTTAAAAATGCAGAAATAATTATTTCCGTAACCGAAAACAATGAGAATTATATCATCTCTGTTAAAGATTCTGGTACCGGAATAAAAAAAGAAGAATTAGAGCTACTATTAAATAAAGACAACAACTTTACTAAACCCGGTACTGAATATGAGAAGGGAACAGGTCTTGGCTTAATTATTTGTAATGAACTTATACAACAATGGGGCGGAAAGTTTAATATTGAAACAGCGTTTGGTAAAGGAAGTATTTTCTCATTTACCATACCAAAATAGTAAAACTTTATCCACCTTTAGTTTCAAAAAAGTCATATCAGGCTAATCACCGATAGTAGATAACAATTTATTCATCTAAAAACTCTTTTTTAAGGATAGCCTCTTTTTTTTGTTTCTAAAAATTAGTTCTTTTATATTTTAAAAATATTAAAACAATGGATATCCTGAGCACCAATTATGGTGTGTTTTTCCTTTTAACTGCATTAGGTATATTTTTGGGTAAAATAAAAATCAAAGGTATTTCGCTTGATACTTCTGCCATTTTTTTTATAGCCCTGATATTTGGTCATTTTAACCTTGAAATTCCGGCTATTATTCAGCAAATCGGTTTAATATTTTTCATGTATAGCATTGGCGTACAAGCCGGGCCGGGTTTTTTTGAATCTTTTAAGAAAAAAGGCGGCCAACTGCTAAGTTTAGCATTAATTCTAAGTTTTACCGGGGGTATTTTAACCATAGTACTCGCAAAAATTTTCAATATTGATACCAATATGGCAGTAGGTCTGTTTACAGGGTCATTAACCAGTGCTTCGAGCCTGGCAGTAACCATTGAAAACACACAATCGTCTTTACCAGGAATAGGTTTTGGTATTGCATTTCCTTTTGGAGTAATTGGTGTGGTTCTAATTACCAGGCTTTCACCAAAAATTTTCAGGATAAATATCGAAAAAGAAGAAATAGATTACTTAAATGAAATTCATGCTAAATACCCTAACCTGATTACCAGGAATTATATTGTCGAAAATCCTGATATTTTTAATAAAACTATCGGGGAATTAGATCTTAGGTCATTAACCAATACCAATATTTCAAAAATATACCAAAAATATTCGATTATTAATGCAAAAGCATCGACCATTTTAAAGCAGGGCGACCTAATAAGAGCATGCGGCACTTCGGAAGACCTGCTGAAGTTAGAAAAAATTGTTGGTAGTGAAACATCCCAACATCTGCCATCCAATAAAAAAATTATTATAAGGAACTTTCTTGTTACGCATAACAAAGCTCTTCATATCCCTTTTGGAGAGCTTGCCCTGCAACAAAACTACAATGCCACGGTTACATCAATACGCCGAAGTGGGATTGATATAACCCCAAATGCTAACAGCCGGTTCAGGTTTGGAGATAAGATAACCGTTGTTGCTCCCGAAGAGAATATGAAAAAAATTGGAAAACTTGTGGGAGATGACCGGAAAAAATTAGAAGAACTTGATTTTTTACCAATTGCTACAGGAATATTACTGGGAATTATCATTAGCTTAATAAAAATCCCCATTAACCCTAACTTTTCTTTTAGTATTGGATTAACTGGTGGTGTGCTAATTGCCGGTTTAGTATTAAGTAAAATAGGTAAAACCGGTAAAATAATCTGGAATATATCGGGGCCTTCTAACCAATTCCTTCGAAAATTAGGTTTAATTTTTTTCCTTTCAGGAGTAGGCACAGATGCCGGAGGATTAATTATTGATGCCATAAAAACAAATGGAATAAGCTTGTTTTTAATTGGAATGGCTATTACAATAATACCCATGTTTACTGTCCTTTATGTTGGAAAGTTTATTTTTAAAATTAACTTTTTAAGATTGCTTGGGGCTTTAACCGGAAGTATGACAAGTACTCCGGCACTATCAGCCATTGAGCCCCTTACCAAAACCAACGCGCCGCAAGTTACTTATGCTATGGTTTATCCTATGGCATTAATTATTATCATTATTACGAGTCAGATAATAACCTTATTTTAATCGAATGGTTTTAAAAATGCTATGGTAAACTATTTTTAAAATCCTGGTATCTGCTTTCATATAGCTCTCCATCGGGCGATCCGATACTTTCCCAAAACTCATCGATATTTCCGAGCCTGTTTCCCGGATTTGGATGAGTACTTAAAAATTCGGGAGGATAAGAATGGCTCTCCATTTTTTCAAAAAAAGCAGAAATCCCTTTCGGGTAATAATTATAATCACCTACCCCATCGGCAGTATATCTAACAGCATATTCGTCGGCCTCATATTCATGGTCACGGCTAAACTTTAACGAACCGAGGCCTAATGCCAGATCAGCTGCAATCTGCGCCATTGTATTCGGATCATCGCCAAGCAATGCAGATAAAAGAATTGAAAAACCATAAACTTTTGTTAAGTTTTTTGTAGAGTGCCTGCGATCGGCATGGGCCATTTCGTGAGCCATTACACCGGCAAACTGTGCTTCATTGTCCAGGAAATGGATTATTCCTGTATAAAAATACATTTTACCTCCCGGAACGCAAAAAGCATTTAAAACCGAATCATTATCAATAAGGTAGACATCCCATGGAAACTCATCAGCGTAACGGATATCATCAGATTTTAACAATTCATCGCGAATACTTTCGAGATGGTTATATGCTTCGGGGTAAGCTGCCGGACTTATAATTGGATACTCATCAGGGTTTTCTTCGAGTTGCATGTGAAATTCTTCACCAAACTTAACATCTTGATCCAGGGTGAAAAAGTTTAGACTCCCATCATCATCACAGGAAACCAGAACTAACACCATAAAAATGGTAACCAAAACTACATTCACTTTTGTTTTCATAATAAAGAAGCTTATAAATTTTTATAATGTTACTCAAGATAATACTTTAAATGATTAAAATAGTTACAAAATTTTAAAAGTTAAAAAATCTTATAAATTTTAAACAAATATAAAAACATTGTTATATTGCATAAAATTTGCTGATATATTTGTATTGATAAAAGTATCATACAATGAAAAAAATTATCATTCTTTTATCGGTTGTATTGCTAAGCCATATTTCTGTTGCCCAGTATTTTGGGCAAAACAAGGTGAATTATGATCAGTTTGAATTTAAAATGTATAATACCACACATTTTAATATATACAATTATGTTGAGAATGATACGGCACTTTTTAGTATTGGGCAACAGGCAGAAAAATGGAACCTGAGGCACTTCGCTATTTTCCATGATACGCTAAAAAATAACCCCATAATACTTTATAACAATCACCCGGATTTTATGCAAACTACTGCTATTTCAGGAGCAGTTGGAGTAGGTACAGGAGGAGTAACGGAAAGCGGAAGAACCAGGGTTGTCATACCTTTTATGGTATCAAACAAAGAAACAGACCATGTTCTGGGGCACGAGATGGTACACGTTTTTCAGTACAATATGGTTAAGAAAAATGACAGCCTGTCGTTACAAAATCTTATGTATGTTCCTTTATGGATGATCGAAGGTTTGGCAGAATACCTTTCAATTGG
>JAWLEM010000248.1:0-3840 GCA_041686115.1 Bacteroidales bacterium
TATAAACTCTCCAAATAACTGTAGCCATTGAAATAACAAAAACCATTGAAACAGGTATTAAAAAACTATAAATATTTGCTTCGGAATATGTATCCCATATGCTGTCCATAAGCATCACCGAAATATAATACCCTCCTAATGAACCTAAAATTGCTGCAATGGCAATGATAATTATAAATGGTTTGGTAATAATTATCATAATCTTTTCTACTGAAGCACCCATAACTTTTCTAATCCCAACTTCTTTGGTGCGGTTTAAAACACTTAAGCTAACCAGTGTATATAATCCTATGGCTGATAAAAACAGTGCGCAAACAGCAAGAAATATAAACATTGTTTTAATGTTTTGGTTGATTTGTTTTGCTTCGTCAAGCAATTGCTCCTGGAAGCGTCCTTCGTAAGGGTAATTCGGAATTAGTTCTGCCCAGGCAGATTTTAATGACTCATTAATTTCGGGTAAATTTTCTTGTTTTGCCTTAATGGCAAATGTTCTGTAATCTTCTTCAGGCGATAACCTGTAAATTAGCGGCATTACCTCTTCCCAAACCCCATATAAAAACACATTGTTTGCAACACCTATAATATGATATGTAAGGGTATCATTTTCATATATAGTTTTACCCACGGGATCTTTTAATCCAAAATCATTAACAAATTTTTGGTTAACAATTACATTGTTATCAGCTATATCACCAGCCATATTATCGATATTAAACTCTCGACCATTGGTAATATCTACACCCATAGTTTTTAAATAATCGTACCCAATCAACATCATATTGGTTTCAATTTTTTGATCCAGAAATTTAATTGACCGGTTATAATTTCCATATCCAATATGATAATTTGTTCCGGCATACATTTCAACTTTAGGATTCCCTTTAATGACCTGCTCAAATGGTTTGTAATCTTTTTTATCCGGAGTCGTAACAACAAGAATTTCATCTTTATCATAACCCAGATCAAGATTTTGCTGATAAACTGCATTTTGCGTAAACATAACTCCAGCAACCAAAGCCATAACCGATACAGCAAATTGAATGGCAAGAAGTACTTTTGATAATCGATTTTTACCACTTAATTTTAACCGTTCTTTAAATATTTTTACCGGATTAAATCTGCTGATATAAAAAGCGGGATAGGCTCCGGCTAAAAGAGCAGTAATAATCCACAGCAGAATAATAAATCCAATAAGTGAAGGGTTTTCACTAAACCTTAAACGAATATCCATATATTCCCACATACTCGAATACCCAGGCACCAAAAAGCCAGAAAGAAAAATTCCGATAACAATAGCAATAAAACTTATTATCAGATTTTCACTTAAAAATTGAATTACTATATGACGGCGCAGCCCTCCAAAAACTTTTCGCAAACCAATTTCTTTTAGCCGTTTTCCCGCAAACGAAATGGAAGAATTCATAAAATTAAAAGCAGCAATTATTAAAATAAATATGGCCATAATAGGTGGAGCTGCTACTGCTGCAGGATGGAAACTAGATATTAGCCAATTAGCCCACACATCCATATCATCGGCTACTTCTTCTAAGCTTTTTACAAAAAAACTGGTAATTTGCCAATCTTCCCTGGCTGCATTTTGTATGGGTATATATTTTTGTAACTGCTGATTAATCGATGGTATATTCTGCTGATTACGAATTAACACAAATGTTGCAGCCACCCAGCTATCCCAATTTTGATCATCAACTTCCCACATATCTCTATAGTTAGAGATTTGGGTTAAAATTTCATGCTGTAAACTACTGTTTAAAGGGAGGTTTTTATAAACGCCGGCAACAATAAAAGTAAACTCTTTATTTTGATCATTCATAATAGAAATAACTTTACCTAACGGATCATCTTGCCCAAAGTATATCTCAGCTATTTCTTTACTAATTAATACATTGCCCTTATCTTTTAATGCATTTGCATCACCAAGTAGTATTTGGATATCAAACACATCACCAAAATTTGAATCAACAAAACCAATTCGTTTGTTAAAAATATTTTCGTTGTATTTTACCGGAGAATACGACCTTGCATACCTGCATACCTCATTTAAACCTGTAATATCCTGCCCTACCAATGACCCTAATACAAAAGGAGTAATACCATATTCCTGCTGCCTGTCTTGAATTTCTCGTGTAATATTAATTTTGTATATATTCTGATAATTGGAATGGATTTTATCCCAATCAGCATCATATTTATTATTTAAATACGCTGTAATACATAAAGCTAGTGCTACCGCTAATCCTATAATATTAATACCTACAAATAGTACATTCTTTTGTAGGTATCTTAAAGAAATAATGATGTAGTTTTTTAACATAATTTTGAGTGTTTGATCAATCTTTAAAAACGAATTTAGCAGTTCAAAGAAAGAAAGGGTTAGCCGTAACCTTGCTTTTTAATAAAATATTACCATGAGTATAAAAATTTTAAAAAAGACGAATAATTTAAAAACATGATGCAGGAGAATATCTTTTTATGTTTATTTATTCCGATTCAATCAGCTCAAAATCTTTTTCGTAGCCGTTTCTTTTTATGGCTTCCCAGTATTTTTGTGAAATTTCACCTATTTTCCCTGTATTCAGATTTTTTACTTTCAATCGTTTTTGATACTTCATATTTGTATCGGTAACCTTAAATTCAAAAGGGATATTAAGCATGGATTCAAGATCATGTCCGATCTCAAGCGACGATTCGTCGCCATCTTCGTAGGTCCAAACAACTTTCATGTCAAAACCTTGCAGATATTTACTGTCTAATGTCTTCAACAAGTCACTTAAATGTTTGGTAGAACAACTGTTAATATAGGATAATGATAAATCTATTTTAGTAAAATCTGATGGTTTTTCAAGATATTTTTTTATCCAGTTATCGATAGGATTAAAAAAAATCAGAACATTTTCGGGTAATAGCCTTCCGGTAATTTCTATTAATCCTTTTTCCAAATGGACATAGGGTGTATCCAGGTTTTGTTTTATTGTAAGACTCATGGTAATATTGTTTGGACCAAATTGTTATTAACTACGTATTTAATTAATTTATGTTTCTGTTTCAATTCTAAAATACAACTTGAGTATTAAACATTTAATTTAGCTTTTAAAATTTAATACCTGTAAACCTTTCCTTTAAATTTAGCGACTCCAGGTACTTGATTCCTTTTCTTAACAAATCAAAATATAGTGCAAAATATAAAATTCCGCAACCCATCCACATGATGAATAAATTAAACCAAATGGTTTCAATTTTTACCTTGTTAATTATTTTTACAGGTGCATAAAAATGCGCTCTTCCTATATCCGATGTGGGATTCATAAATACCGGATCTTTCTTCTGTATCAAAGCCTTGTCTGTTTCGTAAATTTTATTAATCTCATCACGATTCAATAAAATATCAGATAATTTTTTATTGTAATACTTTTGTTTAAAATCAACAAACCCATCCTTGCCTAGTTTTTCTACCAGGTTTTGGTAAGTTTCTTCTTTTCGTTCATTTGCTTTCTCAAACTCATCGAGCAAATTCATTTCAATATAATAGAGATATCCATAAGCATGCTCCATAATATCTTCATTAAAATCTTCGTAATTAAGCTGGTTTATATATTCAAATGGAGGCAAATCGTTCCCTCTAAGTATATTAATTAATTCATTAGATATAATTTTTAAATCTTTAACCAATGTAACAGAATCCATTCCACTATCTTTTCTTCGCATACAAAACTCGAGCTTATTTCGCAACTGGGGAATAAGGAATGATGTTTTATAGTCGGTATTACTAATCACCTGTTCGTCGTCAAAAAAATGCTTTTCGAACTTATTATTTTTGAACTG
>JAWLEM010000249.1:0-3817 GCA_041686115.1 Bacteroidales bacterium
TGTCCAAAAAAGAGCATGGTTAAAAAACCCACCTCCATTATTACGCACCGCATCATCATATTTTGAAACCTCAGCAAAAATATCAGTAGGTTTCATTTCTTCGAGTTCAGTTCCTTCTACCGCTGCATTAAACTTTTTTAAATAAGTTGCATGATGCTTTAAATGGTGAATTTCCATTGTTTTGGCATCAATGTGTGGTTCTAATGCATCGTATTCAAATCCTAATTCTGGTAATTTAAAAGCCATAATAATATGTTTTTTTTGGTTTTCTACGTTACAATAACCTATTGAAAAAGTCATGCCAATCTTCATATTAAAGACTGGAACAATTATATAATGGAAGTTGTAGTATTCCTACGAAGAAAAAATAAAAAAAGTGTAGATTAAATCCACAGTTGAGATAAGATTCCACAAAAAAATCTTAAATAAAAACAGAGTAAGTTATTTAAGGATTTCTATTTCGTATTGCTTTATTTTATTATAGAGTGTTTTTCGATCAATATTAAGCATTTTAGCTGCTTTTGATTTGTTATAATTGGTTTTAATTAACGCATTAGCAATAAGCTCTTTTTCTGTAATTTCAGTGGCTTCTTTTAAATCATTCATATTACCAGGTATTTCCGGAATACTTGTTTCCTGTTCACCTGATATTTGAGTAATTTCCTGGGGTAATACATCAGGCCTTATTAACTGATCGTTCGTTAATAACACAGCACGGGTTATGATGTTTCGAAGCTCCCTGATGTTACCAGGCCAATCATACTTTAAGAATAATTTTTTTACTTCATCAGTTAAAGCGATCACATTTTTCTGAAATGATTCATTGGCCTTTTTTATAAAAAAATCAACAAATTCCAGGACATCCTCGCCTCTTTCTTTCAGGGCAGGTATTTCAATTTTAAAACCATTGATACGATGATATAGATCTTCTCTAAATTCTTTGTTTTCTAGTCGCTTGATCAAATCATCATTGGTTGCTGCAATGAGCCTTACATCAACTTTGATATCCTTGTTATCTCCTACTCTGCTAATTACTTTTTCTTGTAAAGCTCTTAAAAGTTTCACCTGGTTTTCGTAGGGTAGGTTTCCTATTTCATCCAGAAAAAGTGTCCCCTCTTTAGCTTGTTCAAAAAAACCAATCTTGTCGTTTATCGCTCCGGTAAATGCTCCTTTGATATGCCCAAAAAGTTCGCTATTTGCTAATTCTTTTGGTATGGCTCCACAATCGACTGCTACAAAAGGTTTTTTCTTACGTTTACTTGCATAGTGAATAGCTCTGGCAATGTACTCTTTTCCCGAACCCGTTTCACCTTCGATAAGAACAGTTATGTCTGTTGGTGCTACCACCTTAACATGTTGCATAACTTCCTGGATTCCTTTACTCTTACCGACTACAAAATCCTTACCGGGTATATTGCTTGTTTCTTTTTTATTGTGGTTTGTTGTAGCCTTATTAATTAAACTCAATATTTCTTCCGGTTGGATTGGTTTGGTTACATAATCGAATGCTCCTGACTTTATTAACTTAACAGCCATACGAACATCAGCATAAGCGGTCATGATAATAACAGGGAGATAAGGTTTTAATTCCTTGATTTTTTCCAAAATCTCCATTCCATCACAATCCGGTAATCGAAAATCTGATAATACCAAATCGAACTCTTTTTTCTCAATAAGCTTTATCCCCTTATTTCCTGAAAGCGAGTATTGCGCCTGATATCCATTTTTCTTAAGGTAATTTACCAGTAAGTTACATATATATGAATCGTCATCTATGACTAAAATATTAATCATTTTAACCTTTCTTCAATTTTAAATTTACAGATTCCGAATGCATGTTAATAGTGCAGACAGAAGAAAAAACAGAATTAATATCGTTAATATATATCAAATATACAAAATAATTACGACCTAATCATTTTAACCATTTTTGTGTGTCCCGCTAGCTCCTAAAATACGTGAGTTAAACTTTTTTTGTAACACAAACCTGCCAGGCAGGCTGGGTTGCACAAAGGATTACACAAATTTTCGCAAAGAAAAGGTTCACCTAACTTGGTGTAACTTTTGTGTTTTAACCCTGACTGCCTTTAGGCCGGTTGGTGATACCCTGCTTGCCAGCAGGCAAGGTTGTGAAACTCTTAAAAGATATGCGGATTTTAGGAGCTATCGGGATTAAAATGTTAATTTCATGTTCATTTCATCTCTTTTTTTAAATCTTCCAATATTTTTTCCATTAATTTAACCGTTCCTTTAGTGAGTTCAGGAACTTCCTCATAGCTTGGATTAATAAGTGTAATCTTTTTTATTTCGTTTAATTTACGCACAACATCATTTATTTTAAGATGCCTGTACGAGGGTAAAATCTTATGAGCAGTTTCTCCTATTTCCACCCAATTTTCATCTTTCACATATTTCTTAAATAAATGAATTGTACTTTCCGAGTTTTCAATAAAAGTGGCGAGCATACTATTAATAAAAGTTTTATCCATATTGGCCATTTTTACAAGTTCTGATAAATCATATTGCTCTGACTTGGTAGTTTCTTCTACAATATTCAGCTTGTAAGCTATATCTTTTTTACTCTTATTAATCTCTAATACTTCACACATTTTATTATATAATTCAGCCTCCTTAAAAGGTTTGATCAAAAAGTCATCCATACCCACAGAAAAATATTTCTGAATATCATCTTTTAATACAGCAGCTGTAACAGCTATAATTTTTGTATTTCGATCCCTTTTTTGTTTACGGATAAACTCAGCTACATCAACCCCACTTGTACCAGCCATATGTATATCGAGTAATACAAGATGGAAGTTTTGATTTTCCAAATATGCTATTGCTTCTGACCCATTGATCGCTAATGTTGTAATACATTCGAATTTATCAAGAATGGTTTTTGCCAGTAAACGGTTGAATTTATCATCATCAACCAATAAAACTTTCTTATCTTTTAAACGCTTTGAGTAAGTTGTTTCAATATCGTCCGGAATAAAATCATCCGGTTTACCTTTTTTATAAGGAATAATAAAAGAAAATGTCGTTCCAACTCCCTCTTTACTTGATACGGACAAACTTCCACCCTGCAATTCTATTAGGTTCTTGCAAATAGCAAGTCCTAAACCTGTTCCTCCATATCTTTTTGTAATCGACGAATTGGCTTGTTTAAATCTCTCGAAAATATTTTTTAAATTCTCGGGTTTAATACCAATTCCTGTATCAATCACATCAAATCTAACCTTCACTTTATCATGTATTTCTTCATCCAATATACATTTTAACTCAACCGAACCTGTATTTGTAAACTTAATGGCATTTCCCAACAAATTTATTAAGATCTGTTTTAAACGAAATTGATCTCCAATAAGAATCTGATCTAACTTTTGATCTACATTATATGTAAACCGGATATTTTTTTCGTTGGCTTTAACCAACAGTGTATTGTAGATGTATTTAATCGTATAATTTAATTTAAAAGGAGATTTCTCAAATCGTATTTGTCTTGCTTCAATTTTAGATAAAACCAGAATATCATTAATTAAAGTTAGCAGGTGCTCCGAAGATTTTTCTATAATATCAACATAATCATTTTGCTGTTTATTTAACGTAGACTGTTTTAATTGTTCGGTAAAACCTAAAATGGCATTTAAGGGTGTTCTAATCTCATGGCTGACTCGTGCCAAAAAATCTGTTTTGGAACGATTGGCTCTTTCTGCCTCTTCTTTCGATTTTTTTAATTCCCGCTCGTTTTGTTTGTCGTCAGTAATGTTTTGTGTTATCGCAACTCCGGTAAATATTTTTTTCTTTTTGGTATAAA
>JAWLEM010000250.1:0-3810 GCA_041686115.1 Bacteroidales bacterium
CCAAAACTTATAATAATCAAAAAAGCAGTAAAAAATTGCCCGAATTCTGATAGTGGCCTCACCTCACGAAAACCAACTGTGGAAATGGTTATTATGGTCATGAAAAAAGCCTCGGTAAATGTAAAATCTTCAATAACGAGATAGCCAATAGTTCCTATAATAAAAACCAGCATGAGTAAGCCAATAGCTATATAAACAGACTTAAAATTTTCTTTGCCCAGAGATGTTGCTTTCATTGAATGTTTTTAATAATAAAATTCCCGATCTGACAATTCAAACATTTTTTAAAGTTACAATAATTATTCTTTAATTGTATTAATGCCTGGGTATCGAATGCATTTTCAGATTCGATACCTAATTGTTCCCATTTTGCAATAATAGCGTTTTTTTCTGCTTTTATACTTGTTAGTAAATCAATGGCTCTATTGCAGAATCTATGATTATCAACATATTTACCATAAACAAATAAAAAAGGCACAATAGTATTGATTAAAAGAATGTTAATTGCTGACGGCCCTATGGGTTTAGCTTTTTTAACTGATTTTTTATTAAAATGATAATGATTTTCCCAGTATTCAGATGGTTTAACCAACAACAAAGCTCCTAACTTTTTACTTTCCTGTGTCTCCAAAATCTGAGAAAACAATCCTTTCGACTGATAAATAAGCATAGCAAACTGAGCAATGCGAATCGTGGGAAAATTTCCGGGACGTGATCGCAAAAATTTCCAAAGATGTTTTTCAATAGGATTCAATTTAAACTTTTTGCTTAAGAACTGATATTCATTTTTAAGCTTTGTATAATATTCATCACCATCATTATCATTAAGAAATCCTGCCTGCCCAAACAACAAAGCTTCAATCTGCACGAGATTATTCTTATGCTTTGCCAAATATTTTAAAGGCAAAGATTTTGCCAACAGCTCAAAAGGTTCGGCATTTAACTTAAATCCAAAGTTTCGGGCCAGCTGGCAATAAAATGTTTCTTCCCAATTATTGTTGGTTTGTTTTAGTTGATTTTTTACCCGGTTAGCTTTTTCTTCAAGCCGCTCAACCGTTAATGCTTCTAACCATTTTCGAATTAAAAAATCAGGAACAGTATGGATATCCTTTTCGCAAGGAATCCAAGATTCACTTTTTAGAAGTTTTTCATAGTTCTGAAATAAAACAGGGTCGAATTTTATTTCAAGTGTGGGGACGTGACTTTTATTGGTTAAATAAACTTCTTTGTCGTGATTATAAACTACCTGCAAAATTACATTATCGTATGCTTTGTCTTTATGATGTTGATGATTGTACCAATCTGACGATTTTTGATGAATTTCCACATTCCCGGCCCAAATAGTACCTCCTATTTTAATTTTTGCATTAAAAAAATCGGGGCCCGAATCAAAATTATGTGAGCCGGGATTGATAATCTCAATATTTTCGTTCCGGGTTGTTTTTAAATGACTGCAATCAAATAATTTATATTTCCATAAATAGTGCAGAAATTCTTCTTTCATAAGATGTTAGTTTCTGAATATTATAGTTTAATGATAAAAATAATAAAACTAACAATATTTACAATAAAATTAGATAATCCCTTTTACCTTAAGAAGATTTTCCATCTCATCCTGAATTTCTTTAGCCTTTATTCCGGCAGTTTTTGCAAAGTCATGAGAATGGGAAGCATAAATAATTGAACGGGCAGAGTTAATAATTAATCCACAATTGTTATTCATTCCGTATTCAGCAACATCTTTTAAGCTACCGCCCTGTGCTCCCACACCGGGTATTAACAAGAAATGCTCAGGAATATGCTGCCGTATTTTTTTTATATGTTCGGCTTGCGTGGCGCCGACAACATACATCAGGTTATCTTTTGTACCCCAGATTTTGGATTTCTGAATAACTTCTTCGAATAGCATTTTATGATCCTTCCCTGTATTAAGGAATTGAAAATCGGCGGCACTTTCATTTGAAGTTAAAGCTAATAAAATAACCCACTTATTTTTAAAATCCAGAAATGGTGTTACGGAATCTTTTCCCATGTAAGGAGCTACAGTAACAGCATCGCAATTAAAATTTTCGAAAAAAGCGCGGGCATACATCTTTGAAGTATTACCAATATCGCCTCTTTTTGCATCGGCTATAATAAAAATTTCGGGGTATAAAAGATTGATATAATTGATTGTTTTTTCGAGACTTTTCCAACCCGAAACTCCGGCAGCCTCATAAAAAGCAATGTTTGGTTTGTAGGCAATGACATATTGTGCAGTTGCATCAACAATTTGTTTATTAAATTCAAAAACAGGATCATCTGCATCAAGCAAAAATTGTGGAATTTTTGTAATATCAGTATCCAGCCCCACGCAAAGAAAACTCTTTTTCTTTTTTATTTGCTCAACGATTTGATGGTGGTCCATGTTGTTCTGAGTTTATTGGTTTATGAATTAGATTGCTATTTAAGAGATGGCTATTAAGTATAATGTAGATGGTGTTAAGGGTTTGGGTAAAGGAGAAGAAAGATTTAAGGAAACTGGGGAATAAGGGTATACGGGAATAGGGGTTAAGAGAACTAAGGAAATAGTAGGGAATAGTAAGCATCAAAGATTTGTTTTTATGGACTTTAGCTAAGAACATATTTATTTTTTATAAATTTTTAGTTGTGATTTTACAAAATTAATATATCCGTTTAAAGTAATTTTTGCATCTTCAATCAAAGCCATCCCTTTATCATAATTTCTTTTATTTATATAATCAAAATCATAGCAAGAAATTAGATGATCTTTCAATTCGTACATTGATGCTCGTGAAATTCTATAGAACTGTATCCCTTCTTGAAAATTAAATCGTCCATATCCCTCTGATATATTAGCAGTTATACTCACACTTGATTTTCGTATTTGAATATCTAAATTATATTTTTCTTCAACAGGCAACAATGGAATAACTTCTTTATAAAAGAACATTTTTACTACCCTTGCTTTCCTCCATGCTTCAAGAGAAGTAAAGTCTTTGTTTTCATTGTATCCTTTCCTTTCTCTATCCATATATTTGAAAAAAAATGTTACAAATTGTAATACCCTTTAACCTATTCTTTTATACTTTATAATTTTAACAATATCTCCACATACCTTTCTTCATTATTTCCTGACTCCTCTAATCCTTTATACCACTATTCCCTTATTTCCTAATTCATCTTTATCTCTATGCTACACCTGCTTCTTTTAATCTTTCTGCATTCTCGGCCATTTGTAACTGTTCAATAATCTCCTGTATCTCACCAGCCAAAATAGCGTTTAAATTATATAAAGTAAGATTTATTCTATGATCGGTAACACGCCCCTGTGGATAATTATAAGTTCTTATTTTAGCAGACCTGTCGCCGGTAGAAACCATTGTTTTTCTTTTCGATGAAATCTCGTCGAGATATTTTTGATATTCAAGATTATAAAGCCTGGTTCTTAACTCAGTCATAGCTTTATCAAGGTTTTTAAGCTGGGATTTTTCGTCCTGGCATGTAACAACAATTCCTGATGGGATGTGTGTTAATCGAATAGCTGAATAGGTTGTATTTACCGATTGTCCTCCCGGCCCTGATGAGCAGTACGTATCTTTTCTAATATCTTCCTGCCGCAAATCAATATCAAAATCTTCGGCTTCGGGCAAAACAGCAACTGTAGCTGCCGATGTATGAACCCGTCCCTGGGTTTCGGTTTGAGGAACACGCTGAACCCGGTGCACTCCCGACTCATATTTCAGAATTCCATAAACACCATCACCGGAAACTTTCATTACAATTTCTTTGTAACCACCAACAGTACCT
>JAWLEM010000251.1:0-3807 GCA_041686115.1 Bacteroidales bacterium
TGGGATATTGTATATTATATCCATTTATGGCTGTTTTTAGGATGGCCGGAAAGTTTAATGACCTGGGACATTTTATTTTTAATACCTGTAACATGGACAGGCCCGGTAATTACTCCGGTTATCATCTCTATATTAATGATTATTTTGGCGTTAATCATTTATTATTTCAATTTAAAATCAGGATATACAACCAAAATCATTAAAAAAGAGTGGCTTTTATTGATTGCAGGGGCATGTATTGTTTTCTTATCGTTTATTTGGGATTATTGCCGATTCTTAATCCGAAACATTTCGATAAAAGAAATACAACAAAAATCGTTTAGCGATAAACTATTCGATTTATCAGTACAATACATACCACTTAAATTCCCCTGGTTGATATTCATAACCGGAGTATTAGTGCTTATTTTCAGTTTTTGGGCATTTTATAGAAGAAATAAAAAACAAACCGAATCCTGATAATTTTACTTTTCGGGCCGTTTTCTTATAAACCAAAGAATGGCAAAAATTGCTACTCCAATTAAAAATAAAATTATTCTGGCCCAGAAGCTTCTTACATCAGATGATACAATGATGATATCGCCTAAAAAAGCGATGATAAAACCTACGGTAAATCCTGTTAAAAATCGATGTTTCATTTTATTTTTATTTAATTTTATTGATTGATACAAATTACAAAAAAATCATCAAAAAAGAAAGCCTGCTAAAATAACAGGCCTTCCATCTTAAGAAAAACAATATTATTCTTTAATTTCTAATTGTTGGAACATAAACGCATATTCCATAGCATATTCTTTTAAAGCTTCGAATCTACCGGAAGATCCGCCATGTCCTGCTTTCATATTCGTATGCAACAATAATACATTATTATCAGTTTTTACATCACGCAATTTTGCCACCCATTTGGCCGGTTCCCAGTATTGCACCTGCGAGTCGTGTAAACCCGTTGTTACAAGCATTGCAGGGTAATCCTGTGCTTTTACCTGGTCGTAAGGCGAATAGGAAAGCATATAATCATAATATTCTTTCTCTTTTGGATTACCCCATTCATCAAACTCACTGGTAGTTAATGGAATGCTTTCATCGAGCATGGTGGTAACCACATCAACAAAAGGAACGGCAGCTACAATACCTTTATAAAGTTCTGGCTGTAAATTCACTATGGCACCCATTAATAAACCACCGGCACTACCGCCCATGGCAAAAAGCTTATCGGGATTAGTATAGTTTTGTTCAATTAAATACTCGGCACAATCGTTAAAATCAGTAAACGTATTTATTTTTTTCAGTAATTTACCATCTTCGTACCACTGGCGGCCAAGATACTGGCTTCCGCGAATATGGGCTATGGCGTATACAAAACCGCGATCAAGCAGGCTTAAACGGATAGAGCTAAAATAGGGATCCATGGTAGCACCATACGAACCATAACCATAAAGTAATGCAGGATTATTGCCATCTAACTTAATGCCTTTACGATATACGATTGACATAGGAATTTTAGTCCCATCATCGGCAGTAGCCCACAATCTTTTGGTTTCGTAATTCGAAGGGTCAAAATCACCAAGTACTTCCTGTTGTTTTTTTAACTCACGATCATGGGTTTTCATGTTATAATCATACGTTGAACTCGGTGTGGTCATGGATGTATAACCAAATCTCAATACATCAGTATCAAAATCAGGATTAGTAGAAACATAGGCCATATATACTTCTTCGTCGAAATCAATATAATGTTCATCATTTGTTTCCCAGTTGATTACTCTGATGTTATTGATTCCATCTTCACGTTCTTCAACCACAAGATATTTTTTAAAGATTTCTATTCCTTCAAGAAAAACATCATTGCGGTGTGGAATAACTTCTTCCCAGTTTTCTTTAGTTGTTTTATGAACCGGAGTGCGCATTAAACGAAAATTTTTAGCGCTTAAATTGGTTTTGATATAAAAATAATCACCAAAATGATCCACCCCATATTCTAATCCTCGTTCACGTGGCTGTATAATTTTAAAATCACCATCAGGGTTACTGGCATCCAGAAATCGATATTCATTGGATAACGTACTATAAGAACTTATTATTAAATATTTTTGTGACTTAGATTTGTGAATTCCGGTGCTGAATGTTTCATCCTCTTCGTGATAGATTTCTTGATCTGATGAGAATTCCTCACCCAGGATATGTTTAAAAATTTTGTATGACCGAAGCGTAACATCATCTTTCTGCGTATAAAAAAATGTTTTACTATCGTTTGCCCATGCTGCCGAGCCGGATGTTAACGGGATATTATCAGATAATATCTCGCCGGTTTCTAAGTTTTTAACATGAATAGTATATTTTCTACGGCTAACTGTATCGACACCAAATGCCAGTAATTTGTTATCAGGGCTTACATTAATTCCGCTAACCTGGTAATAACTATACCCTTTGGCCATTTCGTTAACATTGAGCATCACTTCTTCGTTTGCATCAAGCGTTCCCTTTTTGCGACAATAAATTGGATATTCTTTACCTTCTTCGTAGCGGGTGTAATAGTAATAACCATTAAAGAAATACGGAACAGACTTGTCCGTTTCTTTAATTCGCGATTTCATTTCTTCAAAAAGTTTTTCCTGCAAATCTTCAGTTGGTTTTAAAACCGATTTGGTATACTTGTTTTCAGCTTCCAAATATTCAATTACTTCTGGATTTTCCCTGTCGTTTAACCAGTAATAATTGTCAATCCGCGTATCACCGTGAGTAGTTATCTCTTTCGGTTTTTTCATAGCATCAGGTGGTTGAATGTTTTTTGTGTTTTTACATCCTGTAATCATAAGTAATCCAAAAAATATAAAAACTGAAACTTTTAATAATTTTTTATCCTTCATTTTAATTTAATTTTTTATTTAATAATACTAGTGTAAATATAATTTATTTCTTGCGATTTTGTTATCCATAATATTTAGAATTATTTTTGTTATCAAAAAATAAAAACAATGACTAATCAAAGAAAACTTACCCGTTCGCATAATCAGGTTATTGCAGGTGTTTGTGCCGGCATTGCAGAATATTTCGGCTGGGACATTGCGACAGTTCGTATTTTATATCTGGTCATAAGTATTTTCAGTGCTGCATTTCCGGGTATTATTGTTTATATTATATTGTGGATTGTGATGCCTGAAAGAAAACATTTTGTTTACTGATCACTGAGAACTACTCAGTCATAAATGCAACAGAAACGGCACCACGTCCGGCACTTAATCCAATAACCGGCGAAATATTAACCACCGAAACAGGATCTTTCCCTGTTAAATGTTTCATTTTATCGATATACCAATTGGCTCCATCCATATTGTTAGCATGCAAAATAATATAATTCCACAATTTATTATCCTTCAGGTGATTTTCAATATGCTTAATCACTTTTTTCATATTCCCCTTTTGGCTAAAAGCCTTGTCAAAAAGTGTTGATGTTCCATCAGGATTCATCGAAACAATTGGTTTTACATTCATTAAAGATGCTATTTTTTCCTTCATCGGGCTAACACGTCCGCCGCGCACCATGTATTTTAAATTTTTAACACTTACCAAAATTTTAGATTTACTAATCCATGACTCAAGTTGTTCAACAATCTTATCATGACTTATTCCTTTTTCGATTTCCTGAGCTATTCGTAAAGCAATTAATCCCAGAGAACCAGATAGATTACGCGAATCAATAACCGTAATTTTTTTGTTAAATTCTTTTCTTATTTTTTCGGCTGATTTTACGCTATTCTGATATGTTCCGCTAAACTTACTGGTCAAGTGCACGGCAATTATCGAATC
>JAWLEM010000252.1:0-3801 GCA_041686115.1 Bacteroidales bacterium
TCCACCCGTTGATCCGGCTGACCCACCGAAAAACATCAGAGAAAAAATCATAACTGTTATAAATGGGACCCAAAGCATATAGTCTGCTGTAGCATACCCAGTAGTAGTAATTATGGATACAACTTGAAATAATGCATCACGGAATGATTCCTCAGCCCGATATCCTTCGATATACCAAAGAGCACCAGCAATGAAAAGTGTATAGATGATGATAAATCCGAGATAGTATCTGAACTCTTCATTTTTAAAAACTTTACTAAACTTAAAATGTAAAGCATAATAAGACAAAGTAAAATTTGTCCCAGCTAAAAACATGAAGAAAATAATCACATAATGTATAAATGGAGATTGAAAATGAGCAATACTGGCTTGTTTTGTTGAGTATCCTCCTGTAGCCATGGTTGTAAATGAGTGGTTAATGGCATCAAACCATGTCATTCCTCCAATTTTTAAGAGTATTGTCTCAGCAAATGTAAATCCAATATAGATAATCCACAGGCGTTTGGCCGTTTCTTTTATCCGTGGATGCAGTTTGTCTGGTGTAGGCCCCGGAACTTCGGCTACAAACAATTGCATTCCGCCAATTCCGAAAACGGGTAAAATAGCTAACGATAAAACGATAATTCCCATTCCGCCAAGCCACTGCGTAAGGCTTCTCCAAAACAAAAGCCCCTTCGGCATGGATTCAATATCATTTAATATGGAAGCTCCTGTAGTTGTAAATCCCGAAATGGTTTCGAAAAAAGCATCGGTATAGGAAGGAATAGCTCCACTTATAACAAAAGGTAATGCACCGAAAAGTGAGAATACAATCCAAACCAGGCTGACAATAATATATCCATCCCGCTTTCCTATATTTTTTTTTGCATTTTTGGTAAATAAGCGAATAGTAATTCCAATAAAAAAACAGATTAAAGCAGTAGTTGCCAATCCAATTTTATCATATTGATTATAATACAGGCTTACTAAAAAGGAAAAAGTAAGGAAAACTCCTTCAATAATTAGAAGTAATCCCATGACCTGTAAAATAATTTTTTTATTGAACATGATTAGTTAAAGAAGTTGTCAAGTTTTTTAACTGCCGATGGAAGAGCAAATACAACCACTCTGTCTTCGGTCATTATATGGGTATTGCCCGTGGCAATTATACCTTTATCTTTTCTGATAATTCCACCAACAATCGCGTCTTTAGGGAATTCAATATCTTTTAATCGCCCTTTGGTAATTTTTGATCCTGATTTAGCAACAAACTCAAGAACTTCTGCATCCGATCCGGTTAAACATTTCATGGACTCAACCTCAGAGCTCATGGTAAATTTAAAAATTCTGCTGGCAGTAATCAGTTTCTTATTAATAATGGTATCGATTCCCATATTATCTGCTAAATCGATATAATCGATATTTTCCACCTCTGCAATTGTTTTTTTTACGCCCATCCTTTTGGCTAGCATACATGAAAGAATATTAACCTCCGAATTACCTGTAACAGCAATAAATGTATCCATGTTGGGTAGTCCTTCTTCAACCAAAAGATCAATATTTCTGCCATCGCCGTTAATAACCAGGGCATTGGTAAGGTAATCGGCAAGCATAGCACTTTTTTCTTTATTGATCTCTATGAGTTTTATATTAAATCGGGCCTCAAGTGATTTGGCTGTTCGTTTTCCAATCCTGCTGCCACCAAGAATCATTACATTTTTTATATCCAGCTTCTTTTTTCCTGAATATTTTAGTACATCACGAATACCAGCCTTGTTGGTAACTACATAAACAAGGTCGTTAATTTGAAAATAATCGTGCCCCCGGGGGATTATTGTTTGCCCATTGCGTGTTATGGCAACAGCCCTGAACTCAATTTCAAGGTTTTGTTTTAATACGTCAATTAAAGTTTTGTCAATTACCGGGGCATTTTCGTCGAGCTTCAAAACGTATAATGATAATTTTCCACCTGAAAAATCTACCGATTCTGATATTTCAGCTTGCCCTAAAAGGTTTACCAACTCTCGTGCAGCTATCCGCTCGGGATAAATCAGGTAATCTATTCCTAATGATGTAAAATGTGCTATGTTTTCAGGTTCGATATACTCATTGTTATCCACCCGCGCAATGGTTTTTTTAGCTCCCAGCATTTTGGCTATCATGGCAGCGGTAATATTTGTTTCCTCAGAAGATGCAACAGCTATAAATAAATCGGTTTTTTTTATTTTAGCCTCTTTTAATACTTCAATCGATATCGCACTTCCGGTAATTGTCATTAAATCAAGTGTAGAATCAATGTTTTTTAAATTATCACCCATTGGGTCAATAACAGTAATATCGTGTGATTCTGCGCTTAACATTTTGGCCAGGTGCGATCCAACTTCTCCAGCTCCAGCAATAATAATTTTCATGTCCTAAAATATTTTAGTCGACAAATGTATATAAAAAGACAAATTAACATAATCTATTTCTAATAATTTACTGGTTAATCATTTTTTTGATGATTTATGAAAGCAGTTAAAATTTTTTAACAAAAGCTCCTTGTTCAGAAATAGTATAATAATCAATGCCCAGTTCATTGCTTTGTTGCTGCCACTTTTTAATCGTATAAAAATCGTTTGATGAATCAAAAATTACCTTTTTAAAGTTAAAGTAACTGGCTAACCTTTTAATATCTAAGTTTGGATTTTCGGATAAAACGATATAATCAACATCAAGTTGTTTACTTGTTTTATATTGAAATAGTGAATCATTATTTATTTGTATAATTTTTTGATTTCTAAATTGATAGTTGTGATAAATATGGTCATTTATAAAACGGATTTCCGGTTTTCTAATTTGTTGTTTTTGCCAAAAAGGTAAAATATTGTATTGAATTATCTGGCTATCTAATGTAGCCTGCTTGTTAATATATAACTGGTTTTTACTGTGTTTTACAAAATCAATAGCTGAAACATCTGGTATATTGTAAATAATAAAATACAATTCTTTTGATTTTAAATATTTGGTAACCATACTATAACATGGAATTAATAAAAATAAAAGAATAGACAGGCGCAAATATCTTAATCGCTTTGTAATGATAAAAAATGAAACCATTAAAACCACGGCTATTAAAATGATCACCTGAAATAAATCTACATTAATTTGATGAATTTTAGAAAAGGGGAGTTCGCTGATGGTTTTTACCGCATAATTCAATCCGAAAGTAATATATTTCACTGCCGGAGCAAGAAAAGAGATAATCCCATCTGAAAAAGATAAAAAGAACAGGGTTACTGCCCCGTAAATTAAAATCATAGCCATCGGAATAATAAAAATATTGGCGAGAATAAAATATACCGGAAATTGATCAAAATAATAAATTGATAAAGGGAATGTACCTATTTGCGCTGCAATAGCAACCGAAATAAGTTGCCATATTTTATCTGCAAATGAATATTTTACATGAAATAATCCATAAATTTTAGGATAAAAGAAAATAATACTAAAAACAGCCATATACGAAAGCTGGAAACCTACATCGGTTATCGAGTATGGATTTGCTAACAACATTACAAATGCAGAAACAAAAATGGTATTGTAAATATTATTTTGCCGCACAAATATTTTTCCTAAGCTTATTATGGAAAACATAATGGTTGCTCTTAATACTGAACTTGAAAGTCCGGTTAACAATGCATAAAAGAAAAGTGCGAAAATAATGATCAACGACTGAAGAACTCTTCCGTATTTATTTCTGCGCAGGAAGAAAAGTATTCTTGCCAGGATGATATAAATAATTCCCACATGCAATCCTGAAACTGCTAAAATATGCATTGC
>JAWLEM010000253.1:0-3799 GCA_041686115.1 Bacteroidales bacterium
TACATATTTGTTTTGTAAAATGTACTGGTTGTTAAGCGAAAAATGAAAGCCATCACTTAGTTTGGTTAAACCAGCAGGGTTAAAGAAAACAGCATCAATATCTGTTGATGCATCGCGCGCAAACATACGTATGTATGCGGCACTCTGATTTTGGTTTGTTACAATACCTCCTGAATAGGAAAAGAAAGGGACAATGAGTATTCCAATTAATAATAGGGTTATTCTTTTCATCTGTTTAAAATTTTTAGTTTACTGAAAATGAAGAAACTAAAAATTTCTTCACATTCAGGAACTCCCGATGAATTTCAATCATTTTCATATGTGTATTTTAAAATGTTAAAATTCATGGTCGTTTCATAATGAGTTAATTTTGATTATTGGACTAAGATAAAGTATTCTGAAAATAATAATGTAAAAATATCGACTAAAATTGATAAAAATATCGACTGTTAAAGCAAATTTTTATGTATAACTATGATTTCTAGGCGCTTATTTGGCGTAATTGTTTTGAATATAGTTTATCAAAAAATCGACCCATATGTTTGTATGGTCAAAAAAGGGGTTGTCCAAAAAAGCCAGAAAAAAGTCATTGCGAACGATCCCGATGGATCCTAAAATACGTATGTCTTTTAAGAGTTTCACTAAGTTTCTCAAACCTGCCTGACGGTAGTCAGGGTTAAAGCACAAATTCACACCAAGTTAGGTGAATTTTTTCTTCGTGGGGCTTTGTGTAATCCGTTGTTTAGCTTTGTGTTACAAAATAAAGTCTTATTTAACTTACGAATATTAGGGGATATCGGGAGAGTGAAGCAATCTGCTGATAATCAATAAATATAGATTGCTTCATTTCATTCGCAATGACACTTGTAATTCTTTTTGGACAACCTCTTTTAATTTATTGGATGGTAATATTATATTCCAAAACTTGATTTAAGCAATGGTTTGTCTTGATTTTTGGCTCTTTGCCTACAGCCAAACGCAATATTTAACCCAAAACGGAAATTAGCAGATGTTGTTTTGTGTCCCCATAATGCCGCGGAAGCATTGTCTGAAATAATATATAGTTGCAGGGGAGCACCTCCTAATACCAAACCGAATCCGATATTGTTGTATGAGCCGTTCATTATGGAGTAGCTCAGGCTGGCAGAAATTCCATTTACCGGACGAACATTTGCCGAGAATGTAAATGCCTGGTTTAAATAATTATTGTAAATGTATGAACGGGATAAAAAGCTAACATCGAATTTTGGAGATACAAAATAAGAAGCTCCAACATATATTTTGGTGCCCAGGGCAGTTGTATAACTATTCGATTGATTGGATACTGTAAAACTATTTTCCAGCGAGTCGAGCACCTCTTCAAAAGGATCGCTTTCCGATTCTTCGGCTCCTATTTCATCGCTAACGTCAACCCCTTTAAAAGAATAGTTGCCTTTAAGTTCAAGATTGGTTACATCTTTATCCCATTTAATATAACCCAGGTCAATTAAGCTGAGCGAAAGAGCAACCTTGTCTATAGGTTGGTAATAAACTCCCAGGTCAATTCCAAATCCCATATTTTGGTGTTGTAAGGCCAGGTCAATTAAAGAGTCGGTTTCTGAATTTTCAAGGTAAGCCGGAACTTCAAATCCATCGAAATCACCATCGGCATTAGTAGTGGCAATTAGAGGAGATGATGTGTTTACTAAAGCATCGGCATTGATATAGATCGAATCGCGACTCGAATAAAATCCCAGTACATTATTTGTACTGTTGGAAATATTAGCATGCCCAAATAATACTTTCGCACGGATACCGACAGACAAATTACTGGTTAGTTCTTTGGCTACGCCAATTCCATACTCCCGGTAAAAACTGGCATTTACTCCTAACTGGCTAAAATCGGTTGTTTCATAAATAAAATTTTTATTCCCGTTTAATGCAAAATCCATTAAATCTTCAGGGTAGTTTAATGACATAGAGAGTTTTTCTGATAGATTAAAAGAGAAATACCAGGTATTAAGCCTGAACCCAAATGACAATAGATCGGTTTGAAAATCCTGGAAAAAAAAGTTATTTTCACCTAATTTGTTTAAAAAATCTGATTGGTTAAATTCTGCATCGGGATGTAAAAATGTTATTAAAGAATCGTTGGTGGGGTGTTTCATAATAACATCAGTTAATCCATATCTATTATTTCCAACACCAATCTGCAATGAAGAAACTGCCGGCAGCCCGAGAAAAAAGTTGCACTTAGGTTGAATTGCAGGATTCATTTGATTTGATTGAGGAATCCTGTTCATATAATAAAGTGTTTGGCTGTTTTGTGCCAATATTAAATCTGAACTGAAGACAATAAAAAGGCCAATTAAAACGGTGGTTATTAGCTTATAAGGTTTCATGGGCACTGGTTTATAAATCATTTGTATTTATTGTAGCATCAACATCAAGGCTTAAATTAAACGCTACATTATAGTAATTGTAAAACTTAACCGTAATATCATCATCAAACTTAGCCGTTTTTAGTGTTGCACTGATTATGGCAAATTTGACGGTTTCCAGTTTATCAATATCCTCTTTCAGATATTTTATTTCAGATATATTCCTGGTTGGAAATTCTACTTTATGTTCCGAGTCAAGTTTCCCGGCCATAATAATCGGTTGATTATTTTCATCGAATAGTGTATCCACATGATTATACAAATCATCCATAAAAATTACCTGGAAGTCTATGTTTACTGGTAGTCCATTAGAAACCTGCAGAACCACATTGAGTTTTTCAATCATTTCAGCATCTTCGCTGATATTTCCAAAGTCCAGGTCGATAGTATCCTGTAAAGCAAAATTATTGGCTTTAAACCAAAGAGGTAATATAAATTCGAAATCAACATCAATTCTGCTGTCTTTGGTTACAAAGTTATAGGATCCATTCGGGCCGTCGGGATTTGATGTCGCATCAAGGTTATATTCTAAATGTGTAGGTAGAAATGCTAAAAACTCTGAAAGAGTTGAATTATGACCATTAATTGAAATTACGGTATCTTTAATCTGGTTATATTCTTCCAGTTCTGGATATGCATATCTGAATGGATTAACCCCCGGATCGAAGTTAAGATTAATAGAATCGCCACTGTTGTTAAATCCGGTAAACCTTGAAATGTCAACTTCGGCAGGTAGTCCATATGAGTTACTGATGGCAAAATTTAATTGTGGATTTTCAAATTCGATGTATCCATCTGTTAAAGATTCAAAAAATCCCAAATCTATTTCACCAGTTTCAGTTATTAATTCATAATTACCAATATAACCAAAAATTGCCGAGAACCCCAGGTCTGTAAAGGTTGCAGTAATTTCAACCTCGTCGCCAGCTGTTATTCCTGCACCTGAATTGTATAAAATAAGCTCAAAATTAAAAGGTAAATAGGTAGTATCTGATGCTGTTGTATCTTGAAGTTCAATTACATGATTGTCTAGTGAAATAACTTCGCTGGCCGAAAATGATCCACTTGGATCGCTGATAATTATCGTATCACTAAATGGTTTTCCCTGGCTATCTCTTATAAACTGGCTTGTAAGAATTACTTTGCCGGTATGTTCGAAAGATGAGTTGATATTTAAATTCATGTTTCCAGTTTCAAGAATTATACTGTCAAGTTTTTCGTTGTTTGAAAATGAAAACGCAAATAGCTCTTCTCTATTAATAACAACTGAGTCACCCCAATCAATATAAGCCGGGAAATCATAATCAGACTCAATAAAATATTCAAAAAAATCCTGGTCAGGAACTTCAAGTAAATCTTCAGCTATAAATGATAAAAGA
>JAWLEM010000254.1:0-3796 GCA_041686115.1 Bacteroidales bacterium
TCTTCTTTAATAACATCTAATGCAGCAATAGCCACTTTACCAGCAATAGGATTACCTCCAAATGTAGAACCATGCTCTCCTGGTTTAATGGTAAGCATAATATCATCATTAGCTAAAACAGCAGAAACCGGGAAAACCCCACCTGATATAGCTTTTCCTAAAATTAAAACATCAGGCTTAACACCTTCGTGGTCGCATGCTAAAAGTTTTCCTGTACGGGCAATACCCGTTTGTACTTCGTCTGCAATAAAAAGTACATTGTATTTTTTACATAATTCAGAAACTTTCTTCAGGTATCCATCTTCAGGTACAAATACTCCTGCTTCGCCCTGGATAGGTTCAACTAGAAAAGCAGCAACATTTGGGTCTTTTAATTCATTTTCTAAGGCTTCCGTATCATTATAAGGAATTCTTACAAATCCGGGAGTGTATGGTCCATAATCTTTATAAGCAACCGGATCGTTTGACATGGATATTATGGTAATGGTTCTTCCATGGAAATTATCATTACAACAAATAATTTTTGCTTCATTTTCTGGAATTCCTTTTTTCTGATATCCCCATTTACGAGCAAGCTTAATTGCTGTTTCGTCGGCTTCGGCTCCTGTATTCATAGGTAAAACCTTATCGTAACCAAAATATTTGGTTACATATTCTTCATACTCGCCTAAAACATTATTATGAAAAGCTCTGGAAGTAAGTGTAAGTTTTTGAGCCTGATCGGAAAGTGCCTTTACTATTTTTGGATGGCAATGTCCTTGATTTACTGCAGAGTATGCAGAAAGGAAATCGTAATATTTTTTTCCTTCAACATCCCATACAAAAACACCTTCGCCTTTTTCTAATACTACTGGTAGCGGATGATAGTTATGCGCTCCGTATTTTTCTTCTCTTTTAATGTAATCTTGACTTGTCATTTTGGCCATAGTCTTCTTATTTAACTGGTTATATACTAATTTTAATTTTTCTATTTGAGCCTACAATTCTACGAATTAGTTTTTTGATTGTCAAGCTAAAGTACAACAATTTATGCTTTTTCAGAGATATTATTAAACATATTTTAAGGATTAAGGGGTGTTTGATTTTTGAGTGTTGAACAGTTTTATTATCTTGGTGTTGGTATTATAAACAACAAAACTTGATTATTATGGAAAGTATTAACGATCTGATAAAAAAAAGATATAGCCCGGTTATTTTTTCATCAAAAAAAGTTGAACAGCAAAAAATTGTATCGCTTTTTGAAGCGGCACGCTGGGCTCCATCAAGTTATAATGAGCAACCCTGGAGATTTATCGTAGGCGTAAAAAACGAAGATGAAAATTATCCAAAATTATTCGATTGTTTGGTCGAAGCTAATCAATACTGGGCAAAATATGTTCCTGTTCTTGCTTTAAGTGTTGCCAAAAAAACATCATCGGTTACTGGAAAAATAAACCGTTTTGCACAACACGATACAGGAATGGCTGTGGGAAATTTACTGATGCAGGCTACTTCGTTAGGATTATATGTTCATCAAATGGGTGGATATAGCATTTCAAAAGCGAGAGAATATTTTAATTTGGATGATGATCTGGAGCCTATGGCCGCCATAGCAATTGGTTATAAGGGAGAAATTGGCCTGTTTCCAAAAGATTTGCAGGAGAGGGAAAGTAAAGAGCGGTTTAGAAAAGGACTTGATGAAATTATTTTATAATTTAAATGGATTGAAAAAAATGATATAATTCACATGGTTTTAATGTAAAAATCAATAAAAATCAGCTAATTTTGTGATTATTAAAATTCATTTTAAATATTTTACTTTAATCGATTATGATTCAGCGAATTCAAACAGTTTATTTACTAGTTGTTACTTTATTAATGGCATCCATTTTTTTCTATCCTTATGCCGAACTGCTTGCCGAAACAGGGCAGGTATATATTTTTCAGTTTAATGGATTAGCTTTTTTAGAAGAAGATGGTATTTATTCATTAACTATTCCGCCAATTATTCTGCTTTCAATTATTGTGCTGATCTCTTTTTCCAGTATCTTTTTTTATAAGAAGCGAATATTTCAAATGAGAATCAATCTGATTAACATTATCTTAATGATAGGATATTTAGGATTAAACTACTATTATATTCAAAGTTTTGTAAGCCAGCTAAATGGAATTGTTAGTTATAAGATAACGGTTATATTTCCCTTTGTTGCTGCCATATTAACTTATTTGGCAATTCGTGCTATTGGTAAGGATGAAGCTTTGATAAGAAGTATGGATAGAATTCGATAAAAACAGGTTAAAATATATCTAAAGCAAACCTGTCAGTGTGCTTATTCTGACAGGTTTGCTTTTTCTTTACACTTGGCTATTTAAAAAATTTCCATGTGTTCCGAATCAGTAATTTTTTCGCAATAATGGCATCTTATGGCTACTTTCTTTTTATTAACAACCTGAAATTTTGTAACAATTCCCTCATGGTTCGTAATACATTTTGGATTGCCACATTTAGCTATACCTTTTATGCTATCCGGAACTTCTACAATTTTCTTTTCTACCACATGGTAATCTTTCACAATATTTAATTTTGCTTCAGGAGCTGCTAATGCAATTTTATTAATTTCATCATCAGCAAAAAATACGTCTGATAGTTTTATAATGGCTTTAAGTCCCATTTTCTTACTTTCCAGGTTGGTACCGAAAGTAATTTGGTTATTAATTTTATCGAGCCCCAGGATATTGATTACATTAAATAACTTATTGGCAGGAATATGGTCGATTACGGTACCATTTTGTATTGCACTGACCTGTAATTTTTTTTCTGTCATAATGTTTAAATTTTTATTGTTTTAACCCAAGAATTAAAGATATAATAGCTTGTCGTGTATAAACACCGTTAAGCGCCTGAGTAAAATAATATGCTTTTTCGTCGGTGTCGACGTCGGTACTTATTTCATTAACTCTCGGTAGCGGGTGTAAAACCTTCATATTGGGTTTTGTATTCTCAAGCATACTCTTTTTTAGTACGTAGGAATTTTTAGTTTTCTCATATTCCATTGGATCTGAAAATCTTTCTCTCTGGATTCTTGTCATATAAATTACATCAGCATGTGAAATGATATCTGAGAAATCGCGATGTTCATAATATTTTAATCCTTTTTTGTCCAAAAACATTTTATATTCCTCGGGGATTTTTAATTCTTCGGGCGAAATAAAATTGAAGGTTGTATTAAACATTGACATGGCTTGTAACAGTGAATGAACAGTCCTTCCGTATTTTAAATCTCCAACAAAGAAAACATTAAGATTGTCGAGCGTGCCCTGTGTTTTTCTAATAGAGTAAAGATCAAGCAACGTTTGTGTGGGATGCTGGTTTGATCCATCACCGGCATTAATAATGGGTACACCGGAAACTTCACTTGCCCATCTTGCACTTCCTTCAATTGGGTGACGCATAATAATCATATCGCTGTAATTTGCCACTGTCATTATGGTATCTTTTACTGATTCTCCCTTTTTTACACTGGATGAAGCTGCATCGGTAAAACCAATATATCTTCCACCAAGCCGGCTAATAGCACTCTCGAAACTTAACCGGGTGCGGGTAGATGGTTCAAAAAACAGGGTGGCAATAACCTTGTTTTCCAATAGGTTCTGATTCGGATTTTTCTCGAATTCTTCGGCAAGATCTAAGATCCTGAAGATTTCATCTTTTGAAAAATCTGTGATTGAAACTAAATTTTTGTTTTTCATTAATCCTGGTTATTTAGTGATACTTATTTATATAAAAATTTTCATAATAAAAACTTAAAATCTGAAA
>JAWLEM010000255.1:0-3795 GCA_041686115.1 Bacteroidales bacterium
AAGAATATAAAAAGGCAGCAGAAGATGCAGCCAAGGAACTCGAAGAAGCTGCAGAGGAAGTGGAAGATTAATGTTCCAGTCTAAATAAACACAAACAGATATAAAAAGCGAAAGCAGGACTTTGATGTCCTGCTTTAATTTTTTTCTCGCACTAATTAGTTTACTCTTCAATAACTTCTTCTGCTTCTTCTTCAGCTTCTTCAACAACAGCTTCAGTTGTATCAGCTACTTCTTCTGCAGCTTCTTCAACTTCTTCTTTTGCTTCTTCCATTTGTTCAGTTGCTTCTTCTACTTTTTCTTCAGCTTTTTCTTTCGAACCACCGCAAGAATAAAGTGCTGTAAAACTAATAAGTGCAAAGGCTACCAGTAATAATTGTAATTTTTTCATTGTGTAATTTGATTTAATTATAATTTAGGATTCTCAACAAAAATATAAAAATAATTACAAAATCAATAGTTTCAGGCGATTAAATTTTTATTTTTTATTGTCTCTATTTTTTTATTGGTAATTTATTTTGAATTGAACTCCTGCTTTAAGCCATCTGCCAGGCATATTGATGTTCGAAATATCAAAGTATTTAATATCAAAAATATTGGTTATTTCACTATAAATATTTATCCACTTCATTTGATAACTTATTTTAGCATCGAATAACCAATAAGGTTCAAATTCTTTTTCATGTGTATATATTCCGGCATCCTGGTCATAATATAAAAAACTTCCAGCCCTGTCCTGGTATCTTGCCATCCAGCTAAAATTTAAATGCTCAACGATTTGATGTGAAAAATTAACGATCAGGTTATGCTTTAAATAATTTAACGAGTACTTGGTTTCGTAATCTCCGGAACTGCTTTCCTGGCTTAAATAACTATAATTTATATCGATATGGTTTAAATGTGAAAATTCAATTTCTTTGAATATAATTCGCTGATGTGCTCCAAATCCAAAGGTAGTAACTTGTGTTAGGTTTTGTGTTTCCCATTTTTCTTCGGGTTGCGCATTTAATGGCTTTACCCAGGCAATTAGATCTTCCGAATCACGATAGAAAATATAATAATTGGCTTTAATCTTATTGGTATAATATTTTAAACCTGTTTCATAGCTCCACGATTCTTCGGGTTTTAGTTCCGGATTTCCAATATTACTTGGGCCTGAATAAAATAAATCGGTAAATGTAGGAAGTCGTAACGATTTGTTAACCGATCCATACCAGCTTAACCAATCCAGTAACGTTAAGTTTACATCAACTCCGGGGTAAATATTAAAATCGAAATGATTTTCAGATACCCAACTGGCAAGCATTCCTGCAGTAACAGATAATTTTTTGTATGATAATGAATGCTCAATAAAGTAATTGGAAATTGTTCTGCTGTAGTTTTTATCATAAAACCCTTCTGCTTCGCCAAAAGCTTTTATAGTATCATCCATTGGAATACCCAAAACATTACTCCATATATTTTCTGACCTGATCTCTGTCCCGAAAGTTGTTACACCGGCTTTTGTACTTATTCGGGAATCGAGCTTAGCGCCATAAACATCTGTTAAATGATAATTGTGGCCTGAATACCATTCAGCAGGTTCATTCCGAAATAACTCAAAACGATCCTGATGACGCCGGAAATAAATCACAGGAATGAGTTTGAGCTTGTTGCCTGTTTCAAATTTAATACTGGTAAAAGTTGTTTTTGTCTGTTCAAACTGGTCAGGATAAGCCGGAGTATAAAAGCTGTTTGCCCCAAATTGTTTATCGGTAAATCCCGTTTGAAAATCTATTTTACCAAAATCTGAATCATAATTTAAATGGTAAAAAAGATTATAATGATCGAAATCGGTATTTTGAGTATATCCGTTACTACCAGATTTTGAAAATGAAAGAAAATGCCTGGTATTTTTTATTCGGTATGCACTTGAAAGATTTGAACTGAATAGTCCAAAATCGCCAAAACCGAGATTTAATTTTGTATAGTTTTCATCTGCCTGGTTTGTAATAAAATTAATGGCACCGCTAAAAGCATTAGGCCCAAAAACACGTGAGCCGGAACCTTCCAGAATCTCAATACGCTCAACAGAATGAATGTCAATAGGTAGGTTTAAACTATGATGGCCGGTTTGCGGGTCGGAAATATTTACACCATTAAGAAGAATAAGATTTTGATCGAAAGAACCACCGCGTATACTAATATCAGCCTGAACTCCATGTACACCCCGTTGCCTTATATCGATACCCGAAAAATTTTCCAGAAGATCGTTAATACTGGAAACAGGCATTAATCTTATCTCATCATAATCAATGGTTGTAACTACTCTCGACAGTTGAGAATAAACAACCGGCGATTTTTGTGCGCTTACAATCACTTCATCGAGGTCATGATTTTTTATATTGATGGTATCAGTCTGACTTAATACCTGAACCGGTAACAAAACGATTGAATAGGCCAAATTTAAAGTTGTTATTTTAACCACTTTATTCAGACTGGTAAAAACCGAATAGCCTTTTCTTTTCCATTCATTAAAAATTAATAAATGTTTCCAACTGATTTTAAATGTTTGCTTTTTCATTGTAAAAATTAGGTTAGTAGTTTAAAAAGGGCAAAAATAGATAAATTGTTATCACGATCAGTAAAAAAAATTGAGTAATTGATATTACAAAACATATACAAAAATGTTAACTGAAGCATCGCTCCGAAATAAATACCGTAATTAAAGAAAGGGGTTAAAAAATTGTTCTTCGCATAAAAATTAATAAATTGTGAGAATCATGCAGCACAAATATATCTTTTAACGTCTTTAAATTGGAATATGAATAAACAGGAAAACATTTACAGGAATATCCATCAGGATATCATTGACCGGTGTAAATCGGGAGAGCAAAAAGCTCAGTTTCAATTATACAAACTGTATTACAAAGCAATGTATAATACCTGCTTACGCATTGTGAACGATAGTTTGGAAGCTGAAGATATAATGCAGGAAGCGTTCTTAAAAGCATTTGAAAAAATCAGGACCTATAAAGGCGAGGTAAGCTTTGGCGCATGGTTAAAAAGAATTGTGATAAACCATTCGCTGGATGAAATAAGAAAAAGGAAACTAGACCTGGAATCGATTGAAGATTCTGCTTATGATTTAAAAGACAGGAAGGATGAAAAAACAGAGCATGATAACGAGGAAATAAAAGAAAAAGCAGAAGAGATAAGGGACGAGATAAACAAATTGCCCGATGGTTACAGGATTGTGTTATCGCTCTATTTAATTGAAGGGTATGATCATGATGAGATAAGCGAAATTTTAAATATTAGCAGCTCAACATCACGATCGCAATGTGCCAGGGCCAAGCAAAGATTAATGATGAATTTAAAAGAGAAAGCAAAAACCAACTAAATATGAAAGATCTGGAAAAAATAATACAAGAAAATCGTTCGGTTTTCGATTCGCATGAGCCCGATGACGGGCATTTTGACCGGTTCGAACAAAAGCTGAACAATTTACATAAGCGCAAAAACAAAACTTTTACGCTGGGTTACATGCTTAAAGCAGCTGTTGTTGCTTTATTGGTAGTCATTTCAGGTTTATGGGTTTACGATAAAACATTTACACAGCCTACAATTAAGGATGGAATTGCTTTAAGAGAAATTTCACCCGAATACAGAGAGGTTGAAATGTACTATACCAGCCTGGTAAACCAGAAATACAGCGAAATTAATGAGTTCAATTTTGTGGATAGTACTCAAAAAAATATGCTAATGAACGAGTTCAGTGAAATGGACTCCATTTATGAAAACCTGAAAAAAGATTTA
>JAWLEM010000256.1:0-3746 GCA_041686115.1 Bacteroidales bacterium
CCTCTAGCTAATTTTTTGAAATCTTTTTCAAGTATTCCATCAAAGTTTTTAGTTCGCTCTACCCAGTGATAATCGAAATAGTAAAAGTTAGCATCTTTTGCACCGATAATAATCTTATAACATCGTGCACGTAATCTTGTGCCCTGTGGACCTACTTTATGTAAAAATACCACTTCAGGGTCGCGTGTTTTAATGGCTTCTTCAATTTCCTGGCGTGTTACAAACTTAAATTTGTAAGGATAAACCTTTTTTAATTTTGCTTCGGTATTAATTTTCGGAGAAACCTCATCTTTTATTAAATAAAGCGTTTTTTGCTTAATATCTTTCATGTTATCGTTGTAATGCTTAAAGATATTTTTCTTAATAATATCAGGGTCATTTTTCATATTCATGATATGCGTTTGCAAAAAACGAACCAGTGATTCGAGCTTATAAACCCAGTACTCTTCATCTACCATTGTATAAGACAAAGGGATGGAAGCAATATCCGGCAAATCGTTAAAATCATCAATCCCTTCTTTTCCAATAAACAGGTTCAGGAAATTATATCTAACCTTGGTTTTATCGTTCTCAAACAATACCTGGGTCATCATTAAAAAAGATTTGTCAGGATCGTTAAACATTTCTTCAAACTGCTGAAAAGAGATAAACTCATAATCGGTTAAGTTATATGTTTCTTTAACCGCTTCCTGAATTTTAAAATTATAAGCAGCAATAGGATTCGATTCCAGAACTACATATAATTTAGAATTTAAAAACTGATTCAAATCAGCTTCGGTAGGCAGATAATCCTGGGCATTTAAATTCATCGAAAATGCCCCAATAAATAATGCTAATAATAACTTCTTCATGCGTCTATATTTTTAATTGATAAAATAATTCTTTTTAGCAACTGTCTTCTAAAAAATATAAAAGAGCATACGAATTTAACGAATTTTACTCTTTATTATTTACAAATTGTAATAAAAGAAAATCATAAAACCAAAATTTAGTTTTTATAAAACCAACATATAAAGTTATTCATTGTTTACAATCTATTATCAAAGAAAAAATTGGATTTATCAAAATTTTGATGTTTTTTTATATCTATGGTAAATTATGGTGTATATTTAGTAAATTTACAGAAGTAAATACATATTTCCATATCGTATTTAAAATTAAAATTATCATATTTTATGAATTTCATCGACAAGTTAATTAAACTTTGTAGAGTTAGTTCCGATAAAATTGACCCAAAGAACGAGAATTACCAACAAGCAACTATTTTCAATTATTATAGTTCTATAACCATTATTTTATTATTTACATTTAGTGTAATTACTATTACCAAAGGAAACTTTGTTAATTTTCTTATTATAGGATCGCTTTTTATTGTATTGCTTATTAACCACTTTCTTTTTCATAAACATGCCAACTTAAAACCGGTTACGGCTGTTTATACTTTTGCATTATCCATTTTCTTGTTATGGCTTTTATTTGCCGGAGATATATACAACCAGGGTATATTGGTTTTTGGTTTTTATCCAATCATTATAATTACTTTATTAAAACATAAAAAAGGGAACTTAGTATCATTCCTGTTTTTTCCTATATCTATTATTGGATTAGTTCTGCCTTATTTTATTGATTTAGGATTTTCTTTTACGGTTACAAACATAATACTCTATTCATTAATCTATATTGCCACCTTATTATTTGTTAATTTTTATGAAAAATTAATAGACACCAGTCAGCGCGAACTAAAAGCTGAAATACAGGAAGCTAAAAGAGAGACCTTAGCCAAAGAAGAATTTATTTCAAAAATATCGCACCAGATAAGAACTCCCTTAAATAATATTGTGGTTGTAACAAATATTGTAAACAATTCGGATCTTGATGATAAACAGCGCGATTTAATTGATACCATACAGGCATCAACCAATAATCTTGTGAATGTGGTAAACAATATTGCCGAATTATCAAATGTTGATATTTTACAGAGTAAAGATTATAACCAGAATTTTAATTTAGAAACAACAATAACCAATACCATTAATTTATTTGCAGATGCTAATGCCAATGACATTTCTTTTCCTACACATATTTCAGATAAATTAAACCACCAGCTTTATGGCGACCCGGTAAAAATTAAACAAATATTTCTTAACCTGATAGAGAATATTTTAAAAAACTCAAAAAGTGGGAAAAAGACCATTAGCTTAAATATTTTTTGTGAGGATGAGCGGTCAAATACGATCGATATTGTATTCAGTATTTCGACCTATGATTTTGTTCATATCCCTGAATTAACAAAAATATTAAACACTGAAAAATCGAAAAAAGACAGAAATGCAGCTTTTATTAAATTACTTGACTTAAATATAGCTAACCGGATTATTGAATCGATTGGTGGAACTATTGATATTGAATTTACACCGGATTTATTTAAATTCGAGTTTATCATCACCTTTAAAAAAGGCGATTCGCTTGCTGATATCAAAAAAGCTGAGGAAGAACCAGCCATTCCTGAAATTAAACCGGAATCAAATATTAAACTTTCAGATGCCAATGTTTTGTTGGTTGAAGACAATCTTATTAATCAAAAAATTGTGCTCTTGAGTTTAAAAAAAGCGGTTAAAAATGTTGATGTTGCCAACAATGGCAAAGAAGCACTAGACAAGTTTGGCTCGGTTAAATACGATGTTATTTTAATGGATATACAAATGCCTATTATGAATGGTATTGTTACAACAAAGAAAATAAGGAGTATAGAAAAAAGCACCAATTCACATACACCAATTATTGCTATTACAGCCAATGCTTTATTAGGCGATAAGGAAGAGTGTTTAGCTGCCGGAATGGACGATTATATAAGTAAACCTTTCCAGATTGATACACTGATTAAAAAGATAGAAGGGCAGCTTGATTAAGCTTCTTTTTGCATCCTTACAAACCTTATAATAATTGATTCAAGGCATTTCCAAAAAACTGTTCACACTTCTTATTATCTCAACCAATAAAAACATTTCTGGATCCTGTATTTTCATCAGGAATTAAGTGCACAACTTTAATAAAATAGATTTGCTGCTGATTAAAAACTCCAAACGATAAATTCGGAGTCAATCATTATCGTATCTGATTTCCACAATTTTTATTCTAAATCGGGTTTTATTCCAACAATTAGTACATCATCAACTTGTTCCATTTCACCTTTCCAGTCTTCGAAACTTTTATCGAGGTAAGTTAATTGCTGATCGAGAGGTAACTTATGTATGGTAAGCAAAAGGTGTCTGAATCGTCGGTATTTGTATTTTTTACCTTCGGGCCCGCCAAACTGGTCGGCATAGCCATCGGAAAACATATAAAAAATATCGTTCTTTTTAAGTTTAATGGTTGTTTTGGTAATTTGTTCGCTATTTCCATCTTCGAGTAATCCAACGGAGAATCTGTCACCACGGATTTCTTCAATTTTATTATCGCGAACAAAATATAATGGACGGAAAGCCCCTGCAAATTCTAACTCAGCCTTCTTTTTGTCAATTACACAAAGAGCGATATCCATTCCGTCTTTTAGCCTTACATTGTCTGATTCTTTACCAAAAGTAACGGCTACGCCCCGGTTTAATTCTTCAAGAATTTTATCTGCTTCATTAATTCCCTGGTCGTCTGTAATGTTTCGTAAAAGTTCAAACCCAATAATTGACATAAACGCACCGGGGACACCATGCCCAGTACAGTCAACAACAGCGACAAATATTTTATCATTT
>JAWLEM010000257.1:0-3731 GCA_041686115.1 Bacteroidales bacterium
CCGGTAGTAAGCATAAATGCTTTATTGGTAGGGTTGCCTGTATCCTGCTCTGGCCAGAATTCGGTATAATTAAAATTGTACCGCAATTCTGCCGTTTTATTATCCAATCCGAAAAAACCACGAGTATACCTAAAGTCTATAAAAATATCCAGATACCGGTTAAAACGCCCTTGCACACCAAACCCGGCGACAAGGCCTACATCAAATTGATTTAAGTTTGGTAAAATATTCTCATTAATGGATTCATTGATGCGATCTTCTCCGATAATGATCTCATAATCGCCTTTTGTGTTAGCCGAAATCAGGTAAGAACCATAAGCTCCGGCATATAAATAAATTTGTGGGTCTTCGTTAAAATTAAATTTAGCATAAATGGGAATCGTTACATAATGCAAATTCATTTTCATTTCGTGCATATCAAATTTGCCTCCCTTTAGCTCATAGTTGAGTTCGGCACGGGCTGACCATTTCTCATACGGATAATATGCTGCCGTAATTCCTATCTGTGGCCCCATTTTTTTGGCATACGAATCAATTGCTTCATCTCCGCTGATGGATGAAAGTAGAAAACCTCCTTTTAGTCCAAAAGTGGGGCTTTGAGATTTATTTTGTGCCCATAGCGACGATGTCGATAAAAACAATGTCAAACAAAGAGAAAAAAGGGATATCTTAAAATGCGCCATGCAAACTCATCATTATTTTTTTGCAAAATTTTAATCTAACCTGATGTATTCATAAATATTATATTTTCCAATATTTATGAATAATACAGGCTAAAATACAAAATTATTTAAATAAAAAAGCCTGTCAGCAATCTGACAGGCATTAATTTACTATAATTTAACAAACTATTTTATTAATTCAACACTTCGTTTTACAAATTTTGTGAGCTCTTCTCCTTTTAGCATATTATTCGCAAGAAGCGCTATATCAATTAGTTGCTTAACATACTTATTATCTTTTCCATACTTGACCAGCATTTCTTTTTTCTTGTTTTGCAACTCATCAATTTTCTTTTCAACATCTGTCAATTTATCTTTTTCTGCCTGGTTAATTTCTTCTTCCTTTTTACCATCTTTAGCTTTTTCTAATTTAGCTTTCTCCTCCTCTATAGGTTTTAACTCTTCCAAAATTTTCTCAACCTTATCTCCTACTTTTTTATCCTTTTGCTCACGGATTTTCTCCACCAATCGATGATTAGAATTTATAACCACGTTATAGCTATCCGGAAGGTCTCCATAAAAATTCATTCCTCCACCGCCCATGGCTGCCATATCTTTCATCCGGCGCATGTATTCCGATTGAGTAATTACGATAGGATCATCGGTTTCTTTCAAATTCTCAAAATTAATGGTAAATGTAGCGCTATTTGGCAATTGACTCTCGAACATTTGCGTAAGCTGTGCTTTCTCTTCGGCAGATAACTTTGATTCTTCAACATCTTCCTTCTTAATAAGCTTATCAATAATGTCAGAATCCACACGTAAGAAGCGTGAATTATCCATTTTTTGTTCTATATGGTTGATAAAATGCGTATCAAGCTGCCCGTCCATGATTAACACATCATATCCTTTGGCTTTTGCATTTTCGATAAACGTGTATTGTTTATCTCTATCGGTAGCATACAGATAAATAAGGTTTTTATCTTTATCGGTCTGGTTTTCTTTTATTAATTTTTCGTATTCGTCGAAAGTAAAATACTTACCATCAGTATTCTTTAGCAAAGTATATTTTTGTGCTTTTTCGTAAAATTTCTCTTCGGTAAGCATTCCGTATTCGATAAATATTTTAAGGTCATCCCATTTTTTCTCGAATTGCTCACGGTCATTTTTAAATATCTCTTCTAACCGGTCGGCTACTTTTTTGGTAATATGATTCGATATTTTTTTAACTCGTGCATCGCTTTGCAAATAACTACGCGAAACATTAAGCGGAATATCAGGCGAATCTAAAACTCCGTGCAATAAAGTTAAAAATTCAGGTACAATACCTTCTACCGAATCGGTAACAAATACCTGGTTGGCATAAAGTTGTATTTTATTTTTCTGAACTTCGATGTTGTTTTTAATTTTTGGAAAATATAAAATACCTGTCAAATTAAAAGGAAAATCAACATTCAGATGGATATGAAATAAAGGTTCCTCATTCATCGGATAAAGGTTACGATAAAACGCTTTGTAATCTTCATCTTTAATATCGGCAGGCATTTGTGTCCATAACGGATTGGTATCATTAATGATATTATCCTTATCGGTTTCTACTTCTTTGCCATCTTTCCAATCTTTCTGTTTTCCAAAAGCTATTTCAACTGGCAGGAATTTACAATATTTATTTAATAGTTGATTGATTTGATTTTCATCGGCAAACTCTTTCGATTCTTCATCAATATGTAATATAATATCTGTTCCACGGTCTTCTTTTTCTGTTTCCTCAATGGTATATTCCGGACTTCCGTCACATGTCCATCTTACAGCCTTAGCGCCATCTTTATAAGATTTGGTAACAATTTCGACCTTTTCAGATACCATAAACGATGAGTAAAAACCGAGTCCGAATTTACCAATGATCGTTGTTTGGTCTTTAAACTTATTGATGAACTCTTCGGCACTTGAAAGTGCAATCTGATTGATATACTTGTCAATTTCTTCTGCTGTCATTCCAATTCCACGATCACTTACCGTAAGAATTTTCTTTTTAGGATCCAACGAAACACGTATGGTTAAATCACCCAGGTCGTTTTCATATTCACCCAGTGAAGCTAACTTTTTTAACTTTTGTGTTGCATCAACAGCATTTGACATTAATTCCCTTAAAAAAATCTCATGATCGGAGTATAGAAACTTTTTAATGATTGGGAAAATATTCTCAGTACTTACTCCAATTTTACCTTTTTGCATTTTATATCAGTATTTTATGTTTAACATCAATTTTTCAACACATAGTTGTCAATATATGTGCCATAAATATATTACTGCCAAATAGACAGATGAAAGTATTCATCGGGATCATTAAAATGAAAAATTTACAGGATTATTATATTTCTAAGAATCGGCTTTTGTAGTTGGATGTAATTCACAATAAAAAGCGAAATAAACAATTATTGACGATGTATCCGTTTAATTAAAAAGCAAACAGCTCAGGGAAAAAGTAGTAAAGTAGGGCGAATAGAACAACCAAAACAGAAAAAAATATAAGAAACATCTTGGTCATATAAATACCGGCTTCACGTTTCATCTGAAAATTCTTTTGGCTAATAATACCTTTAATATTATTTTCAATACGCAGAATTATATTTTCATTCTTTTTAATAAATGTATAGGCACCATAATGGAAAGATGAAGACACAATATTTATATCATCATTATCGGAATACAGAATTACCTCTGCGTATGGGTTCATTTCTTTAATCCTCTTTAACACATCAATAGGCTCAACCGGATTATTATCCTGATCATTTTCAAGGGTGGTGGAAAGAAAAACAATATCAATTTTCCTTTTTGACGGAATAACTTCGGCGAAATCTTCAAAAAACTCTTTACTCCTGGTATAAATACTTATGTTATAATCGTTTATTTCTTCAAATCGAGCCAGTACATCACGGATATATGAATCATCATTATCAATGAAATAGACATAGGTATTTTGTTTTGATAACCGGGCAGCCATGTTTCTAAATTATATTTAAATTTATGATATTTAAACAAAGAAGTCAAGATTTAGTTTAAATCTGG
>JAWLEM010000258.1:0-3724 GCA_041686115.1 Bacteroidales bacterium
AAAAGTTCGCTCAGAATCGGGTGAAATTAAAGCAATGGCACGTCCTGTTTCGGTTTTTCCTTTTAACATAAAAGGCTGGATGCTATGTGCTTTCATATCATTACTAAAAAAAACACCAAATTCATCATCACCCACTTTGCCGATATAGCCTGTTGGAACACCTAAACTGGCTAATCCGTGAATGGTATTGGCAGCCGAACCACCGGATGATTGTAATTTTTCAAAATCAATCGTAGCATCATTGATTTGGTCTGAAAAATCTTTTTCAGAAAGTTGCATACTTCCTTTTTTCAGTGAGAATGTTTCTAAAGTTGAATCATCAGGAAGTTTTGTCATGATATCAACCAGTGCATTTCCTATTCCTAATACTTTGTCCATTATATTTTTATTTAAATTAAATCAGGCACAAAAATAATAAGATTATTTAAAAACCCTGATTAAACAATGTTAATTAAAACGCAGTATAATATATTTGGTCTTTTTTGCATTTCCGTTACCTGCTTTACGCAGTATTTACACTTTTAAAGCAGCCTATTATTTCGGGGCTAGGTAAGTTAACTTGTTACTATTTCACCGCGAAGGCGCTAAGACGCTAAGGTATAAAATTAGATTAAATACTTTGCGTCTTTGCGTCTTTGCGGTCAGTATTAGTGTACTCTATAATAATTCATTCAATTTAGCAGTTACATTTTTTTCAATTCTGTCATTTATCTGACTTGCATCAGCTTTAACAAATTTATCTCCGGTAATTTTTTCATATAATTCAATATACCGTTCAGATACCAAATTAACAAACTCTTCGGGCATTTCAGGAACCTGCTGCCCTTCTTCTCCCTGAAAACCCTGATCCATCAACCATTCACGAACAAACTCTTTTGATAATTGTTTTTGATTTTCGCCTTTTTCTTGTCTTTCCTGATATCCATCCAAATAAAAATAACGCGATGAATCGGGTGTATGAATCTCATCGATTAAATAAATTTTACCATCTTTTTTGCCGAACTCATATTTTGTATCAACAAGGATCAACCCCATTTCTTCTGCAATCTCACTTCCTCTTTTAAACAATTCTAACGAATACTTTTCAAGCATTTCATAATCTTCTTTCGATACAAGCCCTTGTTTGATAATCTCTTCTTTAGAAATATTTTCATCATGCCCCACATCAGCTTTTGTTGTTGGTGTTAAAATTGGTTCGGGAAAGCGCTGATGTTCAACTAAACCTTCGGGTAGTTGGACTCCGCAAATTTCTCTTCCTCCTTTTTTGTACAAACGCCATGAGCTTCCGGTAAGATAACCTCTCACAATCATTTCAACAGGGAAAGGATCAACATAATGCCCGATAGTAACCATTGGATCCGGTACTGAAATTTTCCAGTTTGGAACAATATCGGATGTTGCATCCAAAAACTTAGCGGCTATTTGATTCAAAACCTGCCCTTTGTAAGGAATCCCTTCAGGTAAAACAACATCAAATGCCGAAATTCGGTCGCTTACAACCATCACCAGGTACTCATCGTTAATATTATAAACATCACGAACTTTCCCTTTATAAAGGCTTTTCTGCTTTGGAAATTTAAAGTCTGTTTTTACTACTGCTTGTGCCATACGTTAATTTATTTGTGAATTTGTAAAATTGTAAATTAGTATAATTGTAATTGACTGGTTACCTGCCTTCGGCAGGCAGGCTGCATACTTCCACTGCCTACTGCTTACTGCGACTGTTTACTGCCGCTACTCCCGATAACTATCGGGACTGCCGCTGCTTACTGCAACTGTTTACTGCCGCTCGCCTCTTCATCATCTAAATTACTTTTATAAGCATCAACAATATATTTAACCAAATGGTGTCGTATAATATCTCTTTCGTCAAAATAAACAATCGAAATCCCTTTAATGTTTTGTAAAATTTTTAAAGCCTGTACCAACCCTGATTTATGTTTCGGTCGCAAATCAATTTGTGTAATATCTCCGGTAACAATAAATTTTGCATTTTTCCCCATTCGGGTAAGGAACATTTTTAACTGGTTTACGGTTGTATTCTGCGCTTCGTCAAGAATTACAAAAGCATTATCGAGTGTACGTCCGCGCATATAAGCCAACGGAGCAATTTCAATAATTCCGTCTTCAATTAAATCGGCTAGTTTCCTGGGATGAATCATATCCATCAATGCATCGTATAGCGGACGTAAATATGGATCAAGCTTCTCTTTCAAATCGCCGGGTAAAAAACCCAGGTTTTCGCCTGCTTCAACTGCCGGGCGGGTTAATATAATTCGCTTTACTTCCTTATTTTTAAAAGCTCTTACAGCTAATGCAATGGCAGTATACGTTTTTCCAGAACCTGCCGGACCGATTGCAAAAAGCAAATCGTTGGTATCATATTCATCAACCAGTTTTTGCTGGTTAACCGTACGTGCTTTTATCGGGCGTGCATTATTACTGTAAATCAAAGCATCATCTGATTTCTCTTTTCTTTTTAATAAAGATTCGCCTTCACCTTTTAACAGTTCTTCGAACTCTGTATCGGAAAGTTTTTTAAACTTTAAAAAGTATTCGATAATTAATTGAAGTTTCTCTTCGAATTCAAAAATCGACTGCTCCTCTCCTTTTACTTTAATCTCATCTCCACGGGCAATAATCTGAAGTTTGGGATAGAATTCTTTGAGTTTTTCTATCCTGGCATTTTTCACTCCATAAATGTTTACCGGTTCAATCCCCTCTAAATATATAACCTTTTCTATCATAAAATTTCCACAAATATTGTTTACTTTTGATAACCGTATTCCTGTATTTATTGATTTTATATTCAATTATAAATCAACAAACAAAGGTAATACATATAAATTTTGAAACATCGAAAAAAAGCAAAAATACTTTAACATGATTAATTCATGAAATTAATGAACATAAAATTGTTTTTTTAAGGCCGCCAATTTATGCCAATAATTACACTAACAACTGACTGGAACAAAGAAGATTATTATATTGGCGCTGTAAAAGGTTCAATTTACAGCGAATGTGATCATGTAAATATTGTTGACATTACTCATCAGATAAAACCTTTCAATATTTTTCAGGCTGCCTTCATTTTAAAGAATTCCTATAAATTCTATCCCCAGGATACCATTCACATTATTGGTATTAAAACAGAGATGTTGCCAGGGCAACCCTATTTGGTGGCAAAATGCAACGGTCACTATTTTTTAGGCACCGATAATGGGATTTTTAGTTTATTGTTTAAAAATGATGAAAAACCTGAATTCTTTGCATTAAACGACTTTGCACCTTCCAGTTTCCCTGTATTGAATGTTTTTTCAAAGGTAGCTGGCAAAATTATTAATGGTACATCTTTAGAAACCTTAGGGACAAAAACAGAAGAAATAAACCGGCGTGTGCCGCTGCGCGCTACTATTGAAGATAAAGTAATATCAGGTAGCATTGTATATATTGACTCATTCCAGAATGCCATTACCAATGTTTCTAAAGATTTATTTGAACGTGTAATTAAAGGCAAGCCATTTAAAATTTATGTTCAGAGTAACCATTATATGATTTCGAAAATAAACCAAACTTACCACGAGACTTCAGTGGGAGAAATTCTGGCTATTTTTAATTCGTTAAATTTACTGGAAATAGCTATTAACGGCGGAAATGCTGCCGAGCTGCTGAACCTGGATATAAACTCATCGATACGAATAAAATTTCAATAAAATATGAAAAA
>JAWLEM010000259.1:0-3716 GCA_041686115.1 Bacteroidales bacterium
GAAGCATTTAGCCAGGCTGGCTATATTGCCGAAAAAATGTAATTATTGAGACATGAGCATCAAAAAGGAAACATATCCGGTTGAAGGAATGAGTTGCGCATCATGTGCGCAAAGTGTGGAGAGTATGCTTTCATCATTAGAAGGCATAAAACAGGCCAATGTAAATTATGCCAATGCAAGTGTTTTAGTCGAGTTTGACGAAGATACCGTATCACCCACCAAAATGGAAAAATCGGTAAATGATATAGGCTATAAATTAATTATTGATAATACCACAGAAAATGCTTCTGAGCTGGAAGCAAAAGAAAAAATAAAACTAAAAAAATCTAAACAACGAGCTTTTTATTCTATTGCTTTTGCTATACCGGTTTTTGTTATTGCCATGTTCTTTCCAAAAATACCTTTTGCCAACTGGATTATGATGCTTTTAACCCTGCCTGTAATTACATGGTTTGGCCGCGAATTTTTTGTTATAGCCTGGAAACAAGCCAAAAACAAATCTACCAATATGGATACATTGGTAGCTTTAGGCACTGGTGCTGCTTTTCTGTTCAGTACATTTAACACCATTTTTCCGGAGTATTTATTATCCAAAGGATTGCAACCACATGTATATTTCGAGGCGGCAACAGTCATTATATCGCTAATTTTATTGGGCCGTTATTTTGAAGAAAAAGCAAAATCAAGAACGTCTGATTCTATTAAAAAATTAATGGGATTGAAAGTAAAAACAGCACGGGTTTTACGAGGCCATAAAGAAAGTGAAATACCCATTGATGAAGTTCAAAAAGGAGATATCCTTATCATTCGCCCCGGAGAAAAAATACCAGTAGATGGAGTTTTAACTGATGGGGAATCGTCGATTGACGAAAGCATGATAACCGGAGAATCCATACCCGTAGAAAAAACAAAGGGCGACAAAGTAATTGGTGCTACCATAAATAAAACAGGCAGTTTTACCATGAAAGCGGAAAAAGTTGGTAAAGACACCATGCTTTCGCAGATTATTGAGATGGTGAAAAATGCCCAGGGCAGTAAAGCGCCTGTGCAGAAAACAGCCGATAAAATTGCTTCAATTTTTGTTCCGGTAGTAATTCTTATAGCCATTACCAGTAGTTTAATTTGGTATTTTGTAGGGCCAGAGCCAAAATCAACCTTTGCCTTTGTAACCCTTGTTACCGTATTAATTATTGCATGTCCGTGTGCACTCGGATTGGCCACTCCCACCGCATTAATGGTTGGAATTGGCAAAGGCGCCGAAAATGGTATTTTAATAAAAAATGCCCAAACCCTTGAGTTTGCAAAAAAAATTAATGTTGTTGTTGTCGATAAAACAGGAACGATAACCAAAGGAGAACCTGAAGTAAACGAAATTGTATGGCTTAAAAGCGATGTAAAACGCGATCAGGTTCTTGAGGATATTTTAGCCATTGAAAAAAAATCGGAGCATCCATTAGCCGATTCTATTGTTAATTATCTTAATCATTTATCCAATAGCAGCTTGAATGTGGTGAAGTTTAACAGCCAAACCGGATTGGGTGTTTCTGCCACACTGAACGAAAATGAATATTTAATTGGCAATTACCAGTTAATGAAAAAAAACAGTATTGATATCGAGAGCGAACATCAATATTTTAATCAATATAGTAATACTGCCCAAACGCATGTTTTTGTAGCCAAAAACAAATCATTGGTAGCGCTTATAACCATTTCCGATAAGATTAAAGAGAACTCCGTGCGTGCTATTCGCAACTTACATAAATCAGGACTACAGGTGCACATGCTAACCGGAGATAACTACAGTACCGCCAAAGATATCGCCCGGCAAACCGGTATCGACCAGTTTAAAGCAGAAGTGTTGCCACAAGACAAACTAGACTACGTTAAAAAGTTACAACAAAAAGGATTTAAAGTGGCCATGGTTGGCGATGGAATAAACGACTCTCCCGCCCTTTCGCAAGCCGATATGGGAATTGCCATGGGGCATGGAACCGACATTGCCATCGAAAGTGCTGATATTACCCTGGTAAAAGGCGACCTGGAAAAAATTGCTGCATCTATAAATCTTTCTAAAGCTACACTGAAAACGATTCGCGAAAATCTTTTCTGGGCATTTATTTACAACATTATTGCTATCCCAATTGCAGCAGGTGTTTTATACCCGATAAACGGATTTATGCTTAATCCAATGATTGCCGGTGGAGCTATGGCTTTTAGTTCGGTGTCTGTTGTACTTAACAGCCTGCGGTTAAAAACAAAAAAATTGTTGTAGCAAAATAATTTTTGGATACTCCCTTTTTATTTCTATTTTTCGCTTTCATTTTTTAATGCTATGGATATTATTTTCAGGAATAAAAAAATTTTTGGTTTTATCTTCTGGTTTTGGCTTATCTTAATTCTCCTGGTTTCTACCCTTCCCGGAGGACCGGAGATGAAAGCAGAATTTAACGATAAGTCCATTCGGCTTGATTATCTTTTGCATTTCATTGCTTATTTTTCATTAGCTATTTTTTACTTGCTATGGAAAGCCAATAAATATTTCATCATCAAACCACATTTATTATATAGCTTTTTGATTGGAGGATTTATTTTAGCTGCCGGAAGTGAAGCGATTCAAAGCCTAATTCCCGGGCGAACATTTAATCCTTATGATTTTTATGCCAATGCTGCAGGAATAATCGCCGGAGTAATAGCTCCCAAATTATTCTTTCATCAAAAAAACAATCAGTAAATAATCATCGAAGCAACAAAAACAATTAATCCAAGTACTCCAGCCAGAATATCTACCAAAACTATTTTCTTACCATCATTTTTTGCCAGCATTCCTGCTACCCATTGCTGAAATTTTTCGTAATCAAAAATAAAAAATATGGCTTTAATGGCTGTTAACGAAAAAATGATAGTAATAATCAATGAGTATGGGATATCCGTTGTTAATTCTTTGTACCATGTAAGCCCCACCAATGCTAATCCCACAATAGCAACAGGGACAACCCATTTTGGCCTTTTTTTAGTATATGCTTTAGCAATATATTTATTCTCATCCCATGGAATTAGATGCATATAAAAAGGCTTTAGCATAGCAGCCAAACCAAAAACAATTCCTAATATCTTAAAGTAATTCATAATAAAAGATCTTAATTTGTAATGGCAAAATTAGGATTATAATAAAAAACTACCAAATACCTGAAATTGCAGTATTACAATTTTTACATTTACCATTTACCAGATTATTCTGTGTTATCCGATAACCTTTTCGTTCAATAATTATTTTGTTACAATTTGGGCAGTATGTATTTTGTGCATCGGTACCGGGAACATTGCCAATGTAAACATATTGTAATCCTGCATCCATGGCAATGTTACGTGCTTTATTCAGAACACTAACAGGTGTTGTCGGCACATGGGTTAACTTATGCATGGGAGTAAATCGGCTAAAATGCAAGGGTGTATCTTCAAAACCATTTTTATATAACCACTGAGACATTTGTTTTATCATATCTAAATCATCTGTCCAATCCGGCACAACAAGGTTGGTAATTTCAAGCCACACCCCTTCTTCTTTTAAGATTTTCAATGTATTTAATACAGGGTCGAGCGAACCGGCATTTAATCTTGCATAAATTTCATCACTAAAACTTTTCAGGTCGATATTGGCAGCATCTAAATATTTTGCCACATCGCGCAAGGGTTTTTCATTAATATACCCGGCGGAA
>JAWLEM010000260.1:0-3682 GCA_041686115.1 Bacteroidales bacterium
GTAACCACAGGATCGCCATTGATATAAATTGTTACCGGGTATCCTTCAAAGTTTTTCCTGAATTCGGGATTTTTAAAATTAATTTTAATGTTGGTTTCAATCCCTTTAACAATAATATCTGTCATCTCTACTGAAACGTCAGATTGTTTCAGGTCAGGTTCTTTTAGTTCGGGATTATCGTCGGCAAACGAAGGAATAACAAAAGTTAATGATACTATTAATGCAGAGAAAAGATTTTTGTAAAAACGATTCATTAGCAACTTTTTTAGGTAAAATTACATCTCTAAAATAGATAAAAATTTGATATCATCACATTTTTGGACGAATAACTTAAAGTATAGTTTAACTTCTTAAAGATAAATGTACTTTCTTTTAATTTTGATTGATTGACCGGAAATATAAAGCAATTGATTCTTAGAATGTTAATTATTGTTAAAAAATGCAATTTAATTTTTGAAGATTGTAAAAATTTGATTAATTTGTAACATTAGCTTATGAGGTTTGCCTATGGGAATGTATCTTGATTTTGATTTTTTAAATATCGAACACGATAATTTAACTCCTAAGCAGGGACGTATACTTATTTCAGAACCTTTGCTTTCGGATACTTATTTTAAGCGTTCGGTCATTCTTATTACTGAACATTCAGATCAGGGATCGGTTGGTTTTGTTTTGAATAAACCAATTGACCTGCCAGTAAATGAAGTGCTTGGCGATTTTCCTAAATTTAATGCAAAGGTATATGTTGGTGGTCCGGTGGCTAAAGATACGGTTCACTTTTTACATACATTAGGCGAACTGGTCCCTGATTCGGTTCATGTCACAGAAAATATCTACTGGGGTGGAAATTTCGATAGCCTAAAGGAGCTTATTAAAGAAGGAATTGTAAAACCATCGCAGGTAAGATTCTTTTTGGGTTACTCTGGCTGGCGCCCAAAACAACTGGAAGATGAGATTGCTGAAAATGCATGGCTGGTTACAGAAGTTAAAGCATCGAAGATTATGTCGGCAGGGAAAAATATCTGGAAAAAAACGTTGAACGATCTTGGTAAAAAGTATAAAATTTGGGCTAACTTCCCCGAAAACCCTGCAATGAATTAATTCAAGCTATTGATTTGTAAAAACTACTTTGTTTAATTCATCGATCAGCCTCTTTGATGTGTGATTAAAATAGCGGCGATCTTTAAACCCCATTACCCATTTAATTCCTGAAATACTGTTGGTTAAAAAAACTTCGTCGGCATTTAATAAATGCTTTTCGGTGCACGGCTCTTTATTGATAATTTTAAAATTCAGCGAATCCGCAATTTGTAAAACTTGTTTTCGCATAATACCTGCAACAGGCCCATCGCTTAATGGAGGTGTTCGTAATATGTCATTTTTTAATATAAACAGGTTTGAGCTAATACCCTCTACCAAATGATTGCTTTCGTTTACCAGAATACAATCATCCCATCTGTTTTTCCGGGAAAATAATCCAGCCTGTATATAAATCAATGCATTGGATGATTTTAAATTGGATAGATCATTTACAGGTTTTTTTATTTTATCGTACAAACCTATCGAAAGCCCTTTTTGGTTTAGCTGGTATTGATCATTTTCGATATATTCGGTTTCGGCAAGGTATGAAATGGAATGATCTTCCGGAGTGTATTTTCCACCCTCGTTACGATAAACAGTTAATCGGATTCGTGCACCCTGAAAAAGTTTGTTTTTATGCATTAATTTTACAATTTCTTTTTCAATGGTATCATTTTCAATATTCGGCGGAATTTCCATGCCCAGTGTTTTCATACCAAAACGCAACCTAATCATGTGGTCGGTAAAAAATTGGATTTGGGTACCATTGGCATGCATAGTTTCAAATAATGCATCGCCATAACAGAAAGCTCTGTTTTGGTAGCTTAATCCAAAATCATCTTTATAATGATAATTTCCATTGTGCAATATGAATGAGTTTACCGGCATTAATTATGATGTTATATTCCTAAAATAGCAGGTTGTCTTTTTTTTCTATTAAACAATTGGTGCTGGGTTGTATTCTAATGTTTAAACTTAATTTATTCAGCCATTTATTATTTTATCCACATATTTTTCGATATTCTCATTAGGTTCAATCTTAAAGGTTTTAACACCAACTTTTTCTGCTGCCTTGATATCTCTTTCACTATCGCCTATAGAATAGGACTGGTAAATATCGATATCAAAACGGGCGATGGCTTTTTCTAGCATTAAACTTTTGGGTTTGCGGCACAGGCAATTTTCAAATGCCGCATGATGGGGGCAATAATATATCTCTGTTAACAGGATATCGTGTTTCTTTAGTTCATTAATTAAGTACTGATGAACAGTTTCGACTTGTTCTTTAGTATAAAGATCTTTTGATATTCCTCCCTGGTTGCTTATAATAATGAGCATAAACCCATTATCCTGTAGTTTTTTTAATGATGGAATAATCCCTTCGTTAATCTCAAAATCTTTTGGTAAGTAGGTATATTCGCCACGTTCAAAATTAATTACCCCATCCCGGTCAAAAAAAAATGCTTTATTCATAACGAACTAGAAATTAAGTAATTGATCAATAAACACATGAATTAATTTAGGATTTAGAAACAATGGAAAAATAAAACCAACCACTGCGCCAATAAAGTGGGCATCATGATTAATGTTGTCACCACCTTTTTTACTCATATAATGCGAGTATCCAAGGTATAAAACCCCGAAAACTATTCCGGGAATCGGAATTACAGCATATAAGTAAAGTCTGGCCAGTGGTTGGAAAAAAATACTTGTAAAAATAACTGCCGACACTGCTCCTGATGCTCCTACCGAATTGTACCACATATTATCTTTCTGTTTATAGACAGACGTTAATGTAGCTGCAATCATACTAATGAAATAGAGCAATACAAATACCAGGGTTGGAGATTTTATGATCCCCTCAGCGGCAAGTTGTTTAAAAATATTTTCTACGGCACGTCCAAACGAAAGCAGAACAATCATGTTAATAATTAAATGCACCCAATCGGCATGCAAAAAACCATGCGATATTAATCTGTACCATTCTTTCTTATGATATACACGGTAAGGATTAAGTTGCAATTTTTCGAAAAGTTGTTTGTTGCCAAATGCAACAATTGAAATTAAGGACGTAACGATAATAATAAATATGGTCATACAAACAAATTTAATGTAATATCTTGTAAATGAGTTCCTTTAATAGCTCCCCGTGCGATGTGCTCACATTATTGTATCCTTTCGATCGTAAATCGTAAGCTCTAAGCAATTCAATGATATCAACTACTTTTTTTGGATTATATTGTTTGGCAGCAGTTTCATAATCGCCAACAAAGTACGGATTTACTTTTAGTGTTGCTGCCACTCCGCGCTTGTCATTTTTATTTTTTATAAAATGATAGGCTAAAACTTTACTGTAAAACATATACAGTGTGGTTAATGTAAGTGTTATCGGATTATCTTTTGGATTGTGGGCAAAATAATTTACAATCCGGTTGGCTTTTAATACATTTTTTTGTGTTAATGCTTTATGTAACTCAAAATTATTATAATCCTTACTAATACCAATGTTTCTTTCAATGTGTAATGTTGTGATTTTTACTTCATTTTCGGGCAAAGTAATAATCAATTTATCAAGTTCGTTTGCAATTTTACTCAAATCATT
>JAWLEM010000261.1:0-3674 GCA_041686115.1 Bacteroidales bacterium
ATTTAGAAAAGTTGTTGAGGCCAAAGAAAAAGGAGCCGGTTACGATCATATTCCGGGAGTTGTAGAAAATAAAAACGGAAAATTAACGCCAACACAGTCAAAAGAAAAAATGATTAATTCGGCCGGAGATGATTTTTTAATGCCCGACCGAAAACACCTGGAAAGATGGAAAGAAACTTATAAAGTGGGCAATAATCCTTATCCTTCGACCTATATTTTTACATCACTGGGTTGCCCATACAAATGCACTTTCTGTTCAATCTGGTGTCAGTTTAATGGCCGATACCTGCAAAGAGGCGTAGAAAGTATTATCGAAGAATTAAAGCAAACCGATGATTATCCGGTTGTTCGATTTGCTGACGCAAACACTATTGTAAATACCCGGTTTATTGACCACCTTTTTGACCGTATTGACCAGGAAGGCATCAAAAAAACTTATGTTATGGATATTAGAACAGATACCGCTGTTCAAAATCCAAAATTAATAGAAAAACTAGCCAAAAACGGACTAAAAGTTGTGATTTGCGGTTTTGAATCATTTCGCGAAGAAGAGCTAAAAAGATATAATAAAAGTTCAGAGGCAAAATTAATTCATAAGGCCATCGATATCTTTCACCAAAATAATATTATGCTTCGTGGTAATTATGTTATTCCCAACGATTATGATGAATCAGATTTTGAGGCACTTGCTGACTATACATCATCACATAAAGTAACTTATGCCGGTTATACAATTTTAACACCAATGCCCGGAACTCCTTTTTATGATGAAGTGAAAGATCAGATTATTGATTTTGATTTATCGAAATACAACTTTTTTAATAGTGTGCTTAAAACCAAACTGCCGCTGGAAAAATTTTATGAAAATGTTGGCAAACTTTGGCTCATAAAAAAAGGAACAGACGTTATTTAATCGCCTGTAATCTCAAAACGATTTTTTTGTTTGTATTTTCCTAATTTTTATTAACTTAGCTTTAAATAAAAAAGGAGGTATATTATGAAACAAAAATTTTCAATTATCAGCTTGTTAACTCTTATTTTCGTTGTTGCGCTTAGTTTTAATAGCCTGGCAAATAAAACTTCTGTAGAAATTACAGCTCCCGAAAAAGCAGCCAAAGGTTCCGAGATTACAATCAAAATTGATGTCAGCCATTTTGGAAACTCCAGAGGACATCATACCGACTGGGTAGTAGTAAAAATTAATGGTGAAGAATACAAAAAATGGGAATATAACAAAGACAAATTACCTGAAGATTCGAATTTCACATTAGAATTTACAGTAATTGCCGAAGAAGATATGGAAATTGTTGCAGAAGGAAACTGCAATAAACACGGCTCTAAAGGTAAAGCCAAAGCAAAAATAGTTGTACAATAAACTTTTGTGCTATGTTTTTAGGAATTAATATTATTTTCTGGTTTGGTGTAATAAACTTAATTCTGATTATATTCCAGCTATTAAGTGGATTACGCGCAATTAAAGTAAAATACAAAATCCATAAAGTGATTGGAATTATTCTCTTTTTTACTGCCTCAATTCATGGAATTTATGCATTAGTTATCAATTATATTTAATTAACCTTTAAAAACTCAGAATTATGAAATTACTAAAATTAATGTTTGCAGGTCTGCTTGTATTAAGTTTTACTGCAACAAAAGCACAAAAAATTAACATTACTGAAGGAGATTTAAGCTTTTTAAAAGGAGAATCGGTTGTAAATTTAGAATATGACTACTCTGACATGAGCGTAGGAAAATTTGAAAACGAAGCCGATTATATTGCCAAGAAAAAAGCAGAATACAATGAAAAAGAACCTGGCAGAGGAGATCAATGGGAAGAAAGCTGGACCGAAGACCGTGGTACAAGATTTCAACCCATGTTCGAAGAGCTGTTAAATAAATATACAGGCAAAAAAGGAATTGCTTTTAGTCAACACGAAGATGATGCAAAATATACTTTAGAGCTGCATACAACTTTTACTGAACCCGGATTCAATATTTACATTACACGAAAAAATGCAGAAATAAATGCAATTATTACAATATACGAAACAGCAAACCCTGAAAATGTACTTTGTAAAATAGATATGAGAAGATGCCCCGGGAAATCTATGGGTATGGATGATTACGATACAGGAGGAAGAATTAAAGAAGCATATGCTAAATGCGGCAAAGAATTAGGTAAACTTATAGCCAAGAAAGCAAAATAATCATTAATCATATAATCGTTTAAAAAAGGAATTCAAAAAACGGATTCCTTTTTTAAATTTTATAAACTGATTTAATTTTATAATCACCTTCAATAAACCTAGCTATTTTGGTTAAATCTTTTCCTGCTCCGCATTCATAAAAAACCGAAACATGTTTTTCAATCATTTTTTGCATGGTTTTGTACCAGTTAATTTTCTCGGTAAGATTATAAACCAGTTCTTTTTTAATTTCAGATGCCGAATGAATTTCTCGCTGATCGTATGTAGAAATAATGGGGATTTTTGTATCACTAATATCAACTCCGGAAATAAAGCTGTTAAAACGATCCGAATATTGTTTAAGATATTTTGAATGATATGGCGTATTTACTGTTAATTCAGATACAGAAAAAGCACCTTCGGATTGAGCCTTATCGAGTAACAACATAATATCTGATTTTACGCCGGCAACAACTATTGAACGCTCATTATTAATATTGATAATTTCAATATCAAGATTATTTTTTATGATTATGTCCCTAATATCGTTAAAAGAAAGCCCAATAATGGCCCCCATACCAAATTTGCCTGTAGGACTTAATTCATAAACTAACTGAAAAGCTTTTAAAATAACCTTGATTCCACCTTCGAACCCAATTGCCCCGGTACTGTATAAAGATGCATAAACCCCCATGCTGTAACCGGCAACATAATCAGGTTGAATATCTTTTTTAGATAACAAATCGCTAAATGCACAGCTAAATGTATAAGCAATAACTTGCGATAGCAACTCATCTTTTTTATAGAAATCGGTATCATAATCAAAATTGGGTAAATCTATATTCAGCGTATTGGATGCACGTTGAATGTATTGATTCAAATCCATTTCATTCGTATTTAAAAAGTTAAGCTCTTTTAAAGTAAATGATGTAATAAAAGCAGGAAAAACAAAAGCAGTGTTACCGGACATTTTTATTAGGTAGTTAGTACAACTTTAAAAACAGTATAATCTTTTGTTTCTATATAATCGGCCACAATATCTTCTATCTTATGTTTTTTCAATAATATCTCCAGGTTATCCGAAAAACAAATCTCAAACTCCTGGTTTTTCGAAAAGATAATTTCAATATCCTTCCAATCGTAATAGTCTAGATTAAAAGCTTTATAAAATGCCTCTTTGAAACAAAAGCCCTTTAAAAATGCTTTTTTGCCGAATAGCGAGAAATTTTCTATTTCTTTACTTGTAAAAATATCGTAAATCAGATCAGATAATTTACCATTATTAAAATAATGTTTATTAAATCGCGAAATTTCTTCAATATCAATACCACATCCAAAAATCATCGGAAAGATTAAGTATGATTATTTATTTAAGATATCGTTTTCGTGTTCAATAATAAGCAGTTGCATATCAATAAGCTCTCCGATGGTTTTAACCGGATTTTTTACTGCATATTTTCCAATGGTTTTGAGTTCAATATTCAGGTT
>JAWLEM010000262.1:0-3660 GCA_041686115.1 Bacteroidales bacterium
CTAGTGATATTAATACAGGTAAATAATTTAATTATTAAGCGTTTAAGATATTTTTCTTAAACGCTTTTTAACTTTATTTGTTGTGGATAAAAAAAACATCGTAGACCATATTAAAAAGTTTTTTGCCCGGAGAAAATTTAAAGCCGATAAAAAGTTTATAATCTTTTTAATATTTGTTTTAATTTCCACAATATTCTGGTTGCTGAACCAGCTCGAAAAAGAATATGAAACCGATGTAACATTTCCTGTTCGTTATATCAATTTCCCGGAAGATAAAATTCTTGTAAATGACCTGCCTAAACATTTTGATATAAGAGTTCAGGGTTACGGGTATAAATTAGTTGAGTATAAAATTAGCAATACATTTTTACCTTTTGTAATTGATGTAAATTCATTAACGCTCAGGTTACATTCAAGGCAGGATTATGTTAAATTATATTCGTTAACACGTAATTTATCCGATAAAATTGAACAACAAATAAGCTCAGAACTGCAAATATTATCAATACAACCTGATACTTTGTTTTTTGATTTTGCAGACAGAATAAATAAAAGAGTTCCTGTACTATCAAAAATTAATGCAATACCTGCAACTCAATATATGATAAAGAATGGTGTTGAAATTAACCCTGATAGTATAACCATCTCAGGAGCGAATCCAATAATTGATACCATTCAACAGGTTTTTACACAAAAGATCGAACTAAATAATTTAAATAAAGATTATTCTAATCAAGTACCTCTACAAAAAATCAATCATGTTGATTTTTCGGATAAGGAGGTTGAGATTTTAATCAGTGTTGAAAAATTTACCGAAGGCAACATAAAAGTTCCAATAGAGTTAAAAAATGTTCCCGACTCACTTATTTTAAGAACTTTTCCGAACGAAATTACAGTGTCATATTTTATTGCATTAAGTAATTACGATAAGGTTTTGCCTGAATTTTTTGAAGTGGTTGTCGATTATGATGATTTAGATCTTCAGAACAGCAAAGTAAAAGTAAAAGTTACAAACTCACCTGAATACATCAGGTCTTTAAGATTTTATCCTAAAACAGTTGAATATCTAATTGAAAGGAAATAATGATCAAAGTTGGTGTAACAGGCGGCATAGGCAGTGGAAAATCGCTAATATGCGAAATTTTTAATCACTTAAGTATTCCTGTTTTTAATGCTGATACCGAAGCAAAATTGATTATTAATTCAGATAAAGATGTTATTGATCAAATAAAACAAGCCTTTGGTAACGATATCTATCATAAAAATAAATTAAAGAAAGATGTTTTGGCTAAAATTATTTTTAACGATAGCAAAGCATTAACAAGGATTAATTCTATAGTTCATCCCAAAGTTAGAGAATATTTCCATGATTGGGCAGAAAAACAGCAAAGTAAGTATGTAATTGAAGAGGCAGCAATACTTTTTGAAAGTAATGCATACCTTGACCTGGATTACATTATTAATGTACATGCCAATAAACAAAGTCGAATTGAGCGGGTTATTAAACGCGATAATATTAGCAAAGAGGAAGTTTTAAGCAGGATGCAAAATCAATTATGCGATGAGAAAAGAATGAAATTGGCAGATTTTACTATTTATAACGATAACGATCGGATGATCCTTCCACAAGTAATTGATATTCACCAAAAAATTTTGAGTAAAGGTGAGATATAATAACACTGCTAATTAATTTTTAACAATAAAAAAAAGAAATTATTATAATGGGTAAATTCGGAAAATGGATAGCCGGAGGTTTAGGATGGGCTTTTTTTGGGCCTATAGGAGGAATTTTAGGTTTTGCCATAGGTTCTTTAATGGAAAATGTTGAAGTACAGCCGAAGGCAGGTTATTCGGTAACTACAACTGGTAGCTTTGCCGCCAGCCTGCTGGTACTTATTGCAGCTGTAATGAAAGCTGATGGGAGAGTTCTGAAATCTGAATTAGATTATGTAAAAAAATATTTTGTGCAGGCATTTGGCGAAGACTCTGCTATCGAAGCGATAAAATTATTACGTGATATTTTAAATCAAAATATACCAGTACAATCCGTTTGTTTGCAAATAAAGCAAAATCTGGATCATTCATCACGGCTTGAATTGGTGCACTTATTGCTGGGTGTGGCTAAAGCCGATGGGCAGGTTGATGCAGCCGAACTGAATACAATAGCTTTAATATCATCTTATTTAGGAATAAGTACAAAAGATTTTGATTCTATAAAATCAATGTTTGTCGAAGAGGTTGACTCTGCTTACAAAATTTTGGAGATTGATTCATCGGCTTCGGATGATGAAATTAAAAAAGCTTACCGCAAGATGGCTTTAAAATATCACCCTGATAAAGTTAGTCACCTGGGTGATGAATTTCAAAAAATAGCTAAAGAAAAGTTTCAGAAAGTAAATGTTGCTTACCAAAAAATAAAAAAACAACGAGGATTTAATTAATAAAGTTAAAATAGTTTCACAAATTTGAAATGTATATTATTTTTGCATTTCATTAAATTTAAAAACAGGGTATATGTTAAAAGATATTTTGTCAATTTCAGGACACGGCGGATTGTTTAAATTTATTTCACAAGGCCGGCATGGTATAATTGTAGAATCGCTCGAAACCAAACAGCGGATGAATGCATCTGCCTCAGCAAAAGTAAGTGCTTTGGAAGATATTGCTATTTTTACCGATACCGAAGATATCCCGCTAAAAGATGTTTTTAAAGCCATACATGAAAAGGAAAATGGAGGCGAAACTATTTCGCATAAATCATCTGCCGACGAATTAAAAGACTATTTTGCCGGTATACTACCCGACTACGACCGCGACCGGGTTTATGTTTCTGATATTAAAAAAGTTGTTCAGTGGTACAACCTGTTGCATAAATTCGAAATGCTTAATTTCGAAGAAGAGGAAGAAGAAAAAACCGGCGAAGAAAGCGAAAAGGAAGGCGATAGCGAAAAGAAAGAAGAAAAATCAGAAGCTAAAAAAGAGAAACCAAAAGCAGAAAAGAAAACAAAAAAAGACGATAAAGAAGAAAAATAAATTATTTCAATTTTGTGTATTAAAAAATCCGCTCTTTTGCAGCGGATTTTTTATTTTTTTACATTGTAAGTAGTTAAAATAGAGCCTGAAAAATGATTAGATTTTTTAACTAAATTATTCCTTCTTTAATTTTTGATTTTTTGCATCAAGAATTGTTATAATAATACTTAAAATTATAGCTAATTGAAATGAGGTTTCCCAATTAACTTTAGTTGTGGGATGAAAACTAAGGCTCCATATAAAAGTTACCCCTGCACTAACTATGAGAGTAATTGCAAAGATTAAAATGAAATTGACAATTGTTTTTCTTGCTTTCATATTGTTCTTTATTTTTGACAAAACTATATAAAATTCAAGTTACCATCTTTAAATGATTTAAACAACAGTTATTTGTAAAATGTGGTAGCTAAAACTAATCAGTTGCTTCCTTTAATCAAATTTTTTTGCCATTTCCCAAACCACATTCATTTCATCCAGCGACATATCTTTCAGCGAGATACCTTTTTTTAAGGTTTGTTCTTCGAGGTAGTTAAATCGTTTGGTAAATTTTTTGTTGGTACGTTCTAAAGCAGTTTCCGGGTCAATGTCGTATAATCGGGCAGCATTAATTAACGAAAAAAACAGGTC
>JAWLEM010000263.1:0-3655 GCA_041686115.1 Bacteroidales bacterium
ATAACCAATACCACGACCGTGGTGTTCTTTCAATGGCACATGCCGGAAGAGATACCGGAGGTTCACAATTTTTCATTTGCCATAACCGGGAAAATACCCAACATCTCGACCGAAATCATACAGTTTTTGGCAAAGTGTACGAAGGCCTTGAAATAATTGATGAAATAAAGGCAGGCGACAGCATAGAAAAAATAATCATTCACGAAGAATAAACGCATAAAATGAGTTTCGAATTATCAGGAAAATTAATTGAAAAGTATAATACCGTTCAGGTTAGCGACCGATTTAAAAAACGCGAATTTGTTATCGAAAAAACAGAATCGAACGGTGGAATGGAATTTACAGACCATGTAAAATTTCAACTTACACAAGACAGATGTAACTTAATTGATTCTATCAATTTAAATGATGACATAAAAGTTAGTTTCAACATCAGGGGAAATAAATGGGAAAAGGATGGAAAAGTAAATTATTTTACCAATCTGGATGCATGGCGTATTGAAAAAGTTCAATCACAAAATCAGGATGAGATGCCACCTGAGATGCCCCCGCCGCCAACAATTGAAGATATGCCGGAAAGTAATGAGCCGGATGATTTACCTTTTTAAAATGAATAAATTAAAAATACTTATGAATGCCTAAAATTACTGATTTTAGGCATTTTTTGTTGCCAGCCTGGCTTTGCATACATCTTTTGATTGACTATTCTGCAATGAATAAAAATACTCATCATGCTGCTGGTTTTCAAAAACCGAGAATTCATCGTTGAGCATCAGTTCAGAAAGGAAATTAATCTCAAACTCCGCAACCGTTTGATCATTTTCTGAGAAAAAACGATCAAGTATCCAGCGCACATAAGTGGCATTGTTAACGTGCTGGTTAACATCCATATCGCTGTAAAAAACTTTTCGTTCTTCTTTTTTCTTTAGTTCTGATGTAAAATTTACTTTTTCAGGATTTCTGTCGATTGCCGATTCTTTTAAAAAATTCTCGTGAACGAAATTAAAATCGTCCGGGCGCCGTGGGCGCTTTCTTTCTTTATCGACAATTAACCAGTAGCTGGTTACATTGCCAATGGTTTTCCCATTTAAGTATATCTGAAAATCACGAATAGCAAAAAACCCATCAACCCCTTTAGGCCAGGTTTTAATTTCTATTTCATCTCTCCATTGCGGATATTCATCCATCTGAACCAGTACACGAGACAATACCCAATAGGCATTATTATTCTCCAGGAATTCGTATCCAAAGTCATTGGCCCGTGCGTTTTCCCAGGCACATTCCTGCAAAAAATGAAATAGTGATTGCAGCGTTAATCTGCCGTTCTGATCCGAATCGTATGATTTTACCGGAAACTTATATATTCCAAAAGGATGTTTTAACATGATATTAATTTTCAAACAAAAATATGCAAAGCTTACTAACTTTAAAAATATTCAAATTGTATAAATAAAATTGATCTAAAATAAAAAATGTTTTAAACCCTTTTGATGCTGAGAAATCCAATATTTGTTTTATTCCAATATTTTGAACATTTATAAATATTATTACATTTGTTAACATTTCAATCAAAAAAATAATAACCGAAACAAAACACTATGCAACAATTAAACGATTTCTTTCAAAACCTTCATGGCTACCTGGGTGGCCATTCCTGGTTTGTTTTCTTTTTAGTAGGTACAGGTTTATTTTTTACCATTTATTTAAATTTCCCACAAATCAGGTATTTTAAACATGCCATAAAAATTGTTAAAGGGAAATTCGATCGAAAAGGAGATCAAGGCGATACTTCACATTTTCAGGCATTAACAACAGCGCTCTCCGGAACGGTAGGTACCGGAAATATTGCAGGTGTGGCATTGGCTATCCACCTGGGTGGCCCGGCAGCGTTATTCTGGATGCTGGTTACTGCATTTTTTGGAATGTGTACTAAATTTGTTGAGGTTACCATATCGCATAAGTACAGGGATTTTGACGAAAAAGGAATGGTTGCCGGCGGACCCATGTACTATATGAAAAAACGTTTGGATATTCATTTAAAAAATGGCAAAGTAATTAAAACAGGTAAGTGGCTGGGAATTTTCTTTGCTGCTGCTACGATACTTTCATCATTTGGATCGGGAAGTTTACCACAAATTAACAGTATCTCGAATTCTGTTTTTGCAACCTTTGGCATTAAACATATTATAACAGGTGCGGTAATGTCGGTTCTTTTAGCCCTTGTTATTATTGGTGGAATAAAACGTATTGCAAAAGTTACCGAGAGGTTAGTACCGGGGATGGCACTAATCTATCTCATCGGTGCATTCGCTGTAATATTTTTTAATTATGAAAATATTATTCCATCATTCATTGCCATATTTAAAGATATATTTTCCGGTTCGGCTGCTATGGGAGGATTTCTTGGTGCCGGATTTGCTTATGTATTTAACCAGGGAGTAAACCGCGGATTGTTTTCCAATGAAGCCGGACAGGGTTCAGCTCCTATTGCACACTCAGCTGCCAGAGCTCACGAACCGGTTTCTGAAGGACTTGTTGCAGTGCTCGAGCCTTTTATTGATACAATCGTTATTTGCACCATTACAGGATTGGTATTGCTGTCATCAGGAGTTTGGAACGAAAAGGTATCAAACCAATTTCAAAGTACAGATATAGAAATTTTAGCCAATACTTATAATGAAGAAAACCCTCAACAGGTAAAAATGCTACGCAATCACTTAAATGGGGGTGATAAAGTTGATGTTTTTAATGGGGAATTATCGATTGTTAATGGTGAAATTGCCAATGATAAGATCACACTTTTACATGCCAGATCAATTGCAGAAAATATTAAGGTATATGAAAAAGAAAATATCCTTGCAAAAACGCTTTTTAATGGTAGTATTCCTGTCTCGAACGGAAGAATTCAGGAAGAGGAAATTCCCGTTATTCTGGAAGGAGAATCACTTATTCATAGTGCTCCATTAACGGCAGTAGCATTTAACCGAGGTTTTTTTGGTAACTGGGGGCAATATATTGTAGCCATTGGATTAATGCTATTTGCTTTTTCAACAGCCATATCATGGTCATATTATGGCGACAGGTCGGTAACATTCCTCTTTGGATCAAGATATGTAATTATTTACCGGATGTTTTTTGTGGTAGCATTCTTTATCGCATCATTTACCGATACAACCATTATCTGGAGTTTATCCCTTTTAACAGTAGTATTTATGGCGATACCAAATTTAACAGGGCTATTACTATTGCGTAAAGAAATAAAATCGACCGTAAAACAATACTGGATTGATTTTAAAGCGGATCATCCAAATGAAAAAATTCCGGAAAAAATTAAATAATAGATTTGATGAATAGAATTTGTAAGCACCCGGTATTTTTATCGGGTGCTTTTTTATGGTTTAAAGCCAAACACCATAATATCGTCAATTTGTTCGTATTTATTTTGCAACCAATTTTTTAAATTCTCATCCAGCAGTTTCTTTTGCTCTTTTAAAGGTTTATCATGAATTTCTAATAACAAATGCTTAAACCTTCTTGATCGGTATTTTTTCCCTTTATCACCTCCAAACTGATCGATAAATCCATCAGAAAAAAGATAAAAAATGTCATCCTGTTCTAATTCTATTTCATGGTTTTGGAAAGGAATTTCTATGGG
>JAWLEM010000264.1:0-3641 GCA_041686115.1 Bacteroidales bacterium
CGGACAAATATTTTATTTTTCATGATACCCCGAACAATTTTCCGGGCAGCCTTTTCCGGTTTTATAATAGGTATTAATCTGGATTTTACTCCTTCGAACATTCCTGTGCTAATATAATAAGGAGTTACGGTTGTAACTTTAATACGTTTATTAATTTGTCCCATTTCTATCCGCAATGAATCGGACCAGCCAATAGCTGCCCACTTGCTGGCACAATAAATCGACATTTTCGGGTTAGCAACCATTCCCGCTGCCGAAGCAATATTTACAATATGCCCCTCTCCTTTTTTCATCATATCATGAATAAATTCAAGCGAAATATGCATTAGTGCCGAAGTATTGATTTTCATGGTGAAATCTATGTCGTGGTGCGAATGCTCGTGGAAAAATTTACCAACAACCACACCTGCATTATTAATCAAGATATCTACCATACCTACATCATCTTTAACTCTTTGGGCAGTTTGTTTAACCTGCTCAAGGTCGGCTACATCAACCCGATAAGGAAAAATAGTAAATCCTGACGCTTTGAGCTCATTTGTGGTATTTTGCAGATTCTCCTGATTGATATCCCAGATAATCATTTTTGCAGCTCCCAGATTTAAGATTTTTTGAGCCATTATTTTGCCAATTCCGGCTGCACCACCAGTAATAAGAACTGTTTTATCCTTAAACTTTGTCATAATAAGCTGAGTGTTAATTATTAGTTAATTAAAAATAATCGTGCCAAAGCAACTTTTTTTCGAATTTAATCATCTTATGAGTATAAAACAATTTTAACAAAGATGAAACCAGAAAAATTTATCGGTATCATTCTTCTTTCAACCTTGTTAAGTTGCCAGGAAGGAAAACCTGAAGATAAAAAAGTGGGAGAAGTTATTTTCGATTCGAATCAATACATTTTGAACAGCACTTTTGCTGTTGATATCTATATTAATGGCACCAGAATAGATCCCCGCCCAAAACAAACCTTTGAAAATCATCAAAAGGCAATTTCACTGGATAATTACCGCAAAAAAATGGAAGTTGGAGTGCATGATTACGAAGTAAAAATATACTCCTTTAACGGTGAGCCCGGAAAATCCATTACAGGAAAGTTCATTGTAAAAGAAAACCAAACCAGCGAAGTTTTTATCGATTTTAAAAAGTATAGCAGCTGGTTTTAAATATTTTTTTAAACACCCTTTTTTATTCTCTCCGATTCAAATTTATCCCTAACTTTATCCTAAAATTATTTTAGCGATGAAAATTCCCATTTACCAGGTAGATGCTTTTACCAGCGAAGTTTTTGGCGGTAATCCTGCCGCTGTTTGCCCACTTACCGAGTGGATTGATAAAGATACCATGCAAAAAATTGCCATGGAGAATAATCTTTCCGAAACAGCATTTTTTGTTCCAAAAGATGATTTTTTTGAAATTCGTTGGTTTACGCCAAAAGTTGAAATTAACCTGGCAGGACATCCAACATTAGCTGCTGCCTGGGTTATTTTTAACGAATTAAAATACAAAAAGCAGGTTATTCGGTTTAAATCACAGTTAAGTGGCGAACTGATCATTGAAAAAGACAAAGAACTGCTGATTATGGATTTTCCGTCAAATGAAGGAAAAGAAATACCGGCTCCGGATTATTTGACTGAAGGTTTAGGAGCAGAACCTTTAGAAGTCTTGCAATCGAGAGACCTTTTGGTTATCTATAAAAATCAACAGGAAATTGAAAAGATTAAACCCAGCTTCGGAATACTCGAAAAAGTTGAAACTTTCGGAATCATTATTTCGGCTAAAGGCGGTCATTGCGATTTTGTATCGCGGTTTTTTGCACCGCGTGCAGGCATTAACGAAGACCCGGTTACGGGATCTGCCCATACCACGCTTATTCCTTACTGGGCAAAAAAACTCGGGAAAAATAAACTGGAAGCCATTCAGCTATCCGAGCGCAAAGGAAAACTTACCTGTGAATACCTGGGCAAAAGAGTTAAAATTGCCGGAACAGCCAAACTTTTTATGAAAGGTGAAATTTTTATTTAACTTTCGCAAATGGACACTGGTTTAATCATTACAATCCTGATTATTGTATTTTTTTCAACCTTAACCCGCTCAACTTTTGGATTCGGCGATGCATTAATTGCTATGCCTTTATTAGCACTGTTTATTGATATAAAAACTGCCGTTCCGCTTATTGCACTAATTGCCTTTTTTATCGCTTTTTCTATACTCATCAAAAATATCCGAAAAGTGGAATTTAAAAGCGCCTGGCGATTAATTATCTCATCCCTTTTTGGCATACCTATCGGACTCTGGTACCTTGAAGATATTAACGAACAAACCATAAAGTTGATTTTAGGTATTATTGTTCTGATTTTTGCTTTATACAGCCTTTTAAAACCACGTTTACACAAGTTAAAAACGGAACATTATGCCTGGTTTTTTGGATTTTTTGCAGGAATTTTGGGTGGTGCTTATAACACAAACGGGCCACCCATTGTAATTTACAGCTCGCTAAAAAAATGGAAACCGGAAAATTTCAGGGCTACTCTGCAAGGTTATTTTTTTACAACAGGTATTTTAGTTATTGCCGGACATACCTTTGCAGGGAACATTAGTAGTGAAGTATTGAATTATTTCGCCATTTGTCTGCCTGTTGTATTTCTTGCAATAATTATCGGAGCCAGATTAAATAAAAAAATTCCAGTAGTCAGATTCCATAAATACATTTATATACTTTTAATTTTACTTGGTATAATTTTAATTATTAACGCTGTAAATAGTTTTGTGCAATGATTTTTTCAAAAAAAATTCCATCATCCGGGCAATTTTTCGAATTGTTCGAAACTACCGGGTGGAATGCCGAATATGAATTAAACAGCGATGAATTATTTAAGGCATTAAAGAATTCATGGTATTGTATTTCGGTTTATGATGATCAAAAACTCATAGGTTTTGGCAGAATATTATGCGATGGGATTATGCATGCACTTATTCTCGATGTAATTGTTCATCCCGATAAGCAAAATGAAGGAATCGGGAAAGAAGTTATGAACAGATTAATGAAAAAATGCAAACAGCACAACATAAGAGACATACAGTTGTTCTGTGCTAAAGGCAAAAAAGCTTTTTACGAGAAACTTGGTTTTGAAAGCCGGGATGATGAAAGTCCGGGAATGCAACTCAAAAAAGTATTTTAGTAAGATTATCCATAGATTTTTTAAATAATTTCTATTAAATTAGAACCTAAAACCATAAAATCTTGTATAAGGTTAAAACACAAACAATGCTTTATGTTTTAAATCACTACAAATAAGCTGAATACGCTAGTAAAAAATAATTAAATTTATAATGCAGGCATTAGGTTTGAACAATAATTCTAAATATATTTCGGACATTAAACTTTAAAAAATTTTTAATCAAGTGGGCAAAAAAAGAATTGTTATAGATTACGAAAAGCTTCCTTTGGAAACCATCAATACTATTAAGGTTGAATATCCTGATGGCTATGAAGACAACCTGGTATTATTTACAAATAAGGAAGGGAAATACGTATCTGCTTTACCGTTCGAAACAGAAGATATTTACTATTTGGTTCGAATGACAGAACATGAAGCTCGTCAGATTATTAAAGAAGATGACGATTATGATGATGCCGG